>JANMLS010000253.1:0-12666 GCA_031372675.1 Verrucomicrobiaceae bacterium
TTTTCTTCACCCAAAACCTACGCCTCGACCTCAAACCCCAGCGGCTCGACTTGCTCGTGGAGACTGTCATCGCCGACGCAATAGTAGGCAAACGCAAAGGCAAAACCATGCTCTACGAGAAGCAGCTCTCCGGCGAAGTCCCCGCCACGCTCGATGCAGTCCTCATCCAGCGCCTGCTCTCCAATTTAATCGCAAACGCCATTGACGCCTCCGTGGACGACTCCACCATCCGCATCGTCCTCCACCGCCCGCGCCTCGACAACCATCGCGAATGGGTGCGCATCGAAGTCATAGACCAAGGCGCAGGAATCTCCCACGAAGACCAAAGCCGCATCTTCGAGCCATACTTCTCCACAAAAAAAACCGGCGACGCCGAACGCGGCTTCGGCCTCGGCCTCGCCATCTGCCGCAAAATCGCAGCCATGCACGGCGGCACACTCGCCATCTCCAGCGAACCCGGAAAAGGCACCACCGTCGCCCTCGACATCCCCTGCCACCAACTCGAAGACCAAAAGACCCTCATCCCCACCGAGCCTTCCCAATTCAAGATCGCGTAACCACACAAAATGCACACCTTACTTGTCCTCACATACCAGCCCGAATTCGGCGCGGCAGTTGCCTCCGCGCTGGAGCCTTCGCGCTGGCGAGTCCTCGTAAAGGAAGACGCATTCCAAGCCACCTCGCTCTTCGGGCGGCAGGCGATTGATGCCGTGATGATCGACGTCGATCTGAACGACGCCCAAATCATCCGCATCGTCAAAGAAGTCAAAGAACACGCCGGCCAAGTCCCCCTCATCGTCTTCACCGCCGACACCAATCGCCATTGGGAAGAAGAAGCCTACCTCCTCGGCGTCGCCCACGTCCTCGACAAACCCATCCGGGGCCGCCTCCTCAACCACATCCTCGACAAACTTCTCGCCCCCGAAACGAGCACCGCAATCATCGCCCAGCAAAACAAAATACTCCCCGCCCAGCCCGCACAAATCGCCGTGCTCCCCTCGCCTCCCTCCCAGCAAATGCGGCAGCTCGACAACCTCCGCCGTTTCTCCTCCCTCCTCGTCCACAGCCTCGACGCACGCTCTCTTCTCCAGCACGCCCTCCAGCAAGTCCGCGAAGCCATGGGCGTCAATCGCGCCGCCGTATTCCTGCGGAAAGCAGACGGCATCAACACCGACGGCGCACCCTCCGTGGATGACCAATGGCTCCGCGCAGTCCAGGCCATCGGCCACGACCCCAGCATCCTCGAACACTTCGCCCTCTCCCTCACCAGCGGCCTCGGCGCACACCTCCACAAACACAGCCGCATCCTCCGCTCCGCCAGCCACGAAGCCGCCGCCAACCGCGAAATCACCCGCGAATTTGAAATCCTCGGCAGCTCCATCGCCATCCCCATTCTCGACCGCGAAACCTTCCTCGGCATCCTCCTTCTCGACGAACGAATCACCGGCGGCACCTTTGCCGACGAAGAGCTGCTCCACCTTTTCCACTGGCTCGAAGAACTCGGCACCGCCCTCCGCAACTGCTGGCGCCACGAACAACTCGCCGCCGGCCACGGCCTCATTGATGAAATCATCGCCACCCTCGGCAGCGGCTGCGTCGTCATCGGCTCCAATCGCGGCATCATCCACGCCAACCAAGCCGCCCTCGACATCCTCTTCCCCCCCGGCAGCCGCCAGAAAAACCGCAAAAACTTCGACTTCGGCGACCTCCCCCAACAACTCGGCAGCTACGTCTTCCAAGTCATCCAGCAAGGACAACCCTGCGCCCCCTTCAACTGGACCCCGCCCCACAAACCCGAAATGCTCGTCGGCATCCGCATCAACCCCTTCCGCGTTGATGCCAACAGCCGCGCAGACGCCGCCCTCATCGTCCTCGACGACATCACCGAACAACACCGCGCCGTCCAACTCGAAGTCGAAACCAACAAACTCCGCCTCGTCCGCCAAATGGCCTGGCACCTTGCCCACGAAATCGGCAACGCCCTCACGCCCATCTCCACCATGCAGCAAATGCTCGAATTCGACACAGACGCCGAATCCCGCAAAGAACTCTCCGTCGAACTCGGCAAAAGCGTCCGCCGCATCCAGCGCCTCACTTCCCAAATGAACTTCCTCGGTCGCGATTGGGACGGCAAAGGCGGCGACACCATCAAAATCGCCGACCTCCTCGAAAGCGCCTACCACGAAGCCCACGCCTACCACCCCGGCAAACGAGTCGCCCGCCTCGACATTGACCGCGACAACCCCACAACCATCACCGGCGACACCAAAGCCCTCCGCCACGCATTCTCCGAACTCATCCTCAACGCCCTCCAAGCCAACCCCGAAAACCCCACCGTCACCGTCCGCATCCAGCAAACCCCCAAAGACGGCATCCCCAGCCTCTCCGTCGAAGTCCAGGACGCCGGCCTCGGCTTTCCTCCCGACGTTGCCGAAGAAATCGGCATCCCATTTCAAAGCACCCGCAGCGTCGGCCTCGGCCTCGGCCTCACCGTCACCCGCAAAATCATCGAAAACCACAAAGGCACCATCGAAATCCCCCCCGCCGGAGAAAAAGGCCCCGGCCTAGTCCGAGTCACCCTCCCCGGCAGTTGAGCGCGAAGCGCCTTGGAGTGCGTGCGACTTGTCGCCGCCGTGGCTTGCGGGACTTGTCACGCAAAGAGCCGTGGCAACGGCTCACGGCCTTGCGAACGAGGCTCTGCGCGACAAGTCGCTTGAGAGACGGCGGCGATCCCGACATGTCGGGACACGCACTCCACGGCGCTTCGCGCTTCCGTGAGTCCCCTAAAGGCGGTTTGACTACCGCAAACTACGCAGCCACAAGGAGCGCATGTCTTCTCAATCTCTCTCCGCCACGGACCCCGAACGCACCATCGAATTTGAGTTTGTTCGCGCCACGGAAAATGCCGCGCTCAACTCCCTGCCGTGGCTCGGTCGCGGCGAAAAGGAAAAGGCAGACAAGGCTGCGTGCGATGCGATTTTTGGCGTATTTGATCTCGTAGATATTTGCGGCGAAGTCGTCATCGGCGAGGGGATCAAAGACAACGCGCCGGGCATTTTTCTCGGCGATCATCTCGGCACTTGGCGGGCGGGTTCACCGAGGTTTGAGATCGCGCTCGATCCGATTGATGGCACCACGAACATCGCCCAAGGTCTGCCCAACAGCATCTCCGTGATGGCCGCAAGCGAGAGCACGGAAGACAGCCCGCATGTCATGCGAAACCTCCCCACTTTCTACGCAAAGAAACTCGCTTACGGCCCCGAAGTCGTCGCCGCAATCGAGGCTGGGATGGACCCGCTTTCGCTGGATGCACCGCTCGCGGAAAATCTCGCGAAAGTCGCCAAAGCACTCGGCAAGCGCGTGCGCGACCTTGTGGTGATGACGCTGCAACGCCCGCGCCATGCGGAGTTCATCAAGCAAGTGCGCGAGACGGGTGCCGCGCTGCGCCTCATCACCGATGGCGACATCACCGCCGCAGTCTCGCCCTCGCTCGCCGATAGCGGTGTGGACCTTTTTTACGGAATCGGCGGCTCACCCGAAGGCATTCTCACCGCCGCCGCGCTGCGTGCGCTGGGTGGCGATATGATTTTGCGCATGGCCCCGCGCGATGAAGCCGAGCGACTCTCGACGATTAAAGCAGTCGGCGAAGAAGCACTCCTGCGCGACTACCGCAGCGATGAACTCGTGTGGGGCGAGAGCTGCATTTTTTGCGCGACAGGAATCAGCGACAGCCCGCTGCTCCCCGGCGTGATGCTTCGCGGGAAAAAAGCAATCACCCACAGCATCCTCATGCGGGCAAAAAGCCGCACCGTGCGCTACATCCGCGCCATCCACGATCTGGAGCACAAGACCATCCACCTGCGCGGCGAGGGTAAAGAGCAGAAGCTGGCGTAACCCCGAACGCCGCGATTGTTTAACCGCAGATTGCGCAGATTCTGTGGATTGTACATCGTTTGAAGTCAGGACAATAGCCTCCCTAAATAGAAAGACTTCCAGTTCTGCAAATCTGCGAAATCAGCGGTTTAAAAGCTGTGTTCGGGATAACTGGTTGGTGAGGCACCCTGTTTTTTCCAGATAACCAGAAAGGCGTCTGGTGAGGCGTCGTGTTTTTTCCCTATGACCTGATTGGCGGTTGGTGAGGCGTCGTGTTTTTACACAATGACCGGATTGGCGTCTGGGGAGGCGTTCGGTTTTTTCCGAATGGCCGGATTACTCTAAGAACCGCAGATGAATACCCACGGAAGGACACGGAATTGTCTGACCGCCACCCCGCAGATCGTCAGTTTATTCCTGAAAGACGGTATCAGACACTCCCTACAACGATCCCGGCTCATCGAGCGTCGGCGTCGGCGCTGGCGGGGGCGAAGCTTCCTGCGTGGTGCTCGGAAAGAACATCGCGCGTTGCACCCGGTATTCATCGCGGATTGCGGCGGCGGCATCCATGAACTGCACACCTTCATTCACCTTGCCTGTGAACAATCCAAATACCCCGATGTGCCACTGGCGCTCGGCGAGATTATCAATCGGGAGCGTCGGCTTCAAAAACGACGCGGCCATCGCCATCACGCTCTCCGGCGCAACATCCGACCAAAGCAGCGGCACATTCCCAAAAGCCACACGAATCTCGATCTGAGTATCCGTGACGCGGGCCACTCCGCCCGCCAGCTTCTGCCCATTTTTCTTCGTGAGCGGTGCGGTGTAGCTGGATTTGGAAAGGTCGCGAACGAGCTGCTCCTTGAATTTCGCAAGCCACGAAATCCGCTGCTCCAGCAGGTCACGCTCGGCGATGTTCTGCGGCAAAGTCACGGGCGCACTTTTAATCAGCGCGAGGGCTTCGGCAAAACGGTAGCTCTCGCAGGTTCTTTTGAGCTTCTGTTTCAAACTGAGCATCGCAGCGCTTTCGGCGGCTTCCTGCTCTGCGATTTTTTTCTTCATCGCATCGCCAGTCGCCGCCACTGCGTCGTTAATTTTTGATCCGAAATCGCGCTCTAAGTCTGAAAGCATCGAGACGAGCGTGTGCGATTTCATTTTCGACTTTGTCTCGGTCAAATTCTTGATCGCATTCTGGGCAACTTCCGGTGCGCTTTCGTAGTTGCGAATTTCCGCCGCGACGGAATTAAAAGTCTCGAAGTCATCTATGCGTTCATTCGCATACCTGCGGTATTCTCGCACCCACTCCGCTGGTCCCGTCGGCCTCGCATTGCGATAGGCTTTCAGCCATTCCGCTGCGTTTGCGTGTGCGCCCAGCTCCCAGTTTTTTAATCCCGCCACCAAAAGCCCCAGCGCCTCCACGCTGTATGCGTCGTATTTACCAGACTCCGAATAATCCGTGGGTGCGCTGTCCGAGCCGTGCTTGGCGAGCTTTGCAAAAAAAGCGTTCAACTGCAAATCTGCGCCAATTGCGTTTGGCGACAGTTCAGCCCCGAGTTTCTTGAGCGTCTCCTGCGCAATCACCGGACGCCCGATTAACAGCTCCGCCAGCGCTTCGTGGACGCCGCTCCAGCTATGCAGCGGCTCATCGAGCTTTCCGCTTCGATACAGCTCTCGGAATGCTGCAGCCGCCTGTTCATGTTTACCTTTTAGCAAATCCTTTCGTGCATTCGTGTAGCGTTCATCGACAGGGACGCTAGGTTCGATTTTGGCGACTACTGATGCCGCTGGCTTCGGCTGACTCACCGCACGATTCAGCCAGAAATAAAGCCCCACCGCGACCACCGCAGACACCGCCCCAAACGTGATCCAGCTCCCCCCGTCTTCCACCCGTGGAATGATCATCCTTCTCTTCGGAGCAGAGTGCGCTTTGCGAATCTCCGCGCGAGCAAACTCCAGATTCTCGATGAACGCATCGTAGCTCTCAAAACGATCCTTAGGATTCGCCGAAAGCGCCTTATCAATCACAAACGCCGTCGCATTGCACACCCCCGGCGCAAAGCTCAACAAATGCACCGGGCGGCTCTTGATCTTCTTCAGCTCCCCCATCGAATTTGTCTCCGTGATAAACGGCGGACGCCCCGCGATTGCATGAAAAAGCGTCGCCGCCAGCGAATACATATCGCTGCGAAAATCCTCCGGCGTCCCGTCCAATTTCTCCGGCGCGACATAGTACGGCGTCGCCCACATTTCCCCCTCTTCCTCGCTCTGCTTCTCCACAAGAATCGCAAGCCCGAAATCCACGATCTTCGATGTCCCATCCTTCGCAAAAAGAATGTTCCCCGGCTTGATGTCGCGATGGATCAGCCCCTTCTCCAGCCCCGCCCGCAGCCCTTGCGCAATCTGCGCACCCACCTCCAGCGCACGATCCTCCGGCACCTTCGCGGCATCCGCCATCATCGCATCCAGACTGCCCGAAGCCACCATCTCCATCGCGAGATACATCATCCCTTGATCCTCGCCGTAGGAATAAACCTTCACGATGTTCGGATGATTCAGCGAAGCGGTAATCTTCGCCTCGCTCTCAAAACGCTTCTTGAAACTCTTATCCTTGCTGAACTCCTTGCGAATCACCTTCACCGCCAGCGGCCTGTTCAGCTTCAAATCCGTCGCCCGATAAACCATCCCCTGCCCGCCCTCGCCCAAAAGCCCCTGAATCTCAAAATTGGCAAAAATCTGCCTTACCCGCATCCAAGTCCCACACCCGGCGCAATGAATCTTGGCAAAAATATCCTCTTTCGAGACATCAATGAGCATCCCGCAAGTGGGACAAGTAGCTGTATTGTAATCCAAGGACTCCATGAGAAGCAGTTGTCAGTAACAGGAAATGAGCCAAGGGCAAGCGGTGCAATGAAACTGTAACACGCATCTGGAGCCTCTACGGAACTTCCATGCGAGATGCTCGCGATGTGAGTAGCACAGGAGAAAAGGGAGCGCGGGCATCCTGCCCGCAGGTTCCGGCATCTTGCCGGAATCCGTGGGGAATATCTATTGAACGAGGACGCTGCTCGCCACTGCATGTGCCCGGCAGAATGCCGGACACTACGGGCTAGAAGCCCGCGCTCCCTTTTGCTCCGTGCTTTTGCTACCTTTGAGAAGCTCCTTACAGGCTCTACAGTCCTTTCCGCAGCCGGGCGATGAGAGCGGGCTGGGTGGCGAGCAGTTTGGTGAGAGCTTCGATTGCTTTCATCGTAGGCGGGCTGATGTGGTGCTCCATGCCCTCTACGTCGTGGTAGATGATGTCTTCATCCAGCCCAAATATGCGCAGGAAATCGGTAAGAATCCGGTGCCTGCGCGTGATGTTTTTTGCAAGTGCCTCGCCGGATGCGGTGAGCGCGAGGCCACGGTATTTTTCATACTTAAGAAGCCCTTCGCCATCGAGCCGCTGCACCATATTCGTCACGCTGGCCTGCGAGATTTTCAGCGATTCAGCAATGTCCACGACTCGTGCGTAGCCCTTCGTGTTGATGAGTTCGAGGATGCGTTCGAGGTAGTCCTCGACGGCTGCGGAGTTTCGCAAGGGCGATGCCGCAGGCGATTTGCGTTTTTTTACCGGCATCCACGGAGGCTAACTTCGCACGGGCGATGTGTGCAAGCACTGGAAGGATCGGTTGGCGAAATTCATGCCGATGTTACGCAAACGTAATATCTAGTTGCCGGAGTGCCCGCTGCGGGCAAAGTTCCGCGCTACCATGCCTGCCAATACTGCCGAGATATTCGACCGCCTGCTTGCAGACGGTGATGAGACGACTGCGGGGAATTATTTTGTCGCAAATTACCCGCCGTTTTCTTTTTGGAAACCGACGCTCATTCCGCGAGTGCGCGAGGTCATCGAATCACCGCCAGCGGAGGGAACCGCGCTGGGCGTTTATTTTCACATCCCGTTTTGCAGGAAGCGCTGCCACTTCTGCTATTTCCGCGTTTATACGGACAAAAATGCGGAGGAGATCAAAGGCTACATCGAGCACGGAATGCGCGAGCTGGAGATGTATGCGCGCACTCCGCGCATCGCGGGCCGCAAGCCTAAGTTTGTGTATTTTGGCGGCGGCACGCCGAGCTACCTCAGCGTCTCGCAGCTCACGATGCTCACGCAGCGGATGAAGGCCGCGCTGCCGTGGGACGAGGCGGAGGAAATCGCGTTTGAGGCCGAGCCGGGGACGCTCACGGAGCAAAAGCTGGAGGCGATTCGCGCGATGGGAGTCACGCGGCTCTCGCTGGGCGTGGAGAACTTCGACAAGCACATCCTCGAAGTGAATGGCCGTGCGCACAAGGAGGACGAAATCTACCGCGCATACAGCCACGCGCGGAAGATCGGCTTCCCGCAAATCAATATAGACCTCATCGCCGGGATGGTCGAGGAGACGGATGAAAACTGGCAGCGCAACATCGCGAAGCTGCTGGAGCTTCAGCCCGAGTGCGTGACGATTTATCAAATGGAAGTGCCCTTCAACACGGGCATCTTCAAACAAATGCAGACCGAGGGAAAACTCGTCGCACCGGTCGCCGACTGGCACACGAAGCGGCGCTGGGTAAGCGAGGCATTCTCCGCGCTGGAGCAAGCGGGCTACACGGTCACGAGCGCGACGACTGCGGTGCGCGACCCGGAGAAGACGAAGTTTGTGTATCGCGACGAGCTGTGGAAAGGCGCGGATTTGCTCGGCCTCGGAGTGGCGAGCTTCAGCCATCTCGGCGGCGTGCATTTTCAAAATCTCCCCGATTTCGAGAGCTACACAGCGGCGGTGGAAAAAGGCGAGCTGCCCATCGGTCGTGCGCTGGAAACCACGCTGGATGAGCGATTCATCCGCGAGCTGATTCTCCAGCTCAAGCTGGGGCGCGTGTCGCTTTCATACTTCACACAGAAATTTGGCGTGAATGTGATGGAGCGTTTCTCCGCGCAATTCGCGGAGCTTTCGCGGCGCGGGCTGCTCAGCGAGCGCGACGACTGGCTCGTTTTAACCCGCGAGGCGTTGCTGAAAATTGATGTCATCCTCCACGCATTCTTCCTGCCGCAGCACCAAAACGCGCGATACACATGAGCGACATCATTCATCCCCTCCCCGCTCTTTACCAAGCCGCCGGGCGCGAGTTGCCCGTCTTTGAAATCCTCCCGCCGGATCAACTCAGCACCGAGGCGCGGCGGCTTCTTGTCCACGCGGGCGATATGACTTCCAAGCTCGAAGAATTTTTCCAAGACGACATGCTACTGCGCGTTCTCCAGCGCGAACACACAGCCGTGCATTACCGCCGCGAAGTGCTGCTTTGCTGCGCAAAAACGATGCTGCCCGTGGAATACGGAGCGATTGAAATCGCGCTGAACGCTTTCGATGAACCGATGCGTTCGCAGATCTTGGAAGCACGACTACCTCTTGGTGGACTGCTCAACAAAAACGAAATCCGCTACGGCAGCGAGCCGCACGCTTTTCTACGATTCGCGCCATGCGAGCGGCTGGCGGAACTGTTTGGACTCGCGGAGCCGCAACCGCTCTTCGGTCGCTCAAACCGGCTCATTTCCTTGAGCGGCGTGGTGCTTGCACAAATTGTGGAAGTGCTGCGCCCGGTCTAAAACGCGGAGATTTCGCTTGTCCGCCGCAGACCGCTTTCGGAAAAACGCACATTATTTTATGAAGACACTCACCGCTCTCACACTCGCCGCTCTCGCTGCATCCGCATTCGCCGGAAAGGAAATCGCTCCGCCGCTGGAACCCGAACCTGCATTTGGCGAAACGGAACTTCAACTCGATGTCTATGGCGCTTTTGTAGAAGCAGACAGCGACGGCTTCGGCGGCGGTCTGGCTATCACATATTTCTTCCACAGAAATTTCGGCTTCACGCTCGATACAAACGCCTCCGAGTCCAACTCCGAAACGCTCTGGCAGCACTCGGCAGGAATCGTGGGCCGCTACCCATTTGAGATCAACGGCACATATCTCTCGCCCTACCTAAAAGCCACCGGCGGCATCCAATCGCGAGATGGGACCGACGCATTTGTCGCGCTCGGCGGCGGAGTCGAATGGCGCGTCAACCCGCGTCTCGGCATTTTCGCAGAAGCCACTTACGGCTTCGCGCAGGACGAATCTGATTTCGTGAACATCCGCGCCGGCGTCCGCTTCGTGTTCTAAACTCACGCTCACTTGCTCTTCGCAGTCTCCGCATCGAGATGCGCCACTAGCAACCGCAGCCGCTCCAGCAAACGCGGCTCTTCCAGAATCTCCTGCCTCCGCAGCGCATCTTGCACGAGCGAATGCGCGACTGCATCGGCAAGATGATTGTGGTCCTTCATTTTGAAAAGGAACTCCTCGATGTTATCCGTCATCCCCTGCTCCCGGAAGCGTTCGCAGAGTGCGCGGATTTCCGCCACGAAAGGCTCCGTCTGCTCCAGCGGCGAAAGCTCCGGCGGAATAAGTGCGAGCTTCGCGATGCGAAATGGCTTCTTTTTTGTGAACCCCTCGAAGCGCACCCGCGCGATTCCTTGCAGCATCAAATGCGAAGTGCCATCCGGCGCAGTCACACACGCACGCACCATCCCAAGCCCGGCAGTGTGGAAAAAATCATCTTCATTCACCGCGTCATCCACACCCGGCTTTCGTAGCGCCACACAAAATGCGCGGTCGTGCTCCAGCGCCCATTGCAGCATCTCGCGATAGCGCGGCTCGAAGATGAAAAGCGGCATCAGCGAGTTTGGAAAAAGCAGCGTCGAAGGCAGCACCATGACCGGCGCTTCAAACGGAATTTCTATATGTTTATCGGTCATGGCTTGAGCTTTCAGGAGCTAGGTGCGAAAGCCTTCCGCGTGTCTGCTCCTGATGATTTGGATTCCTTTACGCTCGTGCCCGTCACTTCGGGTGCAATGAGTCTGCGCTCCCTGCGACATGGCGAAACATTCCACCCCGTTGTCGGCCCCATGACCGAGGCCCGCGAACTCCACATCCGCCAGTCCCGCCTCATCGAACGCGCAGAAAAAGCGGACCGCCTCATCATCTGGGATGTCGGCCTTGGCGCGGCGGCAAACGCCATCGCCGTCCTCGAAGCTCTCGCCGCCACGAGCTGCCGTATCGAGCTTCACAGCTTCGACCACACACTCGCGCCACTCCATTTTGCCGTAAAAAACGCCGACTCCCTCCGCTATCCGATTCCTCATCTCGAAGCACTCCACGGCATCCTCGAAAAATCGCACGCCACCATCGGCAACATCGCATGGTTTTTCCACCCAGGCGATTTCCGCGTTCTCCTCGCAGCCCCGCCTGCGCCCGCGCCCCACGCCATCCTCTACGATCCCTACTCTCCTGCCGCAAACCCCGGCATGTGGTCGCTCGCGCACTTCAGCGCCCTCCGCCAGCTCCTCGCCGAGCCATGCACGCTCACCAGCTACAGTCGCTCCACCGCAGTCCGCGTCACCCTCGCGCTTGCCGGCTTCCACGTCGGCCAAGGCACCGCCACCGGCGAAAAAGACCAGACCACCGTCGCCGCCACCCACCACGAACTACTCGCCGCACCACTCGGCCCCGAATGGCTCGCGCGAGTCCGCCGCTCCACCCGCGCCGCCCCACTTCGCGAAGGCGAAACCGCAGGCCCAATCTCCGAAGCCGACTTCGCCGCCCTCACCGCGCAGTTTGTGGTTTGAAATGTTGATGAGCGGCGAATTTGCGAGCACTGTATCGGCGAACGATGACTGTGACTTTAGAAATTCCCGATTCGATTTCCGCGCCGCTGCAAAAGCAGTTCGGTGACTTATCGCGTCGTGCGTTGGAAGACTTGGCGGTGGATGGATACAACAGTCGTGCGCTGTCGTCGTTCCAAGTCGGGCAATTGCTCGGTCACACTTCGCGATGGGAGACGATAGATTTTCTTTCCGCCGCCGGTGTCTGGCCGAACTACAACGAAGATGACTTGAAGGCCGATATAGAGACGCTGGACAAGGTTTTAGGCCGTGCTCACAGTTTGTAATACAACGCCGATAAACTACCTCGTTCTGCTCGGTCTTAAAAACCTGCTAGAACGACAGTTCGGTGAAATTATTATCCCCACTGCGGTGCTTGATGAACTCTCTGATTCGCGAGCACCATCATCCGTTCGTAAGTGGCTTCAATCACGCCCGGCTTGGTTAAGGGTCGAAACGGTTACGATACCTGATCACCAAGATTTTCGTGGAATTCATCGAGGCGAAATCGCAGCAATAAGTCTCGCTGAGGCGCTCGGTGCAGATGTGGTTATTATCGACGACGCTCAGGCTCGAATCATCGCGTCGCGTCGCAATCTTCAACTCGCCGGAACGCTCGGTATTCTACGCGATGCTGCAAAAGAAGGGCTGATCTCAGACCTGCGCGAAACCCTGACGCAACTTCGCGCGCTCGGTTTTCACATTACGACTCCGCTCTTAAATCAATTGAGCGAAGAGGCACGGTAACAAGGTGTTTGGGAAACATTTCGTCGGCTACTTCTCCAAATTTCCTGACACGGTTTCTTTCACGCTGTTTTTAGCGACAGCGCATCTGCAGGGCCGGAAGTCGCGGTACCAAATGACCATTGATTGCCGGAAATCTCCAGCCCGCTTACGGAGAACGCCTGAACCCGAACGCCGCGATTGAAGGGCTAAATGCCGCCGGGTAAAAACGTATCGAAATCCGGCTCTGGGGCTCTGGGGTATGGCAAAAGCGGCGCGATTGGGATATTCGCATCCAGAGCGTTGTCGATGAGCGCTTTGTGCTTTTCGAGTCCGCCTCCGTTTTGCGAGAGCCG
>JANMLS010000261.1:0-15315 GCA_031372675.1 Verrucomicrobiaceae bacterium
GGACGACCGAAACAACGCCATCCGTCTTCGTAACCGCGAGGTCCGCTTGCGGCGTGAGCGTGTCGGAATCCGTCGCGCTATTATTTCCCGCCACCTGATCGGTGAAGCCCACAGGCGCCGCGACCGTCGCCGTATTCACGAGCGTGCCCGTCGCCGATGCGTTGATGGTTCCGCTCACTGTGTAAGTGATGCTCGCGCCGCTCGGCAGATTCACGAGTTGGTTGATATTGCCGCTTCCCGCCAGCGTTGCGCTTCCACCGCCAGCCGTAACCGCAGTCCAATTTACGCCTGTAAAAATTGCGGGGAAAGTATCCGCGACCGTCGCGCCGACGATGTTTGTAAGGCCGGGATTGCTCACCACGATTGTGTAAGTTGTCGCCGTCCCCGGAGTCGCCGTGGTGACGCCATCCGTCTTCGTTATGCTCAAATCCGCGTCGTTATCCGCAATCGTCGCTACGACCGCGCCCACCGTGCCGATGCCGTATCCAGCGCCCGCCGCCACGGTGAAAGCGCCCGTTTCATCGCCCTCGACCGCCGTATCATTCAGCGGCGTGAACGTCATCGTCGCAGTCGCACTGCCCGCCGGGATGGTGATGGTTCCGAGCGCCGTATCCAGCGCCGCCGCACTCGTGAGCGTGTAGTCGCTCACCAGCGTCGCCGTTCCGCCGCGTGTGAAATTTACCACCAACGGAGCAGCGTTTTCGCCCGTGCGGGTGAACGTGTAAGTGAGCGCTGTGAGCGTGCCTTCCGAAGTCGTCGCGCTCGGAGTCAGCGTGAGCGAAACTGCCGTGTCGTCATCCGTAATCGTGCCCGTCGCCGCAGTTCCGGTGGACGTGTAGCCCGCGCCGGAGGCCGCAAGCGTGAGCACCGCAGTCTCGTTATTTTCCGCCGTCGCATCCGTCGTCGGATTGAGCGTTACAGTCGCCGTTTCGCTATTCGCGGCAAACGTCACCGTGCCTGCGCCCGCCGCGAAAGTCGCCGCGCCGGACTGCGTGTAGTCGGTGTTAAAAATCGCGCTTCCGCCGACGGTGAAATCAACCGTCAACACACTCGTAAGAAGCCCAGTGCGCGTGAACGTATAAACGAGATTCGGCACACCATCCTCCGCAACCGAAGTCGGCGCGACCGCCACGGATACCGTCGCATCATCATTCGTGATGCTGCCTGTCGCCGGGCTGCCAGCAATGTTGTAGCCGGAGCCAGCGGTGATCGTCAGCAGCACCGTCTCATCTGCCTCCACCACGTTGTCCGTAGTCGGATCGATAGTCACCGTGGCCGTCGTCGAGCCAGCGCCAAACGTCACAGTCCCCGTCGTTGCATTAAATGTCGCCGCACCACTCTGCGAGTAATCTGCGCTCAAAGCCGCCGTTCCGCCGACGCTGAAATTCACCGTCAGCGCACCCGTCGCCACGCCTGTTCGTGTAAATGTGTAGATGAGATTTCCAGCGCCATCTTCCGCCACCGATCCCGGTGCCACCGCGACAGAAATATCCGTATCGTCGTTTTGGATCGTGCCCGTCACCGCGCCCGCAGTGCCGATACCGTAGCCTGCCCCCGCTGCGAGCGTGAGCAGCGTGGTTTCATCAGCTTCCACGGTCGTATCCACAGTCGGGTCGAGCGTCACCGTCGCCGTCGCCGAGCCAGCGGCAAACGTCACCGTTCCCGTCGTCGCATTAAATGAAGCCGCGCCCGTTTGCGCGTAGTCCGTCGCGAAAGTCGCCGTCCCGCTCACGTTGAAATTTACCGTCAGCGCAGTCGTCGTATTGCCGCTGCGGGTGAACGTATAGACCATCGTGCCAGCGGCGTCCTCGACGATGGAGCTTGGCGCAATTGCCAGCGTCACCGAGGTATCATCATCCACAATCGTGCCGATGACCGGGGCGGCGGTGGCGACGTTGTAGCCCGCTCCGCTGGCGAGCGTGAGTTCCGTTGTTTCGTCGGATTCGCCAGTCGCATCCACAGTCGGGTCGAGCGTCACCATCGCCGTCGCCGAGCCTGCGGCAAACGTCACAGTTCCCGTCGTCGCCGAGAATGAAGCCGCGCCCGTCTGCGCGTAGTCCGTCGCGAAAGTCGCCGAGCCGCCCACGTTGAAATTCACCGTGAGAGCGTTCGTCGTGAAGCCTGCGCGAGTGAACGTATAGACGAGATTTTCAGCGCCATCTTCGTTCACGGAAACCGGCTGCACAGCCAGCGTCACATCCGCATCGTCGTTTGTGATGGTGCCGGTGGCCGCACTGCCGACCGTGTAGCCTGCACCAGCAATCGCCGTGATGACGACGGACTCATCCACTTCCAACGTCGAATCCGCCGACGGGTTCACCGTAATCGTCGCCGTCGTTGCGCCCGGCGCAAAATCCACCGTGCCGCCCGCGAGTGTGATGTTTGATCCGCCTGTTACCGTGAAATCCATCGCGGAATTTGCGGTCCCGGTGAAATTGAAATCCACCGAAAGCGCGTTGGTCGTCACGCCCGTGCGCGTGAACGTGTAAACGAGGCCCGTCGCACCATCTTCCAACGCCGATCCCGGTGCCACCGCTACCGCCACTTGTGTGTCGTCATTATTGATCGTGCCAGTTGCGCTCGCAGGCGTGCCCACGTCGTAGCCGGTGGTGCCAGCCGTCACCGTCATGATGACCGTCTCGTCCACCTCGACGACCGTGTCATCCGTGGCGCTCATCGTCACCGTCGCGGTAGTCTGGCCAGCCGCAAAAGTGATCGTGCCCGTGCTGGCCCCCGCTGTGTAAGTGAGGCCAGTGCCGGAGAGCGTGAAGTCGCCCGTCAACGCCGCCGTCCCGCTGAGGCTAAAATTCGCAGCCAGCGCATCCGTGCCCGCACCTTGGCGCGTGAAAGTATAGACCAAAGTGCCTGCCCCATCTTCCGAGACTGCGGCAGGGGAAACGGCCACCGTCACATCCGGCAAATCCACGGGCGTCACCGTCGCGTCCGCCAGACCGCCCACACTCGGATCATCGGTCAGCGTAGAAACCGTCTGGTTAGAAACCACCGTGCCTTGGTTGCTCACGGAATTGACCGTGATGTTCGAGTTAATCGTCGCGAAAAATTGCACCGTCACGCTCTTGCCGATTCCGAGATCACCGATGTTCAGCGTGCTGTTGATGTATTCGACGCCCTCGTGCTCCTCGCCATGCGCGACCACTCCCGAAGCCTGCCCGACAGCAGCCACGCGGCGCTCGCCTTGGCCGATAAAGCCATACATCAGCGAACCACGGTCGGAGTTTGAATAGGTATCATCCAGTCCGAGCACATGCCCAAGTTCGTGCGTGATCGTCGTCAGCGCATCCACGCGGCCAAACGCGCCGCCATTCGCAGTCGCCTGACCATTTACAAATTCCGAATCATCCAGCGGCGTGGTGTCAATGAACCACGAGTTGCCTGCCGCGTCTGCATCCAGCGTCACATTTGTGCCGCTCGCCTGGCCGAGATACCAGCCGGGGAGGTTGCTCACCGAGAACGTTACATTATGCAGCAGCGCGCTCTGCTCTGCCGTGAGCCCCGACGCTTCCCACCGCGCGATCGCCGCGCCAACCAGCGAGTCGAGTTCCGCTTGCGAAAGGATGCCGTCATCCACGACGACCGGCGTCGGCGGGACGATGAGCGGAGTCTCGCCACCGCCGCCTATCGGTGGAACCACGCTTGGCGGTGCCACAACTGGTAGCATTTCAGTGGTAACTGGTTCCTCCAAGACAGGCACGACCACCGCAACCGGCGTCGGCGAAAAGATCAACCCTGCCGGTGCCGCTGGTGTGGCGACGCCAAAGTCCAAGGTTCCAAGGTTGGCGAGGGTGACTCCGCCGTTGACCGAAGAGAGATTTGCCGCGTCCGTCTGCTGCAAGTTCACGTCTCCGCTATTTTCCTCGACGGCTAGGATTCCCCCCGCGCCTTCCAGCGTGTTGCCACTGATATTGAGGTTCATTACCACGAGCGGATCGCTCGTGCGCGTGCGCACCGTGAGGTTCGTGCCGGCACCAAGCTGAACAATCGTGTTGTTTGTGATGTGCGCGTTCATCGTCTGCGCGCCCGGGCTGGCGGCGTCCGCGTTCACCTCAATGTTCACGCCGATAATGTCGCTGGTAACTGTGATGTTGTTGCCGGTCACCAGCATATCGAGCCTGTACGTCGCTTCGCCGCGCACCTGCACGTCCACCGCCTCGCGGATGCCGCCGACCTGGCCGACGAAACCGGCAAGGTTCCCGATGTTGTTGTTGCGGATGATGAGTTCGGAATTCAGCGTGTCCTCACGCAGGTCCACGAAGATTGCCTCGCGGTTCGTGTACCGGTTGATGATGTTACCCTCGATAATCACATCAACGCGCCCCGTGTTCCCGTTCACCGACACATCCGGCTCCGCGACAATCTCAATGCCACGACGGTCGCCGTTGTTGTCGGCGGCAGTGCCGAGCGTGTTATTCAAAATAGAGCCGATGAGCGCGCCGCCCACGGTCTGGAACTGCGCTGTGCCGGCATTCGCGCCATCGGCCACGCCGTTGTTTAGGCCGAAGTAGGTATTGCCCGAAACCACGAATGTATTCGACCCCGTGCTTCCCGTCCCGGAAGTCACCGCGGTCCCGCCTTGTCCGTTCGTCGAGGCATTGCGGAAGATATTATTAGTGATGTTCGTCGTGACCGTCGCGTTGTTCTCGCTGCTCGATTGCACCGCGAGCGCCTCCAGTCCCTCGAAAAGCGAATCCTTCACATCAAGCCGCGCACTCACCGCGCCGCCCGGCTGCATTAGAACGTGCGAGGTTCCGGAAAGTGAATTTTGGAAGATGCTGTTCTCGACCGAGAACAGCGTCAGGTTCGTGCTGCTATTGATCAGCGTGATGGCGTTGCCACTGCCACTGCCAGTCGATCCCACATTGTTCATCCGCCCAGCGATGAAAAAGTTCGCGCCGCCGAGGTTGGTGGCGCTGATGCCCTGCACATCCACGCCGCCGATGTTCAGCAGTTGCATGTTTGTCAGCGACACATTGCTCGCGCTGGTGAGGCTTATCGCGTCGCCGGTCGTGCTCTGAATCGTGCCGCCGGAGTTGTTACCGCCCTGCGTAGTGCTGCCATTACCCGTGACGGTCAGGCCGCCCGCGCCGGTGCTGTTCAGCACAATCCCGTTTACTGCGCCATTCGCGGAAATGCTTTGGAAAGTCAGCCCGCCCCCGCCGATGGCCGTGCTCGATACATTCAGCGCCGTGCCCGTGCCCGAACTGATCGTGTTGCCGCTGCCCGTGACGCTGACGGTTCCGCCGCCGGTAGCCGCGAACCCCGCTCCGCTCGTTGTCGTTATCGCCAGCCCACCGCCGGTGAAATTGATCGTCCCGCCCGTGTTGCCAGTAAGATTAACCGCCGCGTTTGTGGCAGTGGAGAGCGTCTTCGTCGCGCCCGAGAAAAGCAAAGTGCCGCTGATCGAGGAGATGCTGATGCCCGACGCGCCGCCGGTAGAGGACAGATTGCCCGAAAAGGTCACATTGCCCGTCGTGTGACTGGCGACCGTAATTAATCCGCCCGCCGTGTTTGTAATCGTGTTCGGAATCGTCACCGCCCCGGTGCCGTTGGTGATGCTCACGTCAATCCCAGTCACGCTCTGGATCGTCCCGCCCGTCGTGGAAAATGCCGCATTGTGCGAGGAGAGCGTGATGCCGTTGCCGCCGATTGCGCCGGTCGTGCCGATGTCCAGCGTCTGGAAACTCACCGTCGCCCCACCGTTCACATTCAGCGCACCTTGCGCGATGTTATTGATGCTCGCCGTGCCCGTCACCGTCACCGACCCAGCCGTGTCGCCGAGGTTGAAACCGATGCCACTCGGCGCACCGCTGCCCGAAATCGCCAGCGTGCCAAAACTGCGCGTGCCGGCTGTGTTTGACTCAAAGCGGATCGCCTCCACGCCGCTGATCGCCGTTGCGCCCATCGTCACCGTCGTATTGCCAAACGTGATGTCCGCAGTGCTCGCGTTCACAAAAATGCCCTGCGCCGTCGTGCCCGCGATGCTCGTGCTGCCAAAATTCACCGAGCCGCCAACGCTGATGAGCGCCATGCCGTGCCCCGCATTCGCGAGGCCGGAGATGCCCGTCGTCGCCACGCTGTTGAAGCTCGATCCCGCCGCGAAGCTGCCGGTCGTCAGATCGAGCGTTTTGCCGGTGCCGTTGAGCGTCACGTTGCTCACCGTGAGCGTGCCGAAATTGGTTCCAAGGATGTCGCGCTGGGAATTGCCGATGGTGAAACCCGTGAGCGTATTTCCGCTGCCGAGCGTCACCGCCGTTCCTGCACCCAGCGAGATCGTGGGAGCGGTGCCCGCCGCATTCAGCGTGTTGCCGTTGATCACCAGCGCTGTTCCTTCGCCGATGAGCGTTTGTGAGCCTTCGAGCGTGATACCCGCCGTGTATGTCGCTCCACTTTCAAAAATGTAAATCGTATCTCCAGCGTCATCGGGATCACCTCCGGCATTCAAACTCGTGAGCGCCGTGAATGGCCGCACCGAGGTGCCGTTTGAGGCACCATTCGCTCCACCATACGCGCTGTCCGCATACCACACCACCGGCCCGTTGGCCGCGTTGGAATTGTTCGTTCCCACCACGCTGATGCTGATGGTTCCTACGCTGCTGAGGTCGTCCGCATTCCCCGCAGTGCCATCAAGCCCATCATCCCGCAAAGTGTAGGTGAACGTATCCACCCCCGTAAAACCCGGTGCCGGAACGTAGCTGAACGAGCCGACATTCGGCCCCGTCGTCAACATCGCCACAGAGCCTCCCTGCGCACTCGTGAGCTGGAAGCTCGTGAGAATCGTGCCCACCGCCACATCCCCGAAAAACTCGGCATCATTCGCAAGCGGATTCACAGCGCTGGAGGTGAACAATCCCGATAGCGTCGTGGGCGTGCCAACGACAAGCTGCGTATTGGCCTGCGCTGTGTAGAGATCGTTCCTCGCCAGCGGAGAGGCGTTGATTGCGCCCAGCGCGGTGTTTGGATCGATGATGTCTTGAAAAGTTACACCCGTGAGATCCACATCACCCGCATTCGTAATCGTGACCGTGTAGAGGATGGTATCGCCCGGATCAAAATTGCCATCGCCATTCACATCGCCGCCCGGAGCGAAGACATCCACCTTGGTCGCATTCAACAACGCCGCAGGCGCGATGCGGGCTTCTAGCACCTCGATGCCGACTTTGGTTTTGGAAGCTGTTGCACGGGTTAAAGTGGAACGACGAAAGCGGAGCGGTGACAGATTCATAATTTGATTAGTTTTTTGCCGCGAGTGCAGCGGTGAATGCGGGTAAAAACACCCCTTACGAAACCGCGCTTTTCTTTTCAGAAAGCCCTTGGCGAGTCAATCACACGGAAGCATTTCTTTTGCCTCCACGATGCTGAAAATTTGCGGCCTTCCGGTTTCCTTTCCAAACATGTGATGCCGTGATTTATTCCGCGCAATGATTGCGCTCGATCAATTGACACACGCCCACTGCGAACCATGCACAGGACAGACATTCACCTGCGGCGAACCCGCATTTTCGCTCACGCTCGTGGAAGCCGCGCTGCTCGGTGCAGCGAGAACCGGAACTGAGCGCACGCCATTTGCGCTTCGTTTTTGCGGAGATCCCTCCCTGCGTATTCCGCAGCAGATTTACCAGCTCGAAAATGCGCAGCTCGGCCCGCTGGAGATATTCATCGTGCAGACCGGCGCAGATCGAGACGCCTCACATTTTGAGGCGGTCTTTAGTTGAGCTAAAACAGCTCACTCAATTCGCCCGCTCGATTTCGCCAGTAATAAGGGCGCCGCTTTGCGTGAGCGACGGCAAGGATGACGACTTTATCCCTCCACAGCATGTAGGCGATGTAGATTTCGCGAAAGCGCGGGAGCAAATTTACACGGCGGGTCGGTCCGCAGCGGATATTATACTGAAATGGATTAGCGAGAATGCTGTCGCGGTGATTGCGGAAGTGCTCATCGAACGAGCGGGCAAGCCCTTCATCAATCGTGAGGTAATGCTCGTAAACGTCTGCCAACTCTTGCGCGGCTTCGGGGTGAATTTCGAGAGATGTCATTACGCACGCCGCTGAATGCCGCGCTTTGCAAAGAGAGCGTCAATCGACTGCTCAAGCTCTGCACCAGAGATTAGCCTCACCTTCCCTCCCTCAATATCCTTCACTCTCCGGGCGATTTCCTTGTCCCACTCAGCTTCGATGGTTGCCTCGTTCATTTCGGCGGGCGCAGTCATCGCGTATTCTTCTTGGAGGTCACGCAAAAGTTTTTCCACTTCTTCCGGCGAGAGTGCGCGAATCTCTTTCTTGATGTGTTCAACGGTGACGCTCATGCAATTGAATTTAGGATTGAACAGGTGATTTGTCGAGCCGCCACGCCATCAGCACATACACGCCTTTATTCTCAATCTCGCGGAAACCCAGTCGCTCATATAGTCGCCGTGCAAGGTTGAAATTTTCTACGTGAATGGTGAGTGATTTTCCCTCTGTGGCTGCTTGCGCTTGCAGCTCGGTGAGCAGCTTTGTGCCGATGTTGGCACCTCGCGCTTCGGGGAGCAGCGCAATATCCATAATGCGGATTTCCTTTTCCCAGCGGTCCACATACAGCCGCCCGATTCCGATCCCACCGCGCTCAATCACTGAGTATTCCGCCGTGGGATAATGCGCCCGATAGTGGGAATCCTGAGCCTCAAATTGCTGCCGGCAAAACGCAGCTTTTTGTGCATCGCTCCAATCCGTCAGTGCCAGTTCCTCCATGCGAGTAGCGGCATAAACTGCGCGGAGAAAATCTGCATCTTCTGCGCAGACGGGCCGCAGACTTACATCCGTCGCGGCCATTTAAGTGCGCGGCGGGAATACTCCTTGAAGGGCGATGCAAAAATTGAGCGTCAAATACGGCTGCATATTGTTATGCGGCAGCCCGCCACCTGCGGGCGCGATTGCTTCAAGCGCCATCTGCCCAAGGTTCGCAGCAGCGGCGAAGAGATTATTTCCGATACCGATGTGATTCCCGCCAGCGTTGACCGAATTGCCGTCCTCACCCGACGCACGCATCGCGTGGCTATGCGCGGGCATTTCACTTTGGAGGAGAGTGACATTTTCGACGCCACCAATTTCTCCTAGATCGCGCAGTGAAAGACCCGGCCCCTGCCCGGGATTCATCGAAGCACTGCCCTGAAGATTTGGCAGCGCGAAGTTCGACTCGCCATTTCCTCCATAAGTAGTGCCTAGCAGGGAAAAGAGCGCCGTGTTTTGTGAAAGCGGCAGGATTTGGCCATCGCAAAACGCCCAGCCTCTTGGTGCGAAGTTAAATGGGAAAATGCGGATTTCTGCGACAAATGGATCAGCCATGTTCAGTTAAAAGTTAAGAGTTGAGAGCAGCGCTAGGTTTGAGAAGGGAAAATCCCGAAGAGCGAAATGATGAAGTTCACACAAAGGTATGGCTGGAGGTTTGTATGTGGCTGGCTCCCCCCAATAGGCGAGACTGAGGAAGGGTTCATCACTGCCGGTGTCAAATCCTCGACATAAACATCCTGAAGAGCGGTCGCCATCACCCTGCCGACCGGTTCCGTCCCGTTCGCAGCACTGCCAGATGCCATGAAAGGATGAGAGTGTGCGGGAATTTGGTTCACTGTAAGAGTGACCTCCTCCACCCCGCCCGTTTCAGCTTGGATAAACCCATTCCCTTGATGGATTGGAATGCGCCCCCGCAGATCGGGCAATGCGAATGTGCTTTCCCCGTCCCCACCGTAAGTCGTCCCGATCAACTGGAAAAGAACCTCGTTTTCAGAGATGGGCAATACCGAGCCATCACAAAACATCCATCCTGCGGGAGCAAAGTTTCCCGCGAAAATTCTAACTTCACCAACGTAAGGTTGTGCCATATTAGTAGGATGTAAGGATTAGCTTTGAGAAGGGAAGATACCCTGTAACGCAATGCAGAAGGACAGGGTGAGGAACGGCTGCATGTTCAAGTGAGCTTGCGACCCGCCCACATTGGTCAGTATGGCAGTTGCCATGGGCACTAGATTGGTCGGTGCGCCGTACGTGTTGGCTCCGGTTTTGGCGAGGACCATGTTGGTCGGCGCCTGCGCACCGACGTTATTGGTGACATTCAGTGGGTGCGTATGTGCCGGAAGCTCAGAGGCCGATAGCGTGTGCGCCTGCTCGCCAGCGCGTTCGCCAAGCGTGTGCCCGTTTCCAGCATGAATGGGCGTGCGTCCACGGAGATCGGGGAGCGCAAAGTTCACGCGACCATCGCCTCCAAACGTCGTTCCCAGCAATGCAAACAGCGCTTGATTTTGGTTAATCGGCAAAAGTTGACCATTGCACAGTGCCCATCCTTTCGGCGGAAAGACGAAGCTCATAATGCGGATTTCTGAAAGAAAAGGTTCGGCCATTTGGGAAGAGATTAAAGGTTTGTGTCTCTGCTGAAATCGAGTGGGTAAAAAACTCAGGATTCGAGAATTGCGGCGGCTTTGGCCAAGGCTCGCCTTGAGCGCATGGCCTGGAAGCGTGGTCCGCGCTGAAGCCAAGTCGTCGCAGCGCCATCCGCAGCGTTGCTCTGGATTTCTGGGCCAATCAAAACCGCGAGCCAGATTGCAGAATCCGGCGTCTCCGGCCCGGATGTTTTGCGGAGTTGCTTGAACGCGGCGACCGCTTCCGAGGCGTTGATTTGGAAAACTTGCTTCAGCGCCGTGGAAATAAGCCGCGTGCGCAGCAATGCGTCCACTCCGCCCGGCGGCAATTTATCCGCTAGCGTGGCGAGTTGTTGCAGGAAATTCTCGGCGAGCTTCCGCGCATCGGCAGAACGCGCAATCGCCCGCAGCACCCGGTTTTTCCAAAGCGCAAAATCCTCTCCCTGCGCGATGCCGAGTTGCGAGGCTTCCAGTCTGCCGCGAAGCGCCACGGCCAGCGCCGCAGGACCGCCAAATGTTTTGTTCACCAGCTTGATCGTGGATGCGCGGGCGGAAAATGGGTCACTGATTTCCTTCGTCTCCGGGTTGTAGGAAAGCGCGTCGTGCGCAAATGCGTTGCCCGCCCGCTTTGCCATCGCCGCGAGCCGTGCGGCGAAGACTTCGGGCAGCAGATTTTCAATCGTCACATCCACATCCGCGAGCGCGAAACTGAACGTATTCCCCTCGGTATAAATCCCGGAAAAAGGCGCACGAGTAAGGACAGAAGCCATGCGGCCCAAATCGCCGGCTTTCGCAAGAATGTGCAGCGTGCGCAGCCCGCTCGTGCGAATCCGACCAAGCACCGATGCACCGACGATGCGAATGTCTGAGCTGTATCCCTTCACAAACGCCAGAACCGAAGCGTCGCCCTCGACCATCGGAAGCCCGCCTTTCATCATCGCCGAAGTTGCAGCGAATAACGATGTCCCGCCCATCGCAGTCCCACAGGCGATGAGTGATCCGAAGCGAAGGAAATTGCGGCGGTTGATAATCATACGAGCGAGTTTCTGGACGCCATAATTACCATACATCTGTGTTTGGGCAACCCCGTTCTTCTCTCGATTCATGATGCGCCGCAGGAGCACGCATCGCCAGCGCGAGCACGTTCAGCAATTAGAAAAAGCTGAGCGAGTCATTGGCTGGTAGAATGCAGGGGTAATTTACGCTCACATCAAAATCACGCTGCCCGGCACTGCGAAGTAGTCGCGCACTCTTGCTGAGATTTGGTTGTCAGTCATCTTGTCTGCGGCCTCGATTTTTACGTTCCGGTGGGCGTCCGGTTTTTTAGAGTGCAGGCGTTTTTCCAGCTCTCCCTTTGCTTCTCCGGGGCCAAAGATGAGTAGTTGTTCGCTGTCATGAATAGCATCAATGACTTCGTCGTAAAATGCGTTGAGGTGCTGCTCGAAACGCCGCTCCACCACGTCTTCGGGCGGGATCATGTTTGACTTGAATGCCTCCGTGGATCGCTCGCCATCAATGCGCCCCGGCTGTTTCTCCGTATCTGAGAAAATGATGCTTGTTGCCTGTCCTTCGCGCGAAGTCGTTACGATGACTGCCTTGCGATGATCGATCCATAACCCAATGTTTGTTTTCATGGCCTCTATGGGAGCACCGTGGCACTCCGCAGAGAATGGGGTATTTACCTCATGCCATTCTATTGACGGCGGTATTTCCGCTCAATCGGCGGACGTGATGCCACCTTCATTTTCCCAGTTGTCGGATGCACGCGCTTCGAGGATGGCGCGCTGTTTATCGCGAAAGCGGACGAAGGGTTTGTTCCATGCAGCGAGGAGCACGCTCGTGGTTTCGATTACGACGGGGCCTAGGATGAGGCCTTCAGGACCAAAGACGATGAGTCCGCCGACGATAGACATAAAGACGAGAGCGGTGTGCGTTTTGATGCGGCTGCCCATGAGGAAAGGGCGCAGCAAATTATCGATCATACCGACGACGAGTAATCCCCACGCGGCGAGGATGAGCGCCTTTCCCCAATGGCCATCAACGAGCAGGAAAAGCGCGGCGGGAATCCAGACGACGAATGCGCCGAGTACGGGAATCACCGCGAGCACAGCCATGACCACACCCCACAAGAGCGGCGAGGAAAGCCCCAGCCACCAAAACATCAGCCCGCCAAGCAGTCCCTGCACTGAGGACATGGCGAGCGTGCCATAGATCGTTGCAAAGATCGTGTCGCCGACACGGTGAAAAAGGTGGTGCATATCCGCGCCAGCGAGCGGGGAGAGTGAGCGTATGGCTCGGAGGATTGCGTGACGGTCGCGCAACAGGAAGAAAAGTAGGTAAAGCGTGAGAAAGAAGCTCACCACCTGATACAGCGAACCTGTGACGATGGAACCCGCGAGATTACTCAGCCAGATGGCGAGCGATTTCGCAGTGTCCTGAAGATTGATTTGTTGCTCGATGCGGACGGCAATCGGCGCAAGTCGGGGCTGTGCCTCTATGGCCCGCCGCCATTCGCCGGACTTGACTCGCGATTCGATAAGCGCGGCACCTGTCGCCGCCTGCATGACGAGTCGTTGTGCGACGAACGACACGGGCACGATGACAATCAATCCAATCATGCACACTGCCAGCACCGCAGCTTTTCCCGCAGAGCGGAGCTTTTTCTCCAGCCACCGCTGCACCGGTGAGAAGAGGACGGCGAGCATCACGGCCCAGACAATCGGCGCGGAAAATGGAACGACTAAAAGAAAGCAAAGATACAAGCCCAGCGCCGTCGTTCCGACGAGGCTGAGCATTTTGATGTGATGCCGCATTCGCAACATCTCATCCTTTGCTGTTTCCTCGTCGTCCACAGCGGAAGGCTATTTCCGGTCGCGCGCGGCATCCGCTTTTTCCTGGAGTTCCTTCGCGGCCCGCTCGCCGGATTTGCGTAGTTCTTCTGCGGCGTCGGCAGCGGCTTTCTTTGCGGTTTCGGCGCGCAATTTCTCGGCGTCTTTTTGCGCGACGGCGTCCAACTCAGACTGTTTGGCGAAGTCTTTGGCTACTTCTTTTGTCTCCTTCTTCACGGCGTCGGCCTTGTTTTCGAGGGCGTCGGCTTTGCTCTCCAGTGCGTCTTTCCGGGCGGACTCTACTTTCGAGTCACACGCGGTGATGCTGAGGATGGCGAGGCTGATGGCGGTTAGTTTTGTGTAGTTTTTCATGATGTGTGTTCGTGGAGGATCGCACGGGGATGATCGGTTGGATGTATGTCGCCGCATTTTTCCCCGATTTCTGCGGGCACAAAAAAGGCCGCAGCCTTTTCAGACTGCGGCCCAATTTGTAGAGCGGGTGTTTTTAGAACCCGACCCGGACACCAATACCCACGAGATGATTCAGGAACCGCTCGATGCCCACGGCGTCGTGGAAAACGAGGGCTTTGTATTCGGTGAAGAACGACCAGCGTTCATTGATCTGCCAGTCGAAGCCAGCGATGCCTTGGTAGGCGAGCGTCCAGTCCTCCGCATCTTCACGAGCAAGCGTGCCGATGCGCGTTCCGTTGAGCGTGACGACCGAGTCCGTATTCTTCAGCCAAAGATGTGCTACGCCGACACCACCGCCGATGTAGGGGCGGATGGGACCGATGGGACGGAATTTCACGAGCGCATTTGCCATGAATACCGCTGCGCTGATTTCCCCCGAAGTGCGGAGGCTGAATCCGCCCGACTTGCTCGATGCTTCCGCGTCGAGCTTCATGTAAAGAGCCTCGACTTCCAAAGCGAGGGCCGCCCAGCCGTCGCTGGGGTATTCGTAGCCGAGCTTTATTCCGCCGAAATAGCCGGTATCGGATTCGAGTTCGTTCGAGAATCTTCCGAGCCGGTTGCTGCTGTCGTTGATGTCTGCCGATTGATCGGCATTCACGCCGCCAAAGAGCGCCCAGTAGCGACCGCCATCCACCGTGGCGATGGGTTGATTGATTTGCTTTTCGTAATGCGCCGTGCCGGCGTGAAGTCCGCCTACTGAAAGCAGTAGTGCTAATGTAGATGTAGTGATGTTTTTCATGATGTGTTTGTTTGGTTTGTTTGGTTTGGTGCAGCCGGATGGCTGCTGTTCGGGGCGAAATAGTTAGTCGGAGTTTTTTGAAGTATCGGCGGACGCGCATTGCACATCTGCCTGGCAAAAACCTTGTGCGAGGGACTGGCTGAACAGTGCGCCGCTTGCGAAAAGCAGGCCGCAGAAAAGTCCCCTGCGGTGAAGGAAGAAGCCGAGCGCCAGACCAAGACCCGCTGCGACGAGCGCAATCGGAAGGGGATGATCGTGGGCGTATGCGGTGCTGAGTTTTACGGCGCGTTTGGTTTCCTTCCGCGCACTGCACCAAGCGTCTTTCGCGTGGCCCTGAAGATTTTGTGCTGCCTCGGTTGCGTCGGCACCCAGTTTGGATGCGGCGTCGGTGAGTGTGTCTTTGATTTCGTTGATGCTATTCATAGTGAGTTTGTTGGTTGTTTGAGTGATTTTTATTCCGGTGCGGCCTCGGTAGGTTCGCCCTTCTTTTTCTCCGGCTTCTTGCCGCCCTTTATTTTATCCGGCGCGGCTGGGACGGGCTTTTCGGGAGTGGGTTCTTTCGCAGCGTCGGGCTTTTTGTTGCGGTCAATTTTTGGAATCTCGCGCGGCTGTGGCTTTGGGTATGGTTCACCGCGACCGGGTTGGATTTTGTCAGGAATGTTGCGCTCGGGGACCGCCTTGGGCGGGCGGCTTGTGCGAGGCGTCTCCTGCTTTTCTTTCGGGTCCGGTTTCCTGTCTGCCTCAGGCTTCTTGTCGGCCTCAGGCTTCTTGTCTGCCTTCGGCCTCTTGTCGGCATCGGGCTTCTTGTCGGCATCGGGCTTCTTGTCGGCGTCGGGCTTCTTGTCGGCGTCGGGCTTCTTGTCGGCGTCGG
>JANMLS010000262.1:0-13277 GCA_031372675.1 Verrucomicrobiaceae bacterium
CACGACACGCAGCAGCATCGGCCACTCACACGTACTCGCCCCGCGACAGCGCAACATCGCCGACGCGCACGGCATCCTCTGCCACCTCCTGCAAAAAGCCGGGACGCGCCTCCGCGCCATGAACTGCTGCACTCGCACGATGGCCGTGAGCCTGCGACTCGTGAGCGGCCTGAGCGTCGGCGACGAAATCCAATTCACCGAAACGAGCAACGAAATCGAACTCAACCACGCCTTTTCCATGCTCTGGGAAAAACTCACGCCCTTTCGCGGAGTGCCGATGCAAGTGGGCGTAACCCTCACCGGCCTCGTCGAAGAGGCCAATGTCACGCCGTCGCTCTTCGCAGAAATCGAGCACCAGCCCGAACGCCAGAAACTCAGCAAACTCATAGACGAACTCAATACGCGCTACGGCAAAAACACCGTCTATTTCGCCACCCAGCACGAAGCCCGTGGCAACGCCCCGATGCGCATCGCCTTCACCCACATCCCCGATGTCGTGATGGAAGCGGATGCGTGAAATTATGCGAAGCACCCGCAAACATTCGGTTGCCGTGGTGGGACTCGCGCTCTAAAAGGCGCGTCCATTTCCAACACAACCAACCAACCAACCAATAAAATTATGCCAATCGCAGTAGGAACCAAATCACCCGATTTCACACTCAAGTCGAAAGACGCAAACGGCCTCGTGGACGTGACGCTCTCAGCCAACTTCGGCAAGAAAAACACCGTCGTACTTTTCTTCCCGCTCGCCTTCACCGGCGTCTGCACGCAGGAGTTTTGCGACATCACGCAGGGGCTAAACGGATACAGCGACCTCGGAGCCGCAGTCATCGGCGTGAGCGTGGACAGCCCGTTTGCGCAGGAAGCATGGGCGAAGAAAGAGAACATCTCCGTCCAACTCGTGAGCGACCTCGACAAGAGCGTGACCAAGGCATTTGGCGTCGAGTTTCCCGGCCTCGCCGGAATCGGCCTCACCAGCGCCCGCGCCGCATTCATCGTAGATAAAGACGGCGTGATCCAATACGCCGAGCAAACCCCAACTCCAAAAGATTTGCCGAACTTTGAAGCGATCAAAGCAAAGCTCGCCGAGCTGAAGTAAGCTCGCGCTTTCCAAAAGAAAACCAAAGCGATGGGAGATACGTCTCCTATCGCTTTTTTTGTTTTTCCGCTG
Organism: Verrucomicrobiaceae bacterium; assembly: GCA_031372675.1. Lineage (GTDB taxonomy): Bacteria > Verrucomicrobiota > Verrucomicrobiia > Chthoniobacterales > Chthoniobacteraceae > SXWH01. The sequence continues at coordinate 1,172 of JANMLS010000262.1, forward strand.
AAGGAAAAATCCGTGATGGGATCAAAGACGCGCCACGGCAGCGGGTCTTAATGCACGTAAGCAGACACCACCCATGAAACACTCGCTCCTTCTTTTTTCCCTGCTGGCTCCGACGCTGGCTCTTGCAAACGCCATCGAGCAGGCTCCGGCTCCGCGTGTGGAAAAGCGCACGGCGTTGAAACGCTGGAGCGATTTTTCCAAGGCGGATGATGTGAGCTTCCGGCGGCATGTGATCCCGCTGATGTCGCGGAGCGGCTGTTCGGGGCGCGAGTGCCACGGGGCGTTTTCCGGGCAGGGCGGCTTTCAGCTTTCGCTGTTTGGGTATGACTTCGAGAAGGACCATCTCGAAATCACTGCGGATAAAGAGGACGGCCTGCGCATTGATACGACGAACTCGCTGAAGAGCCTCATTTTGGCAAAGCCAACGCTCGACGACGGCGAGACGCACAAGGGCAAGAAGCGCTGGGATAAAGGCTCTTGGGAATACAATCTCGTGCGCAAGTGGATCGAGAGCGGCGCGAAAAGCGATGTGGCGGAGACGGGGGAATTTGACCGCCTCGTGGTGGAGCCGCAGGAGCTGGTCTTCAAGACTGCGGGCGCGAAGATTCCGCTGAAAGTCACTGCTTACTGGAAGGACGGCACGGTGGAGGATGTGACGCAGCTCACGCGGTTTCGCACGAATGATGAGAGCGTGGCCGAGGTGGGTGCGGATGGCGTGGTGACGAGCAAGACGAGCGGCGATACGCACATCGTGGCGTTTTACGATAATGGCGTGGAGCCGGTCCCGGCGATGCTGCCGGTGAGTCGCGCTGCATTTCCAAAAGTCGCCACACGAACTCGTGTGGATGAACTCGTGCTCGCGAAGCTGCGCAAGGTGGGCATCCATCCGAGCGAAGTGTGCGACGATGATGACTTCCTGCGCAGGGCTTCGCTGGATGTGACGGGCACACTTCCGCCGCCTGCCGAGATCGAGATATTTCTCGCAGACCGCTCGCCGGATAAACGTGCGAAGAAGATCGAGGAGCTGCTCGCCCGCCCGACCTACGCAGCGTGGTGGACTACGAAGCTGTGCGATTTCACCGGCAACAATCCGCGCCAAGTCCGCAATGTCGTCAACGGCGGTCGCGATATTAACAATGCTGTCTCGCGGCAGTGGTATGAGTGGATTTACAAGCGCGTGCTGGAAAATGAGCCGTATGACAAACTCGCAGCGGGCATCGTGCTCGCGACATCGCGCACGACGCCGGAGCAAAGCTACGAGGAAATGGTGCGGGATTTTAGCGGATACTTCCGCAAAGAAGGCCGCGTTGATTTTGCCAGCCGCCCAAACATGCCGTGGTTTTGGGCACGGAATAATACGCAGAAAACCGAGGAAAAGGCGCTGGCGTTTGCGCACACATTCCTCGGCGTCCGCATCGAATGCGCACAATGCCACAAGCACCCGTTTGACCAATGGACCAAGGTGGACTTCGAGCAATTTCAGGCATTCTTCGCGCCGCTCGTATTCTCCGAGCGCAAAGAAAATGACACGCAAGCTGGCGTGATGACGCCCGCTTCGCTCCGCAAGGAACTCAACACCGCGATAAAAGGCACACCCATCGCGATGGTGGAGATGACCGCCGAGATGAAGCCAGCCGCCACCGAGCCAGAGCCAGCCGCGCCCAAGAAAGAAAAAACACCGGAGGAAAAACAAGCCGAAGCAAAGCAGCTCGCGAAGCAGCAGCAGGAGCTACAGAAAAAACTGGAAGGTGAAATCGACCGCCGGATTAACGTCGGAGAGCCAGTGCCGTGGAGTGAGCTTTATGTGGATTCCAAGCGCACCGCACAGCGCCAGCGCGACGATAAAAAGAAGGTCGCCAGCAGTTCGCGCGTCATCACGCCGAAGCTGCTCGGCGGCGAGGAAGTGATGCTCCAGCAATACCCCGACCCGCGCATCCCGCTCATGGATTGGCTGAAGGGCACGGCAAATCCTTACTTCGCAAAAGCATTCGTGAATCGTGTGTGGGCGGGCTATTTCAGCCGTGGAATCGTGGAGCCTGCGGATGATCTGAATCTCGCGAATCCGCCATCGAATGAGCCGCTGCTCAATTACCTCACCGAGGGATTTGTCGGGAAAGGCTACGACATGCGCTGGCTGCACCGCGAGATTCTCAACAGCGACACCTATCAGCGGAGCTGGAAAACCAATGCGACCAACAAGCACGACGAAAAGAATTTCTCACACGCCACGATTCGCCGCCTGCCCGCTGAGGTGATTGTGGATGCGATCACGATGGCCACGGCAAGCAGCGATGCGATTGAAAAACTCAATAGCAACATTGCCGCACGCAACATCGGTCTGGCTGGAATCGTCTCCAACACTTACGGCGGCGGAAAGCAAGCCGAGGGCTACGCGCTCTCCATTTTTGGCAAGCCACCACGCGAGACAAACTGCGATTGCGAGCGCGTGACGGACCCCACGCTTTTGCAGACCATCTTCACACGCAACGACCAGAGCGTGCTCCGCAGGATCGACGATGGAGAAAATTGGATCGGCCAGTTGCGCAAAGCCTCCGGCATTTCAGAATCTGGCGGCGACAAGGAAGGAATGCGCCGGAAAATCGCGCAGCGGGAACAAGAGACGGCCACGATGAAAGCTCCAAAAAAACCCGATGACGCAACGCCCGAAGCACTCGAATCGTGGGAGAAAAAAATGAAGGCTTTCGAGACTGTGAAAGCAAAGAACCTCGCCCGCATCGCAGAAGCAAAAGAGCGACTGGCTGAAGTCGAGACTCCGATAGTTGAGTTCGACGCTGGGAAACTCATCCGCGAAGTTTTCCTACGCACCGTCAGCCGCCCGCCAACCGACGCCGAGCTTGCGCAGGCAAAAGCCGACATCGCCGCTGCGAAAACGCAAGTCGAGGGACTTCGCGATTTGCTTTGGGCGATGCTCAACACACGCGAGTTTGCCGTGAATCGGTAAGACCGGATTCAGCACAATCGCTGACACTCTATCCTCCTGCCGCGATCCTCAATAGCTCCACGGTATCGCCCTCGCGAAGAGGGCTGCTCCATTCTTCGCGGCGCAGCGCGGTGCCGTTGAGTTCCACGAGGACGGTTCCTTTTACAAAGCCCAGCTCGGCAACAAGGGCGGCGATGGTTTCTGCGTCTGTGCTTCGCGGCTGGCCGTTGAGGGCGATGGTTTTCATTGCGCGAGGATTGCCTGGTCCCAGTCCTTCCAGACCGGCTCGAAGCCGCGCGTTTGCAGGAGGTTCGCAATCGCTGCGGCGCTGCGTTCATCGGCGATTTGGAATTGCTCGGTGGCTTGTCCGGTTTGCTCCGTCTCGACGCGGCGACCGCGCACGGTGAGATGCACATCCTCGCGGCCTTCGCCTGTGTAGCCGCCCGGCTCGGTGTGGCTGCCAGCGCTCATCATGGTGATTCCGAGCGGCAGGAGCGCGTCGCGCAAAGTCGCTGGCTCGCGCGTGCTGAGGACGATTCCGACGTGCGGAAATGCGAGTCGCAGCGCGCAGATGAGCTGCACGAGTTCGCGGTCGGGCAGCGGGTGCTCCGGTTTGAATTGTCCCGCACACGGGCGCAGTCGCGGGAGCGAGACTGTGAACTGCGCCTTCCAGCAAGTGCGCAGCAAATGATCGAGATGCGAGGCAAGCGCCAGCGCTTCATCCCGCCAAGGCGCGAGGCCAAACAGCGCACCGACTCCGATGCGCCGGAAGCCTGCTTCGTATGCGCGTTCGGGGCACGCGAGTCGCCAGTCGAAGTCGCGCTTTGGCCCCGCCGTGTGCATCCGCGCGTACGTCTCGCGATGATACGTTTCCTGATAAACCACCAACCCTTCCGCGCCAGCGCGGACGAGCGGCGCGTAGTCCTCAGCCTCCATCGGCGCGACTTCCAGCGAGATGCTCGGAATCTCCGGCACCAACGCACGGATGCACGCTTCGATGTAGCCGTTGCTGACAAACTTTGGATGTTCCCCTGCCACGAGCAGGATATTGCGAAAACCTTCCATCGCGAGATGCCGCGCTTCCTTCACCACGCTGGCGACTTCGAGCGTGACGCGGAGGATCGCGTTGTCCCGCGAGAAGCCGCAGTAGGCGCAGTTGTTGATGCACTCGTTGCTGAGATACAGCGGTGCAAAAAGGCGCATCGCTCTGCCGAAATTTCGCCGCGTGAGCAGCGCGGAATCGCGGGCCATCGCTTCCAGCTCCGCATCGCTTTTTGGCTCCAGCATTGCAGCAAAGCGCCGCAGCGGTGCGGATGGTTGTTTTGGAAAAAGAATATCGTCTGCCTTTGTCACACAGCCGATGTAGCGGTCCCGCTGAGTTGCGCAATTCCCATTCAGAACAACTCCGGCGACGCAGAGCGAAATACGCAGTTGCCCCGCACAAAAGTCTCCAGCACGGCGTGAGGCCCGCCGCGATAGACGCAGAGCGAGAGGATGTCTTCGGGAGTCAGCTCATCCGGCTTTGTCGCGCTGCCGCGATACGGGAGCATCGCGCCGATGTCCATCACGGTGATGTCCGCGTCTTTCCCGATGTCAAAGGTGCCGATTTTAGCCGCCTTACCAAGCACCTCCGCGCCGCCAAGCGTGGCTAAATAGAGCGCGTGTGCTGGCGAAGGCACTTGCACTTTGGGTTCGTAAAAACTGCGCATCTTCTGACTCTCGATTGCGCTCCGCATCACCTGCCAAAGATTCAGCTCCGGCCCCGCCGCGACATCCGACCCGATGCCAATTTTCAATCCTGTGGCGCGATGTTCCGCGAGTGGCATGATGCCGCTGGAAAGGTAGATGTTTGCCGTGGGGCAATGCGCGATATTTGCGCCAGCGGCAGACAACGCGGTGCGCTCGCGATCCGAAAGATGGATGCAATGGCCAAAGACGGATCGCGGCCCGACGAGTCCGCATTTTTCATACACCTCGGTGTAGTCTTTCGTCGCCGGGAAGAGATGGCGGACGCGCTCACATTCCTCGCGGGTTTCGGCGAGGTGCGTCTGGATGTAGCAGCCAAATTGCGAAGCCATCGCTGCGGCCTCGCGCATGAGTTTCTCGCTGCACGCCAGCGCAAATCGCGGGCTGAATGCGTATTCGATCAGCCCGTCATTTCGCCCGTGCCAATGGCGGCAGAGTCGCTCGCTTTCCAGCATCGAAACGCTGAATACTTTGCGCGGCTGCATCGTGCCGTAGGTGCCCACGTCCATCATCATTTTGCCCATGATGATCCGCAGCCCGGACTTCGCGGCTGCGTGAAAAGCCGCATCGCACGAGTCCTCAAAAATCGCCGCATAGACCATCGCCGTCGTCGTCCCGTGCCGCGCAAGTTCCGGGAAAAATGCGCCTGCCTCGCGCTGCCCTGCCGGACCCGTGAATGCTTTCTCCCTCGGAAAAATCGAGTGGTGCAGCCAGTCGAGCAATTGCCCGCGACCCCGCGCCACGACTGGATACTGCGGCAGGTGCGTATGCACATCAATCAGGCCGGGAAAAATCGCCGCCTGCTCCGTGCGCAACCAGCGGACAGGCTGCGGACGCGCCTTTTTTCCGAGGTGCTGATACTCGCCAACTTCCACGATTTTTCCGCCACCAAATATAACCGCGCCATCGCGCCACGAGCGCAACTTCCCGTATTCCGGCGCGTCAATCACGCAACCTCTGATGCCCGTGAGTGGCTGTTCTGGAGTCATGCGCCGCGAACGCTACCCGCAAGAGCGCGGGCGTCAATGGATTCGCGAGGTCTGCTCTTGAGTCGCATACTAAATACGAATAGCGTGAGGGCGTTATGAGCGTCTTACTCGATCAGCCCGCAATTCGCGCAAGAGTCCATCGCGTCTCGCTCGAACATTATCACCACATGGGCGACGCGGGCCTTGTAAACGAGAAGCACGAACTTCTTGACGGCTACATTATTGAAAAAATGTCAAAATCACCACGCCACGAACGAATCAAACAAAAGCTGCTAATGCTGCTCATGCGCACTGTCCCCGACACGCACACAGTCCGCACCGAAGGACCGCTTTCCATCGGCAACTCCGAGCCAGAACCAGACATATCCGTGGTTAAAGGTGCCCCAGATGACTGGATGGATGCGCATCCGAATACGGCAGAACTTGTCATTGAAGTCGCAATTTCCTCCATCGAGACAGAACTCGAAAAATCGCGGATTTATGCGGCTGCCGGGATTCCCGAATATTGGATCGTCCGACCTGAAGATCAGCAGATAGATGTCCTCCGAAACCCCGCAGACGGAAGCTACACAAACAAAACAACGGTTGGCGGCGAAGAAACTCTGACCAGCATTTCGATTGCGGGATTCACGCTGATTCCCGCCCGTTTGTTTGCAGTGAAAAAGTAGATTCGCGCACCCATTCGAGATACGGCGGCCAGCCTCCGTCCACGGGCAGGCGCAAAATCTCTGGCACTTCGTAAGGATGCAATTCGCGCAGCCTCGCCTGCGCTACCGCGGCGGAATTTGTCGTGGTTTTGAAAAAGACCATCACCTCTGCGCTCGTCTCCAATGCGCCCTGCCAGCGGTAAATAGACTCCACTCCCGGCACGATATTGCCGCACGCCACCAGACGCTCTTCAACAAGCGTGCGCACCGCCAGACGAGCCGCTTCGATTTCAGGAAACGTGGAGAGCAGGATGACCAGCGCATTCATGGACGTTTCACAATCTCACCCGTTCTGCCATCTATGCGCACGCCTTGCTTAAACACGCGGCGCGGGTTGTCGCCGAGGAACGTGTCATGCACGTAGTAAAAGCGAGAGTCGGCGTAGAGGTGCCAGACGTGTTTCAGCGAGCGTGCGTGCGACTCGCGAACCACTGTGAATGCTTGTCGCGGAGTGACGCTGAATCCCGCTGGTGCAGGCTGGCTGGCTGTTGGCCAATCCGCTTGCGTCCACACGGGACGGAATTCTTTTTCCAAAGTGGAACATCCACCGAGAAGACACAGCAGAGAGATGATGAATAATGAGCGCATCGGTTTTTTGTTATCTATCGGTCGAGGACCATTTCGATGGAGCTTTCAAAAAATCCATCGCGCTGGATGGCTTTGGGCGGCGGCGGGAGTGATGCGATATTTTTGCACACGGCTTCGAGGGAATCATCCACGATGCGGCTGCCGCTCGATTTTGAAATTCGCGCCCAAAGCACCGCACCATCTGCCGCAATGCGGAATCGGATGACGCCGATTTGCGCTCCGCCATTTCCTTCCACGCCGGAAAGTGGTTGCTGCCAAGCGTTGCGGAATTTGCCCTCAATCAGTTCGCCGTAACGCTTCAATTCTGTGGCGACTTCCGCGCTGGTTCCCGTGCCGCCAGCGGCTCCCGGTCCAGGTTTTGTGCCGCTCTGTGTGGTGGCTCCGGTGCCTGCGGTCTGCGCCATCGTGGGCTTCACTGCGGTTTTTACCCGCGTGCGTGCGGCTGTATTTTTTCGTGGAGTGGGTGTGGTTTTGGCGGTTTTCTTTTCCGGCGTTGGCGTAGCTTTCACCGTCTTGGGCGTGGGTTGTGGAGTTGGTTTGGGAGTGGGTGGTGGCGTGGGTGGCGGCGTGGGTTTTGGAGTTGGCGTCGGCGTCGCGGGGCTGAAGTCGTCGGGCTGGGCGGAAGGAGCCGGTTTGGGAGGTGGGACTGGTTCTGCTGGTGCTTGCAACGGCTCGATGTCGGATGCTGCGCTCATTGCTCCGCCGTCGAGCCAGGTGATCTGCTCTACGGTGCGCGTTGGAAACAGTGCGCGTGAAATCCAGATCGTCCCGACGATGAAAACTGCGTGCAGAAAGAGGACCATCCCAAACGTAGCCCAAAAGCGTTCGCCTTTTTCCACATCGGGTGCGAGCGGGTCGGAGAACATGCCGTTATTCGGAACGAGGCGTGTTGCCAAAGCCGATGCGTTTCACGCCTGCGCGTTTGGCTGTTTCCATGACGTCTGTGAATTTCTGCATGTTGGAATCCTTGTGTGCGCGGATGAGCACCGCCGTCTCCGGGTCTTTTGCCACAAGCGCGGCGAGCGTGGATTCCACATCGTCAAGCGTGGCGGCTTTCCCATCGAGCGAGAGGCTGCCGTCAGCGAGGATAGAGACGGCGCGGATACGGTCTGTATTCACGGGATTTCCCTGCGCATTGCCGGTCGGCAGGACGAGGTCCGTGCTGTTTTCAATGAGCGGTGTGGTGATCATAAAAATGATCAGCAGCACAAACGCGAGGTCGAGCAGCGGAGTGACGTTCAACTCGCTGACGGTCGTAAGCTGATGCCGCTCGGAAAATTTCCGTCTCATTGCGCAGGCTCCTTTCGCTCCGAGCGGTGGTCCACGTAGCGATGCTCGAAGACGCTCGCGAGTTCTGCGGCAAAAAGCTCCAGCTCCACGACCATTCCGCGCATCGTGCTCACGAGATAATTGTGCCCAAACATCGCGGGAATCGCGACGAGCAGGCCCACGACCGTGGTAATGAGCGCCGCCGAGACGCCCGGAGCCATCGCGGCGAGGTTCGCTTTTCCAGCCTGCGCGACATCGCCAAATGTCTCCATGACGCCCCAAACCGTGCCGAGCAATCCGAGAAATGGCGCACCACTGACCACCGTGGAAAGCAGCACCATCCTTGCTTCCAGCGCGAGTGCTCTCTCTCCCACCGTGCGCTCCATCGCAGTTTTCACCACGCCCATTTGCGCGGGAGAAATGCGCGGCGCTGTCTCCATTCGCACGGCAAAAGTATCGTCCACCTCCGCCGAGCCGAGCATTTGCAGACACAGCTCCTCGCAGCCGTCCTGATAGACGGTAAAAATCGGCGCACCACCGAATCGCGCTTGCGCCTCGTAGAGACTGAGCGGCTGGCGGTTTCCGCGAAACGCCTTCAAAAAATCCGCCCTTCGATCCGCTGCACGCCTGAGCTGGCGGAACTTCGTCGCCATGACCGTCCACGAAAGCAGCGACGCAAGGAAGAGCGCGAGTAGCACGAGCTTTCCGGGCAGCGTGCAGTTTTCAAATGCGTAAATAAGACCGCCGCTGTGGTCAGCAGCTAGAATGTAGAAGTGCGAAATCGGCATCGCGCAGAGTGTGTAACAGGGCGAGCCGACAACGGAAAGTGCTCATCGGAAAAGAATGGGACTTTTTTCTAACGAATCCGCGCCCTCGCGGTCTTACCTTTTGTTCTGGGGGGAACAGCGGAGTCGTCGGCACGGTGTAGGAGGCCGGCGGCTCCGCACTTTTTTGTACTGGGATTGGAAAGTTCTCCCTTCCCGACTCGCTGCGGGTTTGTCATTTTCCCCGCTCATGCTTGCCAAAATCTACTCCGCCGCCGTCTTTGGCGTGGATGCCTATGAGGTGGAAATCGAGGTCAATTCCGGTGGCGGGATGGACACCATTATTGTCGTTGTCGGCCTGCCGGATACGGCTGTCAAAGAGGCGAAGGACCGTGTGACGACTTCGATTTCAAACAGCGGCTTCTTTTGGCCCGGAGGTCGCACCACCGTGAACCTCGCGCCTGCTGATGTGAAAAAAGAAGGCCCCAGCTTCGACCTGCCCATCGCGCTGGGGATGATTCTTTGTCAGGAGGAAAAGGAGATCGAAAACGCGGCGGAGTTTTGCTTTGTGGGCGAACTTGCGCTCGACGGCTCGGTGCGTGCAGTGCGCGGAGTTTTGCCCGTGGCGATTGAGGCGCGGAGGCGCGGGCATTTGAAAGTCGTAGTCCCCGAAGCAAACGCTCGCGAGGCGGCGATGGTCGAGGGAATCGAAGTGTTTGGCGTGCGCAATCTCCGCGAGGCTTACTCGCTGCTCATCGGCGAGCGCACAGTAAAGCCGGTGCGCGAAGACCTCGCGGTGTTCTTTCAAAAACACCAAAACTACGAGGTGGATTTCGCGGACGTGCGCGGGCAAAACCACGTAAAGCGGGCGATTGAAATTGCTGCCGCTGGTGGCCACGGGATGCTGCTCATCGGCCCGCCGGGGAGCGGCAAGAGTATGCTCAGTAAACGAGTGCCGACCATCCTTCCGCCGATGACGATGGAGGAAGCAATCGAGACGACGAAAATCCACAGCATCGCCGGGCTGCTGCTCGAAAGATCATTCGTCGCTACGCGGCCATTCCGCGCTCCGCATCACACCGTGAGCGATGCTGGCTTGCTCGGTGGCGGTGCGAATCCATCGCCCGGCGAAATCAGCATCGCGCATCACGGCGTGCTCTTTCTCGACGAGCTGCCTGAGTTTAAGCGCACCACGCTCGAAGTCCTCCGCCAGCCGCTTGAGGATGGTCGCGTGACGGTGAGTCGTGCGGCAGGGACGGTGACTTTTCCCGCAGAGTTCATGCTCGTCGCCGCGATGAACCACTGCCCGTGCGGATTCTTCGGCGACCCGAAACGCAAATGCCGCTGCACGCCGCAGCAAGTCGAGCGTTACCGCGACCGCATCTCCGGGCCGCTGCTCGACCGCATTGATCTCCACGTTGAAGCGCCTGCTGTTTCCTTCGACGATCTGCGCAGCGACCAAACCGGTGAGCCGAGCGCGGAGATTCGGGCGCGTGTGACCGAGTGTCATGCGATTCAGCAAAAGCGCTTCATCGGCAGCAAAGTCCGCGTGAACGCCCGCATGTCCTCGCAGCAATTCCGCCAGTTCTGCACGCTCGATAGCGAGGGCGAAGGAATGCTGCGCATGGCGATGGACCAGCTCAATTTCAGCGCCCGCGCCCACGACCGCATCCTCAAAGTCGCCCGCACCATCGCCGACCTCGCAGCCTCGGATAAAATCGGCCCCGACCACGTCGGCGAAGCCATCCAATACCGCACGCTCGACCGCAAGCTGTGGGCGTAAAAAAAACGCCCCGATTGCCTATGCGAGCAATCGGGGCGTTCGTTGATTTTTTAGCGTTGAGCGATTATTCGCCGTCTTCCGCAATCGCGGCCTGCGGACAGATGTCGCGGGCGGATTGGGCGTGCGCGAGTTCATCGGGCGACTCGGGTTGCTTGAAGAAAAACACCTTCGATTCGTCGTCGTTGTATTTCATCAAGTCGCCAGCCTCGTCCAGACAGACGCGGCAAGGCGTGCAGAGTTCATTATCTACGTACCAGGCTCCTGGGACGTTTTCGGGTACTTTTGTATTTTTATCGGCCATAGTTTTGTTTCGGTGTGGGTTGATTCCCGCTGGGCGTTAAAGTGCGGCGCGTGAGGAAACGCAAGCAGCTTGTCGCATCTTTTAGTTACGAGAAAAAGACGGGCAACCACTCTGGCTGCTCACAGCCCGCAGGCTCCTTTCGCGTAAAACCCACGTTTTTCCCGCAGCGCACATTTGACACGAGGCATCTGTCGCGCAACTCTCCGCGCCCATTTTCCCAATGAGTTTGATTGTCCAAAAATACGGCGGCACCAGCGTAGGAAATCCCGAGTGGATTAAGAACGTGGCGCGTCGCGTCATCGAAACCCAGGAGCAGGGCCACGGCGTTGTCGCCGTCGTCAGCGCCATGAGTGGCGTCACGGATTCGCTCATCAAACTCGCACGCGAAGTCTCGCCCACGCCGGAGGAGCGCGAAATGGATGTCCTCCTCGCGACGGGCGAGCAGACGACGATTGCACTCACGGCGATGGCCATCAATGCGATGGGCAAAAAAGCCATCTCCCTCACCGGCGCACAGGCGGGCATCGTCACGGATGGCGTCCACACCCGGGCGAAAATCTCCGACCTCACGCCAAAGCAGCTCAAACAGTATCTCGACGAAGGCTACATCTGCATCGTCGCCGGTTTTCAAGGGCAGACAAAAGACCAGCGCATCACCACGCTCGGGCGCGGCGGCAGCGACCTCACCGCCATCGCCATCGCGGCGGCGATCAAAGCGGACGTGTGCCAGATTTTTACCGACGTGGACGGCGTCTATACCTGCGACCGTCGCGTGGTTCCCACGGCGAAGAAGCTCGACGAAATCAGCTTCGACGAGATGCTCGAAATGGCGAGCAGCGGCAGCAAAGTGATGCAGTCCCGCTCGGTGGAATTCGCCAAGAAATTCGGCGTCATCTTTGAAGTTCGCAGCTCATTTAACAACAATCCCGGCACTATCGTGAAAGAAGAAACCAAGAGCATGGAGGCCGTGGTCGTCCGCGGCGTGAGCATCGAAAAGAACCAGGCGAAAGTGACCGTG
>JANMLS010000289.1:0-1562 GCA_031372675.1 Verrucomicrobiaceae bacterium
GTCGTGAGGCCGCTGAGGAGGAGTGGTTTCATCAGCGTGCCGAGTTCTTCTGCCGCGTTTTTGCTCCGCATGGCGATGGCGATGTAGATGCCGTAATCCACGCCGACACCGAGCACGAGCGGGAAGGCGAGGATGTTGAAAAGATTGAGGCTGACTCCGAGCCACTTCAGCGTCGCAAACATCGCGGCTACTGCGAGCAAAAGGCCAAGCATCGTAATCGCGACGGGTCGCCAGTGCCGCAGGAGAATCGTGAGCAGCACGATATTTAGCGAGATCATGAGCACGGTAAGTTGCGTCATTTTCTGCCCCGACCACGCGGCGAGTTCCGCGAGGGTGAGACTCCAGCCGGATAGTCCTACTTTGACTCCCGGCACTTCCAGCGCAGTGCGCAGAGCGGCGACATCGGCTGCCGTCTCCGGTGCGCGGGCGGGCTTGAGATGCGCGATGCCGAGTGGGTGCTCGCGACTGAGACTTCCATCAATGAGGAACCACCACGCGCTTGCCTGCGGGAGATTGCGCTTCCAATCCACGATGTTGATTTCGCCTTTCACCGCCGCTGCAAGCGCATCGAGGACCGCCGCTGATGCTGCGTATTGATCGGCAGGAAAATCGTTCGCTTTCAGCGCAGCGTCGAATGCGGCGCGGCTGGCGCTGAGGTCCACCGCTTTACCGAGCTTTGCTGCGTTTGCGGTCATCCGCGCTGGTGAAGTAGCAAGCCCGGCGGGAGTGCTCACGGAGGTGAGTGGACCGCCGTTTTCCACGAGCTTCAGCCACACGGCCTCGGCCTTGCTCCATGAAGCGGAAAGCTCCTCCTGCGAATCTGCTTCGATCACGGCGATTACCGTTTCGATTTTATCGGGATTCAGTCGGTCCATGATGGTGCGGAGCGCGTGCCCGGCATTGCTGTGGAGCGGCTCCAGAGTGCGCGGATTCAGATCAAAATGCACCTTTCCCTCCAAAAACAAAGAAGCCGCGAGTCCGCAAAATATGAGTAACCCCGGCGCGAGAATGCGCCACGGCCCGCGCTGCGTGTATGCGGGGAGCTTCGGGAGAATCCCACTGAGCACGCGAGCCACCGTCATCGTCGCAGCGGCGAGGCCGATTCCGATGAGGATGGAGTTCATGCTCGTGGGCGTCCAGAGCTGGGAAAAATTCGCCGCGACCCAAGTGATTCCCGAAGCCGCAGCGACGACGACCAGCGCGATGGCGACACGCCTCATTACTGGCGCGAGTCGGATGCCGAGGAAAAACCAAAACAGCGTCATCATCGCGAGAGCCGCGATGAGAATGCCGCTCGCGATGAGAACACCGAGCTGCCGGTAGCCCGGCGAGCCGCTCCAAAGCAGGCACAGAAATGCGGTAGCCGTGGTGATTGCTCCAAAGAAAATCCCGGAGCCATGCGCACGCAGTGCCCCGGCGATTGCAGCTTCGTGGGCCATCCCTTTCTCCTTTTCAGCGAGGTAAAATGCGTAAAGCACCATCGCGAAATCCACTCCGAGGCCGATGAGGATCGCGCACAGCCCGACGGTGATCATATTGAGCGATCCAAAAAACAACACACC
>JANMLS010000383.1:0-1873 GCA_031372675.1 Verrucomicrobiaceae bacterium
GGTACACCCTCACGGCGCACCGGCGTTACCGCGCGCAACGCGAGGCGTCGAGTGCGATGAACGCGCTGCTCATGGATAATCTGCAAGGCGTTCGGCAGATCAAAGCCTACGGTCAGCAGGCGCACGAGGACGCGCGCTTCGCGCAGCGGGCGGATGAACTGCGGCGCGGCACGCTGGGCGTGATGCGGGTGTGGGCGGCCTATTCGCCGGCGATGAGCTTCGCCGCGGCGCTGGGTAGCGCGCTGGTGCTGTGGGTGGGCGGGCGACTGGTGCTCGCGGGCAGCATGACGCTGGGCGAACTGGTGGGCTTTCTCTTTTTCCTCGCGCTGTTCTACGAGCCGATTGCGCGTCTGCATGGATTGAACCAAATGCTCCAGGCCGCGCGCGCTGCGGGCGAGCGCGTCTTCGACATCCTCGACACGGAGATGGAAGGCGACGCGCGTCGCACGCAATCACTGCGCGAACCGGTGCGTGGGGAAGTCATTTACGAGAAGGTGTCGTTCGGCTACGGGCCGGAGCGCGTGGTGCTCAGCGATGTTTCGTTGAGCGCGAAGCCGGGGCAGATGATCGCGCTGGTCGGCCCCACGGGCGCGGGGAAATCCACGCTGGTGAATCTGCTCCCCGCCTTCTACGAGCCGACGGCGGGGCGCATCACCATCGACGGTCAGGACACCAGCGGCATTTCTCTCGAATCATTGCGCCAGCACATCAGCGTGGTGAGCCAGGAGGCATTCCTCTTCAACGGCACGGTGCGCGAGAACATTCTCTACGGGCGACTCGACGCCACGGAGGCGGAGTTGCACGCGGCGGCGCGCGCGGCGAATTGCCACGACTTCATCTCGCGATTGCCGGAGGGCTACGACTCGCGCGTGGGCGAGCGTGGCGTGAAGCTCAGCGTCGGTGAGAAGCAGCGCGTCAGCATCGCCCGCGCGCTGCTCAAGGACGCGCCTTTGCTCATCCTGGACGAAGCCACCGCCAGCGTGGACACGGCGACGGAGCGGATGATTCAAGAGGCGCTGGAGCGTCTGATGGCGGGCCGCACGAGCTTCGTCATTGCGCACCGTCTGAGCACGATTCGTCGTGCGGACCAGATACTGGTGCTGCGCCACGGGCAGGTCATTGAGCGCGGAACCCACGACGAATTGCTCGAACTGGACGGCCTTTATGCACGATTGGCGCGCATCCAGAACACGACGTTTATCGAGGAAAGCTTCGAGAAACTAGGGGAAGTCACCCCTTCTTGAGCCATTGTGAACAACTCTCCCTTGACCCCTTCAAACGAATTTCAGTAGGGTTACGGATAGCGCAAGGGCGCTGGCTCGACTTAGTTTCTCGTAGGTTAAAGGGAATAGGGTGAGGCCTTGGTTTAGTTCTTTTTGAATTTGATTCGGGTAGCAGAACGTTTCTTCAGCGGGGTTCCCCAACCCCCACCTCCTTGGCGTCTGTTGCCCGAATCTTTTTTTATCCCCTCAAGAGGCGAGGTGCCCCAGAGCCAACAGCCCGTAAAAGGTGTATTCCGCGTCCACCACCTCATCATCCCAATGGCCGTGGAAGGCTCCGGCGTTGGTCCACAGTGAATCCACGAAATCCAGGCAGTTCTCCCGCAGCGCATCCAGGTCGCGTCCCAAGCCGGTCAGCGCGTGCAAGGCCGTCGCCGTCGATAGCAAATCGGGAATGGGCGCCCTCGGCGCGGCGATGAAGCCGCCCTGTGGATGCTGCTGCTGCCACAGCCAGTCCGCGACGGTGAGGTTGATGGGAAGCGCCAGGTGGCGCAGCACGGTGACGGCGGCGGCCGTTGCGTTGGTTGAGCCGATGGGCATCTGACGTTCGTTCGTCCAGGCGCCGTCGCGGGTCTCCAGGAATTTCAGGCATT
>JANMLS010000067.1:0-2580 GCA_031372675.1 Verrucomicrobiaceae bacterium
TGCACCTATCATTTTTGGTGCGGGGCGCGGTGGTTATGGTGGCCTAATAATTCCGCCGCTCCGTTACGCGCCACGGCTTCGACGCGATATTCGGGCTTATTTGCGCCGCAGGCTGGCGCGGTAGGTTTTTGCGCTTTCGGCGACTCGCACGGCGGAGGCACGGAGGGCTTCGAGGGAGAGTTTCCCTTTTCGATAAAGGGCGGTGTCGCGGCGGTATTCTTGGGCGGCGGAAAGTAGCGAGGCTTTGGCGGATGCTGCGCTGGTGGGCTTTGGAGCGGTGCCCTTTGGCGCGGCGGGGATGGCTTCGGGCGCGGGGAGGATTTCGGGAAGCGGTGTGCCGGGGTCGAGGAGTTTATCGAGCGAGAGCGCATCTTCGAGCGGCAGTCCCTTCTCCGGCAAAGGTGCGGCGACGGATGGCTTTTTCTTTTCCGCAGAGGTTGCGGTGGCGACGAGTGCGAGCAGCAGCAGAATGGCCGGCTTCACGACTGAAAACGCAGCTTTGCCGGGAAGGAGCCGAGGCATTCTAAGCGGTCGGAGATTTGTGGGTCGCGGGCGGCGGCAATCGCGGCGGCGACGTTTGGGGCGTCTTCATTTCCCGTCAGCTCGATGTAGAAAAGGTGCGCGTTTGGTTTGCCAAAAATTGGGCGCGACTGGATGCGCGTGAGATTCACGTCGTGCGCATTGAAAGGCGCTAGGAAGCGGAACAGTGCGCCCGGTTTATTCGGCAGCGAAACGATGTATGCCGAGCAATCGCCCGCCCGCGATTTCGCATGGCCGATGACGTAGAACTGCGTGACGTTTGGCACGCCTTCCTCGATGGGAAAATGGAGAATATCGAGGCCGTGGAGCTGCGCATTTTCGCGCGGGCCGATGGCGGCGGTGGTGGGGTCTTCGAGCGCGAGCTTCACCGCGTGGCTGGTGCTTTTCGACGCGACTGCGGCGGCGTTTGGGTAGGTGCGCTTCAGCCATTTCTCCGAGTGCTGGAGCGGCACGGCGTGGGAATAGACAATCTGCGGCACGCGCCCGGCGCGGCCCATGAGCGCAAGCTGCACATCGAGGAGAAGCAGCTCTTGAACGAATACTTTTTGCGAGTGCTCGATGAGGCTATCCACCGTCGGCATGATCATTCCGCCGGAGCTGTTCTCAATCGGCACGACGCCGAGCGCACCGGGATTTTGGGCGACAAATTCAAACACTTCCGGCACGCCCGCGAAGGGTCGCAGGTCGGTGGCGGCGGGGAAACGACGGCGCGTGAGCAGATGGGAAAAGCTGCCGTCCGGGCCGAGGTAGGCGATCATAGGCGAAGGCGCGGCGCGTCGTTCCAAAGGTCTTCGAGACGATAGACCTCGCGCTTTGATGCGTGGAATAAATGCACCACGACATCCCCGAAATCCGCGACAACCCATTGGCTGAGGGGGAAACCATCAATGCCCATCGGACGGATGTTGTGATCTTTTTTAATGCGGTCGGAAATTTCTCCCGCGATGGCCTTCAACTGCGGCTCGGAAGACCCGGTGCAGATGACGAAAAAGTCGGTGAAAGTGGACATGTTGCGCAGGTCTATCGCGATGATGTCTTCGGCCTTTTTATCGGCGGCGATGCTTGCGCACAAGCGGGCTAGGTCTTCTGATTTAATGGCGTTCTCCTTGGTAAAGGCGGTGTTTTTCGATGATCGAGCGCACCGCTTGCGGTACGAGATAGCGGATGCTGCGGGATTCCGCAACACGCTTGCGAATTTCCGTGGCCGAAACATCGAACCGCCGCTGCACGCGAGGAAACTCATGCTGCGGAGCACCCGCGTCGCGCTCGAAGACGACGAATTGTGCGAGCGTGCGCAGCTCTTCCCAGCGTCTCCACTTCGGGAGATCGCGCACATTATCCTGCCCGATGAAGTAGAACAGCTCATCGCCCGGTGCGCGACGCCGCCATGCCTCCACGGTGTCCACCGTAAAGCTCGGTCCTTCGCGGTGAATCTCGGAATCATCGCACTCAAAACGCGGCTCGCCCGCGATTGCCGCGCGAACCATTTCAAGGCGAATCTCCGCCGCCACGGGCTGCGCATCTAGTTTGAAAGGCGAAACCGCCGCTGGGATGAATACCACGCGATCCAGCCCAAGCTGCTCCAAAGCCTCGCGAGCCAGAATCAAATGTCCGTGGTGAATCGGGTCGAAACTCCCGCCATAAAGCGCTGTCTTCATCCGCGCCCAACATCGCCGTTTGCGCCCGCACCGTGCAAGCGGGGAAATTCATTTGCCGCAATAAGCTGGCCTGCGGGAGCACGCGAAACTCTGAAGCCATATTTTTCGCGAATCCGCGAAACTGGTGTGCGCGTATTCGTTTTTTTGCGACATTTGCGGAGTCTAATAAAACATTTTTCTACTATTATGTCATATCTGAATTTTCTTATTATCTCTGATAATCAGATTCACAGCCTGAGAAATTTCTTAAAATACTGTAATTTGATAAAATTATGATTGCCTTGTCGGAATAAAAAACGCTATCAAACGTCATATCAACGAAAGCCATTCGTTAATCACTAAACAAACAAACCAAAAAACAGAAAGCTAGGTTACCTATATG
>JANMLS010000429.1:0-30764 GCA_031372675.1 Verrucomicrobiaceae bacterium
CGGGCTTGCGCCTCTCGTTTGATTTCGCGCCTTTTGCGGGCCTTCCGGTTGGTTCATTTTTCTAAATGGAAAAACCGGCGCGGGTGTTTTTGAGGCACCCGCACCGGCTGAATGTTTCCAGTCTAATCCTAGAATTAGAGCAGTGTCGAAGTGACAACGCCGCCTTCAACAGCCTTCGTCACGTGCATTTCGCTGAGCTTGATGCCCGAAGCAGGAAGCACGTTTGCCGTGATTTCAGCGGCGAGCGCATCAGCCACGGACTTTCCAAAGCCACTGTAGCTTTGGCGATAAGCGAGGTTCTGGAACTCCCAGAGTGTGTAGGAACCTTCTTTGATCAGGTCGTCGTTATAGCTCGTTGGCGCACCGCTGGAGAGGATTGGCTCATTCCAGATTTGCACGCCGTTGAACTTCATGCGCTTTGCAGTATTCGAGGCAATGTTGGTGGTCCGGCAGGCGCGTGCTGCGTCGCTGCGTCCGAGGAATCCGACCATGTGGCCAGGACCAAAGATGAGTTGTTCAGCACCAGGGATGCCCGTCGTGGTGTCAGCAGTGCTGGCACCTGGAGTGGCGAGTACGTCGGCGACGAAGCTGCCGCTCGAGTAGCCCGAGTTTCCGATGCTGAATGACTGACCCAGCACGGTCTCTGCCTGATAGAGCTTCAAACCAGTGATGCTGCTTCCGGCGTTTCCGGCAGTTCCGGAGACAATCGCCTGAACGTGCTGAACGCCTGCAAACGGGCTAAGTCCCGAGTTTGTCAGGAAGCAAAGGCGGGTGCCGGAGTCGAAGTTACGCCCTACGACGTAAACGAGCTGGCTGATGTCCGCTGGAGCGCCAGTGAAGAGCGAGAGCGGTGCGCCACCCGAAACTGCAGCCTGAGCGAGGAGCGGCGTGATGTTGTTCAAACCTGCAGGAGACTGGTTGCCAGAAACCCACTCAAATGGGAGAACGCCAACGCGGGTTTCCGTGAGGGTGGTCGTGGTGAAGCCGGTTGCAGCCTGTGTCGTGTCTTCCATCGTCACGTCGGCTTTCGCGGTCTCGCCGGGGAATGTTCCGGTATCGAGAGCGAAGCTCAAAGAAGCGTCAGCGATTGCAGAGGTTGTGTTCGTTCCAGGCAGGTTGGTGATCGAGGGCCAAGTGGTCACGTCGAGGTTTTGCACCATGGTCCTGATGCCGCCCGTGGAGCCGGACCATGAGCACTTGAAGGTGACAACGCCCGCTGCTGGAACCGAAGGAATGGTGCCTTGGATGATAGCACGGTTCGACGAGCCGATGCCCGATGTACCAGATGTGCTTCCGTAGGCTGCCTTGAAGTTGCCTGCACCGATGAGAGCCTGAATGGCTGTGATGGTGCCCGAGCGAAACGCTGTGGAGCCGGTGATGTGGATAACAACGTCAGCCTGAGCTGCGCTGGTGGAGAGGACCGCTGCTGCGGCAGCGATGATGAGTTTGGATTTAGTCATATTATTGATGTTTATTTGTGTGTTTTAGTGGTTGTTGTTTTTGTTTGGGAAAATCAAGCAGTTTGCTGGCGGCGGCGCTTGGTGAGAAGAGCTGCGCAACCCATGGCGAGCATGAGCGCACTGCCGGGTTCTGGAACGCCGGTCGGGGTGAATGTGATCGCCGCATTGTTCGAGATGCTGAAGCTGCCTTCATACACACCCGGTCCTCCACCAGTTAAGGGAGCCAAGAAGTAGAGGTCCAGAGCCGAGCCGCTGGCACCGTTTGCAAACGAGCCTTCGATGCCGCCGCTGAAGTATGCGTAAGAGCTACCGGAAGCCGATTGGCTGCCGTTCGACATGAATTCCTCGAAGCTGTTGGTCTGAACGTGGGGCTGGATGAGGCCAAATCCCGGGGCGTTGGTGGATTCCATCTGGTCTGTGCCGGAAACTCCGCCAGTCGTGCCTGTGCCGAACTTTGTGCCGAGTGCCGCTATCTTCAATGTAGGTGGCCCCTGCGTGCTAGTGCTGGCTCTGGCCCAAGGTGTGCTGTTCGAGCTGCCGAGTGCTGCATTCGGGAATCCTTGTGCGCGGGTTGCAAACAAGGTCCGGTTTCCGAAGCCATTACCCGCCGTGGACTGAACGCCGGAGATGCTCCAGTTCAGGTCCACTCGCGTGTTCCACGAGCCACCGAAGATGGTGTCGAGGTCTGCATCAATGTTACCGAGGCTAAGGGTGAGCTGGGCAGTCGCGTCACGGAATGTGGCGGCGCTGCCGAGATTTACCAGATAGTTTGTGTTTCCGCCTTGGCCGCCGGTTGCGCGGAAGCCGAGGATGAGATTGCCGTCGCTATATGAAAGAGCGGCGTTTGATTGGTTGGTGACCAGCATCGCGAGCGCGAGCGCTGCGAGTTTGGTGGTGCGGATGGTAGTAGTGTTCATGCGAACGTAGGTATTTATTTGTTTTTGGTTTCGAGTGCGCAGTGACTGCTTTGGGCAGTCCTTCCGCACAGCACGACTTCTACGTCCCCGATTTTTATTGGTCAAAATATGTACTGTTACTTGTGTGCGACCATTGTTTACAAACATGTGTACACACTGTGACGATGTGTGCTTATAGGTAGCTAACTGTAACACAACTTCACTTGGGCGGCATATACGCAGCCACGATGTCTTTTTAGACTCGAAAACGCCATAAATGACACGCGAAAGCAGTATTGTGTGTTTTCGTTTCATTCGTCCTTTATTCGCCGTCGAGGCGATAACCGAATCCCCGCACCGTGATGATGTGGGCTGCGCCGTCACCGAGTTTTTCCCGCAAGCGCCGCATGTGCGTATCCACTGTGCGCACTTCAATTTCTGCATCCTGTCCCCAGACTGCACTCAAAAGGTCCTCGCGAGTAAAAACCCGACCGGGCTGCTGAAAGAGAGCCACGAGGAGCTTAAATTCCACAGCCGTCAGCTCCATCACGCGCCCAGAGACGCGGACTTCGTGAGCCTCCCGGTTCAGCGAGATGCTGCCGCAAACCGAGTAGTTTTGCGTGGGCGAAAATGCGTTACGGCGCGAGAGGATGGACTTCACGCGGAGCACGAGTTCGCGAGGGCTGAAAGGCTTTGTCACGTAATCATCCGCACCAAGCTCCAGGCTCACAATGCGGTCCACCTCATCCTTCCGCGCAGTGAGCACGAGAACGGAAATCGCAGAGGTGCGCACATCCGCTTTGATCGTGCGGAGAACATCCGTGCCGCTCATCTGCGGCATATTCAAATCCAGAACGACCAGCGCAGGGTGCAGCCGTTTCATGATTTCAATGGCCTCCGCGCCATCGGAGGCTTTCGTAACCTGAAATCCCGCCGCAGAAAGACTCTGCGATACCAGACTCACAACGTCCGGCTCGTCATCCACGATCAAGACAGTCTTTCTTTGACCGTCTATCTGCATGGTGAAACCTCCGCGATGCACTGAATCACTAGCTCTCTCGCCGTCGCGACGCCCAGTGTTACCGATGAAAAATTGGCTGACATTTGTTACAATCCTTACAGCCCGTCGTTACAGACAGATTGCAGAATTGTGAACTTACTGAGGACATTGTGTGACAAATCGCGCAATTGAATCCGGAAGCCGTGATTCAAGGCGGAAAGTGTAAAGGAGCGGCGAATTTATTCGCCAACCTTCACCACCGCGTAGCGCACAAAATTTGCGCTTTGCGTTTTAGGTGTCGGCGAATGAATTCGCCGCTCCGTTACCTCTCCCACGCTTGGCTGATCCCAATCGCGGCGTTCGCTCTAATTCTTCCCTCGACGCAGGCGGAATGGCTCGCTTTTCACAATCGCCACAACGAGGGCGGAGAAGCGCCAGTTTTCCTTTTCCAGCGCGGCGACGATGTTGGAAATGGTGCGCTCGTCGTAGTATTCGAGGCCGCGTCCGATGGCGTAGATGAGCATTTTTTCGGTCAGGCACTGGGCGAATTTTGAGCGCTGGCTTTTGAGCATGGTTTTGAGTCCGCCAAGGTTCTGGATTTCCAAGCCGGCAATTTTGCCACCGATTTCCAGTGGTCGGCCCTGTTCGTCTTTTTCGCGCCATGCTCCGATGCCGTCGAAGTTTTCCATGGCAAACCCGATGGTGTCCATTTTTGCGTGGCAGTTGCCGCATTTCGGGTCGGCGCGGTGCTGCATCATTTTCTGGCGGAAAGTGCCGGAGAGTTCCTTGCGGTCGGCGTCTTCGATGCTGGGAACATTGGGCGGTGCGGGCGGTGGAGGATCGCCGAGGATTTGCTCCAGCACCCACTTGCCGCGCTTTACAGGCGAGGTCCGCGTGGGATTTGAGGAGACGGTGAGGATGCTGCCGTGCGTGAGCAGGCCACCGCGCGGCGTGCCAGCGAGGGAGACGCGGCGGAACTCATTTTTCTGAAATCCGCCGGGCGGCTGGATGCCGTAGAGTGCGCCGAGGCGGCCATCGAGATAGGTGAAGTCGCCGTCGAGCATGTCGAGGATGCTGCGGTCTTCGCGGACGATTTCTTCGAGGAAAAGGCGCGTCTCTTCGAGCATGGAAAAGCGCAGCGACTGACGCCAATCCTTGAACACATCTTCATCCACTTGATGTGTGGCAAACCGCCGGAGCTGGAGCCACTGCATCCCGAAATTTTCCACCAGCGCAGCAGAGCGCGGGTCTTTGAGCATCCGGCGCACTTGGGCATCGAGATTTGCGGTGAGTTTGCCTTCGTTAGCGAGGCGAAGCAGGTCGTCGTCCGGCATCGTGGACCAAAGAAAATAGCTGAGTCGCGTGGCGAGCTGAAACTCGGTGATGGGATGCGAGCCGGGGTTTTCCGGCGCGTCGTCCGGCTCCATTCGGAAGATGAATTTCGGCGATGAAAGAACCGCTGCCACAGCCTCGCGAATACCGCCGTAAATATCCGCGCCGCCCGCCATCGCGGCATCGGCAATCCCCGCGACGCGCTCGATTTCATCGCGATGGACAGGCCGCCGCCATGCTCGCGAAATGAAGTGCGTGAGCGCCTGCCGCGTCTGCTCCTTTGGCGGTTTGCCAGCGATTCCCTGCATGTAGCGACGCATATAAGGCGAGCCGCGCTCCATCGGGCCTTCCACTTCGAGAGAGCGCAGAAACACAGTGGGCGGAGGGTTTGCCGCCGCATCGCGAACGATGGCCACGGCGACGCGCTCCGTGCCTTTGATGTAGGGCAGCTTCACCTCCACGGTTTGCGACAGTTTACTAAAGCGCGCATTGACTTCCACTTCGTGCAGCACGCGGAAATTTGCGACCTGCGGGACTTTTTCGATCTCCAGTCCGGCGGCTTTTTGCTTGTCGGGATTTTCGATTTCCGGGCCTGCGGCGAGCATCGCGATGCGCACGGGACGGCCCGAAGGCGAGTGCGCATAAACTTGAGCGCGGAAGACGTAAGTAGAACCCGGCGTAGGTGAAAATGGCGTATTGATCGGCCCGGTGCCGACGTGGTCTTTGCCGGGCGTAAACTTCCGCCATGAGCCTTCCATCGGCACATCCGCAGAACCCGGCTCGGTGTGGCGTCCGTGCGTGTAGCGTTTGTTGGGCTTGGGAAGTTCGGTGGGCAGGGCCAATTCCGCGACGGCGATGGCGGCGTCGAGGTAGCGCTCCATGAGCACCGGCGAGACGGAGAGCACGTCGCCGATGTTGTCAAACCCGTAGCCCACATCGTCGCTCGGAAAATTTGCCGCTGGCTGGAAATCCACGCCGGTGAGATCGCGGATGGTGTTGTTATACTCCACGCGATTCAGCCTGCGCAGCGTGACGCGGCCCGGATCGGGCTTTGCGTTTTTGTCGTATTCGGAGAACACCGCGCGGGCGCTTTCGAGAAAAATGCGGCGCTCATCGGCAGTCGGCTGCGGCTCATCATCCGGCGGCATCTCGTGCTGCTCCACAGCATCGAGGATTCCCTTCCACTTCTTCCGCGCCTTGAGCAGCGAAGCCGCATCGCGGAAATCGTGGAGAGCGAGATCGGCTTTCTGCTTTTCCTTCCCGTGGCACGAGACGCAGTGCTTCTGCATGAAAGCGACGCCCGCATTTTCAAACGGCTGCGGCGCGGCCCACGCCATCGCACTCCAAAACACCAAAATCGCTACTCCAAAAGCTCGCATAAATCGTCACGTCAACCGCCACGCAGCGGGAACCTTTGGCGTGGTGGAAAAAATACGGGCAACTGAAATGCGCTTGCGAAAGTAGTCCGCGACTTTAGCAGGCCGCTTTTAATTTCGTTTTTTTCGAATGCTCTACGCGAGCAGTTCTTTGACGACTTGGCCGTCGCGTACGATGTCTATGGGGCGGTTGCCGGGGGCCATGAGGCGGCGTTCGGGGTTGATGCCGAGGCAGCGATAGACGGTGGCGGCCATGTTTTCGACCGTGAGCGGATCGTCGGCAGGCTCGGAGCCGGTGGGGTCGGATGCGCCGTGGATGTAGCCTTTTTTGAAGCCACCGCCAGCGAAGGCGACGGAGAAGACTTTTGGCCAGTGGTCGCGGCCTGCGTCGCGGTTGATTTTTGGCGTGCGGCCAAACTCGGAGCTGACCATGACGAGCGTTTTTTCCAGCATCCCACGACGCTCAAGGTCGGTGATGAGCGCGGCGAATGCCTGATCAAATTTCGGCACCTGATTCTCGATTCCTTTCGCGATTCCGGCGTGCATGTCCCAGCCGCCGTAGGTGAGCGAGACAAGGCGGACGCCGCTTTCCACAAGGCGGCGGGCCATGAGCATCCGCTGGCCGGCATCGTGGTTGCCGTATTCGTTGCGGATGGATTCCGGCTCGGCGGCGAGGTTGAAGGCTTCGCGCGCTTGCTGCGATGAGACGAGCGAGTATGCGGACTGGTAAAAGCTATCCATCGCGGTGAGTGCGTCGCTTTTTTCCAGCGTGCGAAAGTGCGCATCAACCGCGCTGAGGATGTTGCGCCGACGGTCGAAACGCTCCGGCGAAATGCTGTTGTGCATATTCAGATCGCGCACCGCGAATGCTTTGTTGGCCGGGTCGCCGCCGAGGCTGAATGGCCCGTGAGCGCTGCTGAGGTAGCCGGTGCCCGCAAATTCATTGGGCACGCCGGGCACGCAGACGTAAGGCGGCAGGCTGTTGCGGCTGCCGAGTTCGTGCGAGATGACGGAGCCGATGCTCGGATACTGAATCGCGGGCGATGGCCGGTATCCGGTGAACATGTTGTGCGTCCCGCGTTCGTGCGCCGCTTCGCCGTGGGTCATCGAGCGGACGACCGTAAGGCGGTCTGCAATCTTCGCGGTGTTGCGCAGGTATTGCGAAAATTTCACGCCCGGAATCACGGTATCCACCGTGCCGAGAGGTCCGCGATATTCGATGGGCGCGAGCGGCTTCGGGTCCCATGTTTCCTGATGCGCGGAGCCGCCGGGCAGGAAAATATGGATGAGCGATTGCGCAGTCGGCTCGAACTTTTCGGCCTCCGCAGCTTGGAGCTTAAAAAGATCGCCCATCGTGAGGCCAAGCCCACCGACAAGACCGGCGTAGAGAAATTCGCGGCGGCTGGCTTTTTTGAAATGCGCAGGATCGTCGAGCCAGGTGATTGGTTTGGTATCGCTCATAGGTGGATGTTTTTGCGGTTTGGTAAATTGGCGATGTCTGCACGTTGCGCCGCAGTGTCCACCATCAGCGGGCGTTCTTTTTAGATTAAATCTCGGGGAACTATTTCTTTTCCGCCGCCGCGATCTTTTTCTCGATCTTCTCTTTAATGTCCGACTCCAGCTTTGCTGCTTTTTTCCAGAGTTTGAGGGCTTCGTCTGGCTTGCCGAGTTTCTCCATCGTGTCGGCGAGATGATCGAGCACTGTCGCGTCTTCTTCGCCGCTCGCGCCCATGATTTCAATCGCGCGCGAGAGGTGTTTTTGCGCATCCTCAAACTTCCCCGTTTTGAAATACCACCAGCCGAGGCTATCGAGGTATGCAGCGTTTTCGGCATCAAGCTCCACGGCTTTCTGGATGAGCTTTCCAGCTTCTTCGAGCTGCTCGCCGCGATCCGTCCACATGTAGCCGAGGTAGTTGTAAGCCTGCGGCTCGTCGGGCTTGATCTCGATGCACTTTTTCAAAAGCTCCGCCGCTTTTTCAAACTGCCCGGCCTGCTCTGCGGAAGCTCCGTAGCTGAAGTAAAAATCCTCGGTCGCCAGTTCTTCGTGCCGCCCTTTCATCTCCTTTTGCGCAGCTTCATACATCTCCAACGCGAGCGGATGTTTCTTCGCAAATGAATAAGTGCGGGCCAGCCAGAATGTGACGAGCGGACGGTCTGGAAATTTCTCGCGAGCCGACTGGAGCACGGTGATTGCGCGGTCGTGGTGCCCGGCTTTAATGAGCGTGCTCGCGAGCTGCACATGATTGTCCGGCTTGGAAAGATCGAGCGCCAGCGAGCGCTGGTAATACTCCAGAGCCTTTTCTGTCTGGCCCGTCTGGTCGTACACTTCAGCGAGCATCATGCCGAGATCGTTGCGTCCGGGGTTCTCGGCCACGAGCTTTTCCAAAAGCGGGAGCGCATCGGCTTTGCGTCCGTCGGCGACCAAAGTAGTGGCGAGTTTTTCGCGGAGGTTTTCCAGTGCCGGGTGCGGGTGCGAGCCAGGGTGCTTCAAAGCGAGCGCCTGCTCATATTGCGCGATGGCCTTTTTGTGGTCGCGCAGCAGCGCAAAGTAATCGCCATACTGCGCAATCGCAGACGCACTATGCGGCGTGATCTCCGACGTGATCTCCAGCGCTTTTCGATATACGGATTCCATGCGCTTCTTTTCCGGTTCAGACGGCGTCTTGCGATTCTCCAGACCGCTGTCTTTGCGCAAAAAACGCGCGAATTCGAGCCAGAACACCGGATCGCGTGAGGTGCTTTTCATCGCCCGCTCGACAAGCTCCGCCACTTTTTTTCCCGATGCGTCCGCAGCCGCAAAATCGAAGAGCGCCTTCCACGACTGGAAATCATCCGGCGCAAGCTCCAGCGCCTTTTCCGCAAACTGCCGAGCAAGATCGGGCTTTTGCAACTGCTCCGCGTAAATCCGCGCGAGATACAAATACGCCGGTCGCGCTTTCGGAGCGGCGGCGATGGAATCTTTCAGCACCTGCACCGCAGCCGTGGGGTCGTTCGTTTTCAGCAATTCCTTCGCGACGCGCACCGCAAGATTTGCATCGCCGGGGTCCAGCGCAGCCGCTTTTTGAAAAGCCCGCAGCGCCTTGTCCGCATTCCCCCGCTCTGCCAAATCCTCCGCCTCCGCAAATGCCGCAATCGCAGCCGCCTTATTTTCATCCTGAGCACCGGGCAGCAAATCCGCAGGCACGGGACGCTGCTCCGACGGCAAAGCATCCGCATATTTCGAGGCATACGGCTTCGGCGATACCGACTCGCCAGAAGCTGGCGGTGGTTCAGCGGGCGCGGGCTTGATCGGCAAAGCAGTGCGCGATTCAGAAGCGCCCGGACCTTCGTAAAGATCATCGGTCGCCGGAGGACGCTGCCCGGCGGGCGGCTTCCCTTCTTTGGCAGGTGGTTTGACTGCAGGAGAAGGTTTCTTTGTCTGCGCTTCCGCATCAAAAGACCATCCGCCTGCGGCAAGAAATACCACAGACCACAAACCGGCACCGCAATTCCGCGAAATGCGGAGCTTGGAAAACCGGATGCGTTTCATACGCCGTGTGAGCGACTAGCTCTTGTAACGCAAACGCTTCTTATGGCGGTTGAGTTTCATCCGCTTTTTGCGTTTGTGCCGGTTGATTTTGGATTTACGGCGCTTTTTGATACTGCCCATGCTTAGTGTTGCTTATGTGGTGAGGTTGAAAAGTGGACGCGGAGAAAAGCAGGCACACCGCAAAGCAGCAAATGTTTTCTCGTCTCTTTTGAAAATCGCTCGATTTCTCAGTAAACGACTTTGTTCAGCGGATACTCGATGATGCCCTCCGCGCCCAGTTCTTTGAGGCTTGGAATGATTTCGCGGACGATTTTTTCATCCATAATCGTCTCCACCGCGACCCAGCCCGCTTCCGTGAGCTTCGAGACCGTCGGGCGGCGCAGCGCGGGCAGCGCCTTCAAAAGCCCTTCCAGCGCGGATTCCGGCAGGTTCATTTTCAAACCCACCTTGTCCCGCGCAGCGAGTGCGCCTTGTAGCAAAAGCACGAGCCGCTCGATCTTCGCACGCTTCCACGCATCGGCGTGCGCTTCTTTGTTTGCGCAGAAGACCGGCACGCTTTCCATGATCGTTTCCAAAATGCGCAGCTTATTTGCGCGGAGCGACGAGCCGGTTTCCGTCACATCCACAATCGCATCCACGAGGTCCGGCACTTTCACCTCCGTCGCGCCCCACGAAAACTCCACCTCGGCCTTCACGCCGTGCTTCGCGAGAAATGTGCGCGTCATCTCCACCGCCTCGGTGGCGATCAATTTCCCCTCAAGTTCTTTCACGGATTGAATCGGCGAATCCTCCGGCACCGCGAGCACCCAGCGCGTAGGCCGCGAGCTGGTTTTGCTAAAAACAAACTCACCCAGCCGCACAACATCGCTGCCATTATTCTCGATCCAGTCGCGACCCGTGAGCCCGCAATCGAGATAGCCATGCTCCACGTAGCGGCTGATTTCCTGCGCCCGCAGAAGGCGGATGACTAGCTCAGGATCATCAACAGTAGGCTTGTAACTCCGGCTCGAAACCGAGATCGAAAAACCTGCCTTGGCAAAAAGTGAAATGGTCGGCTCCTGAAGACTGCCCGATGGCAAGCCCACGCGGAGCGTGCGTGAAATATCTTCCATAAAGGCGGCGGTTACTAGAGCCGCAGTCCTCGATTGGCGAGGAAATATACGCTAGAAACTCGTCTGCCCCGTCACGATTTCGCGGAAGCTGCCTTGGTTTTGCTTCGCCAGTTCTTGCATGAACATATGCCCGCCGTCGGCGAGGTAGGCGACGACGTTGATGATCGCTGGCTTCGGCAGCGCCTTTTGTTTTTCAGCGATCTCCGCGAGCAACAGCTTATCGAGTTTATCGGTCGGCACGCCGTCGCTCACAAAAAGGATCGCATCGGGCGACATCGCAAATGCCTGCTCCAGCGCGGCTCCGGCGCGGGTGCCGTGGTGGTTGAAATCGCTCTTTGGCGCAGCAGCACCAGATGGCTTGAAGCCCGCTGCTTCGCGTTCACTGGCGCGTTTTTTGGCGATGACTTCCGTGGCCGGACTGTGCTCGCGGACAAACTGGATTGCGCGATTTTTCTCCGAGTCATTCACCGCGATGAGCGAGGGCTTGTAAGCCTTCACATCGCCCGCGAAACAAATGAGGCTGAACTGCATGGAAGCATCGAGGCTGGAAATCAACCGGCCAACTTCCCGCTCCAGACCGGCGTAAGTTTTGTCGCTCTTCTGCGTTTTCCCGTCCTTCGTCACGCCATCCACCATCGAGCTGGAGACATCCATGACGATGACGATGTTGCGAGCGCGAGTCCGCAGGCCGAAGAAATTGATGCCGCTTCCGCTTCCGCTTCCGCCGCCGCCGGGCGTGCCCGTGGCGCCAAACGCACTGCCCGCGCCGCCCATGCCGATTGCGCGGTTTGCAAAAACCTCCGTCGTCGCCGAAGGCAGCTCCGGCATTTCCGGCAGCGCGACTTTTGCCAGCGCGGAATTTGTCGTCACGCGCTTCGCCTGCTCCGGCGCACTCATCGTGCTCTGTTTCCGCCCCAGCGAGACTTTGTGCTCGGCCCCCGCTCGCGCCTGATCTCCTCCCGCTGGCGGCATGAACTTCTTTTTGCCACCGATCTCCTGCCGCGAGACGATAAAATACCCAGCCACTGCGAAAAAGATCACATGCGCGAGGATGGATACGACGATGAATTTCCGCGTCATCAGCTTCTGCCAAAACGTCGGCCCAGTCGGTCCGACGGCTTTTGGTGATGCGGCTTTGACGACTTTAGGAGCAGCGATGACGGCCATAATAATTATTCCTTTTTAGCTTCGACTACCGGCGCAGCAGCGGCGGGCGCAGGTGCGCCAGCAGGTGCGCCAGCGGGTGCGAGAATTTTTTCGCGCTTCTCGACTTTTGCCAGAAGCTCATCCGTCGCAGCCGCCTCGGGCGTGCTGGCAAAATCATCCTTCAACTCCTTGATCGCCAGCTTCGCCCTCACAAAATCA
This sequence comes from Verrucomicrobiaceae bacterium, assembly GCA_031372675.1. Taxonomy (GTDB): domain Bacteria; phylum Verrucomicrobiota; class Verrucomicrobiia; order Chthoniobacterales; family Chthoniobacteraceae; genus SXWH01. The sequence goes on from JANMLS010000429.1 coordinate 12,071, forward strand.
TCCAGCCCAAAATGCGCCCGCGCTGCGCCAAAAGTCGCCTGCGGCAAATACCCACGCTGATTCGGGTAAAGCGCCGCGATCCGCGTGTAACTGAGCAATGCTTGCTCATAAAAATCCACCGCCTCCTGCGTCTTGTTCTCCGCCTTCAGCTTCTCCGCGAGAGCCAGAAAACTATCGCCGCGATTCACCGCGATCATTCCGAGAATATCCGCCCGCTTCACCGTCTGGACCGCCTCGCTGTAAAGCGAAAGCGCCGCCTCGTGCTCCCCTTTACGCGTCCGCGCCACACCCGCAAACGCCTTCGTGATGCGCTGGTTCTCAGGATTCGTCGCCTGCCGCGCAAACGTATCCGCCGCGTCCTGCGCCTCCTTATCGCGCCGCAACGAAAGCAGTGCCTGAATCTGCATCGGCACAAGGTCCACCCACCAACTCCCCGGCGCATCGCGAAACGAAGCAAACTTCGCAACCTCCGGCTCCAGCGCTTTCAAAAGAGCCTCCGCCTTTCCCTCCGCAATCGCCTTCGGCGCGAGGTCAATGATCGCCGGCTTCACAAAATCCAGCTTCGCGATTTCCGCCAGCTTGATGCCCACTTGAATCTCGCTGCCGGGGATATTCGTCACCGTCCCATCCGCATTTTGCTGCTGCCGCTCAAACTTCGCCATGATGTCGTCCCCGCTTCTCTGCATCGCCTTCGGAGTAAGAATCCGCCCATCCTTCATAAAAATCCGCCCTGGATCGGGAGCCTGCGCAGACGAAACTTCCGCCATAAAAAAAGACGCACAAAAGCAGATAAAAACTGGAAGGTGGCGAAACATGAAATCGAAGAACCCAAATGGCCCCACCGCCCTCAAATGTCCAGCCTCAGATTTCAGAAAATCGCCCAAAGCAACTCCGCACAAATACGCACATCACCTCGGATAAGCCCAATCGCCGCGATTAGAGTCATTGTGATGTTCCGAAACATAGCAACGGTGTGCGTGCGGAGCGTTTGGCGTTGAGAGTTGAATGAACGTCCGTCCTACCCAGTGCCAGTCCCGACAGGTCGGGAGCTTGCAAAAGCGGCAGTCCCGACCTGTCGGGACCGCACTCCACGGCGCTTTGCGCTCCACAGACGAGCTTCCGGGAGTGCTCTAAAGTCGCGGACTACTTTCGCAAGCGGCTGCGCTCGCACTCTCAGTTATCCGAGAGGCCGTTAGAAGCCTCGCATCGGAATGGTTCTGCTGGCCGTGAAGGCTCCACCGAGGACCGCTAGGACCATAAAGATGATGCTGATGAGTGCGATAATCCCAGCGAATTTCCAAAAGGCGCGTTGCTGGTCCAGTGCTTGTTCGAGGTCAAATGTTTTACCGCTGAAAATGAGGCGACCGATAGCGTTGGCGTAGCCGTTCAATTTTACGCCAGCGTATATGTAAAACGCAGACATCACGCCGTACATAAGAGCTATTGGCACAACCATACCACCAGCCTTGCTCATTACCATCAGCACTCCCAGTGCTGCGAAAATAATGAAGGCCGCACCTATAAAAGAGAGCACGCCAATCAAGCGCACCCAGCCCTTGGTTCTCGCCAGCAAATCTACGACTCGCGCTGTGACGCCGAGTTCCGTGGAGGCACCGTAGGCTCCGTGGTTGGTGAGATTGGCGGAGGGCGGCGTGTAAGGATTTTGTCCGGTTTCCATAATTGATGTGTTTTGAAAGTTACCGCGCGAGCCGCTTCGCTTCTTCGAGGTCGGCGTCCACCATGAGCTTGGTCAGCCCTTCAAACGTCGTCTGCGGCTCCCAGCCGAGTTTCGCTTTCGCCTTGGCGTAATCGCCGATGAGCAAATCCACTTCCGCTGGCCGCTCATAACGCGCGTCGTATTTCACAAATTCCTCCCAATTCAGACCCACATGCGCAAACGCCACTTGGCAAAATTCGCGCACGCTGTGTGTCTCATTTGTCGCGAGCACGTAGTCGTCGCCTTCGGGTTGCTGGAGCATCCGCCACATGCCTTCCACGTATTCTTTCGCGTAGCCCCAATCGCGCTTGGCATCGAGGTTTCCGAGGTAGATTTCCTTTTGCAAGCCGAGCTTGATGCGGGCAACTGCGCGGGTGATTTTGCGCGTCACAAACGTCTCTCCCCGGCGCGGACTTTCGTGGTTGAAAAGGATGCCGTTGCTCGCGTGCATCCCGTAGCTCTCGCGGTAGTTCACCGTAGCCCAGTAGCCATACACTTTTGCGACGGCGTAAGGGCTGCGCGGCCAAAACGGAGTCGTCTCCGTCTGCGGGATGGCCTGCACTTTTCCAAACATCTCACTGCTGCTCGCCTGATAAAACCGCGCCTTCACTTTCGCTTCGCGGATCGCTTCGAGAATGCGGATCGTCCCGATGGCCACGATGTCGCCCGTGTATTCCGGGATGTCGTAGCTCACGCGGACGTGGCTCTGCGCGCCGAGATGGTAGATTTCATCCGGCCCGACGCGGTCAATGAGGCGCGTGAGATTCAGCGAGTCGCTGAGGTCGCCGTAGTGGAGAAAAAGGCGGACGCCATTGACGTGCGGGTCTTGATAAAGATGGTCAATGCGTGCGGTGTTGAAGGTCGAAGCGCGGCGGATGATGCCGTGGACTTCGTATCCTTTTTCGAGGAGCAAGTCGGCGAGATAGCTGCCGTCCTGTCCGGTAATTCCAGTAATAAGGGCTTTTTTCATGTGGCTATGAACCGCAATCCAATGCCACGCCATTTTGCGATTGGCTAGAGTTTCTTAAAATGCGGGATGCGGAAAGTAGCCCGCTCCCGACACGTCGGGATTCGCGAAGCGACACTTCATCGAAATGGTCGCTGCGCGAGACATGTTCAATCGCGAAGGGACTCGCGAGCTACTTTCTCTACCAAATTTTCCTAGTTTGAACCCCACAGACGCAATGAGTAAGACGGCCTGCGTCCATGCTCATTTTCACGGTTTTCACACAGGTCTTGCTGCCGATTTTGGTCATGTTTGGCGCGGGGTGGCTGCTGGACCGGAAGTGGAATGTGGACCTCGCTACGGTGGTGAAACTGAATCTGAATCTGTTCGTTCCAGCGTTCATTTTTTATGAGCTGACGACGACACGGCTGCGGAGTAGCGAGGCGATCAAAGCGGTGGCTTACACCATCGCTGTGGTGCTCGTGCTTTTCCTCATCGCCGGGCTTGTGGGGCGGATGAAACGGCAGTCGCGGGAGGAGACGCGCTCGCTCCAAATCGCCAGCATTTTCTACAACTCCGCAAACTACGGCATCCCGCTGATGCACCTCGCTTTTCCAGCGCCAAATCCAGCGGCTGCGCTGCAAGTATTCGTAGTTCTGGTGCAAAATATCGGCAACTTCACGCTCGGTGTTTTCCTGCTTTCCTCGGCAAAGCAAGGCGGGCTGAAAGCGCTCGCGGCCATCCTGCGGCAGACCTCGGTGTGGTCGGTGATTATCGCGCTGATTGTGCGCGGGATTTTCGGGCCGCTGGAACCCGATGCCGAAGGGATGCGCTGGCTGTGGGTCCCGCTGAAATATTTTCACGACGGTCTCGTGGCAGTCGCGCTCGTGACGCTCGGCGTGCAGCTTTCCAAATCAAAAGCCGGAGCCGCGCTGCCACGCCTGCGCTGGGCGCTTGCGCTGCGACTGCTTGTCGGGCCGCTGGTAGGCTGGGGGCTGGCGTGGCTGTTTCGGTTTGAGGGCGATTTGGCAAAAGCAATGATCCTCAGCACGAGCTTCCCGACTGCTGTGAATACCGCGCTCATCGCTCACGAATTCAAAGCCGATACCGAATACGCATCCGGCGCGGTTTTTTGGTCCACCATTTTCAGCATGTTCACCGTCACCGCCCTCGTCGCGCTGATGAAATGGCCCGGCGCTGCGGGACTGTGGGGCGGCTGAATCCATTTCCTGAAATCGGATTCGTTGCGGCGCGATTAGCAGTTATTGCGCTTCTGGCTAATCTGCTGGCAGGCTGTGGGTCGTATCTCACTCACATGCTGAAGCTGATTTTTGCCCTCCCTCTTTTGCCCATGCTTTCCGTCGCTGCTGAAAAGCTGCCGGACCGCGTGCGGTATAATGATCATGTCCGCCCGATTCTCTCCAATCAGTGTTTCGCGTGCCACGGTCCCGACGACAAACACCGCGATGCGGACTTGCATCTCGATACACGCGCCGGAGCGCTGGCGGACCTCGGCGGGTATTCCGCTGTGATGCCGGGGAAGCCGGATGCCAGCGAGATGATCAAGCGAATCCTGAGTGACGATCCCGATGAAATCATGCCGCCGCCCAAGTCCAAAAAGCCGAAGCTGCCCGCGCGGGATGTGGCGATTTTGAAGAAGTGGATTGCGCAGGGCGCGGAGTACGAAGGGCACTGGGCGTTCTTGCCGCTGCAAAAAGCTGCCGTCCCGCCGCTGGCGAAAAATCCGATTGATGCGTTCGTTTTGAAACGGCTCGCGGATGAGCAAATCAAGCCCTCGCCGGAGGCAGACGCCGCCACTTTATGCCGCAGGCTTTATCTCGATCTCACGGGGCTGCTGCCGACGCCGGAGGAGGTGGATGCGTTTGTAAAAAATCCCGACGTGGCAAAGCTCGCGGACAAGCTGCTGGCCTCGCCACACTACGGCGAACGCTGGGGGCGGCACTGGCTGGACCAGGCTCGCTACGCGGACAGCGACGGCTACGCGACGGATTTGTTCCGGGCGATGTGGCCGTATCGCGATTGGGTGATTCGTGCGGTGAATGAAGACATGCCGTTTAACCGCTTCACCATCGAGCAGCTCGCGGGTGATTTGCTGCCGAATCCCACGAAGTCGCAGCTCGTCGCGACGGGCTTTCATCGCAACACGCTGATCAACACCGAGGGAGGTACGGACCCGGAGCAATTTCGCGTCGAGGCCGTGATGGATCGCTTGAGCACGACTGGCTCCGTGTGGCTGGGGCTGACGATTGGATGTGCGCAGTGCCACACGCATAAATTCGATCCCATCACGCATCGCGAGTATTACCAGATGTTCGCCTTTTTTAATCACGGCGAGGACCGGAATAATAAAGGCGCTACGGTGCCCGTGGCGGTGGGCGAGATGTTTGGCAAAGCACCGCCAGCAAAGGCGGAGACGCTCGGTGTAGGAGAACTGGAGAAATTGCAGGACGAGTGGGAAGTGGCAGAGATCAAGCGGCAGGAAGCGGCGGGTGACAAGGCCAACAAGAAGCTCCTCGGAGCGCTGCAAGTTCTGGACGCAGCACGCTCCGGCGAGCAGCGAAAACTGGCGCAGGCCGCATTTGAAAAAGCCGAGCCTCGCGCCAAAAAGAAGCCGATTGGCAACGGCGACCCGGCGGCAAAAATCGTCGAGCAAATGGTCATGCGCGACCTGCCAAAGCCGCGCGAAACGCATCTCTTTTTGCGCGGCGATTTCACGCGCCCTGACAAAGAAGGTGGCTTGCTGAAACCGGGCGTCATCGCGGCGGTGAACGCGGTCATTCCCGGCTCGCAGACGGATTTCAAAAACCGCCTCGACCTCGCGAAATGGCTGGTGAATCCCGCGAACCCGCTCACTTCGCGAGTGACGATGAATCGTGTGTGGATGCGGTATTTCGGGCGGGGACTCGTGGAGACGGAGGATGATTTCGGGATGCAAGGTGTTACGCCGACGCACCCGGAATTGCTCGATTTTCTCGCCACGGAATTCATCCGCAGCGGATGGAGCATGAAAGCCATGCACAAGCTGATTGTGACGAGCCAGACCTACCGGCAGTCGTCCAAAGCGCGGCCCGATCTCGCGGAGCGCGATCCGGGGAATTACCTGCTCGCCCGGCAGCAGCGTCTGCGCGTGGAGAGCGAGATCGTGCGCGATGCGGCTTTGTGCGCGAGCGGCCTGCTCAATCCCGAAATCGGCGGGCTGAGTATCCGCCCGCCGCAGCCGGACGGCATGTATGCTTTCACCCTCCGCAATAAAAGCTGGAAGACCAGCGAGGGCGCGGAGAAGTTCCGGCGCGGCATGTATGTGACGTTTTACCGGAGCGCGGTGTACCCGCTGCACGCGACGTTTGACGCCCCGAATTTTCAAGCCGCCTGCACGCGCCGCCCGCGCAGCAACACGCCGCTGCAATCGCTCACGCTGGCAAATGATCCTGCGTTTTTGGAAATGGCGCAGGCACTCGGCGCACGGATGCACAAAGAGGGCGCAGACTTAAATGCGCGGCTCGTGCGCGGATTCCGCCTCTGCCTTGGGCGGCAGCCTTCGCCAAAGGAACTCGCCACGCTCCGCGACTACACACTCGCGCAAACGAAGGACTTCGCGCAGGACGAAGCGGCGGCAAAAAAGCTGGCAGGCCCTGCGCTCGCCACGCTCCCGCCAGCAGAAGCCGCAGCGATGTTTTGCGCGGCGCGGGTGCTTTTGAACACCGACAATTTCATCTCACGCGAATGAACTCAGAAGACCACACACTCCGCGAAATCACGCGCCGCCATTTCTTCCAAAAATGCGGCGTCGGCGTCGGCGCAATCGCGCTAAATCAAATGCTGGCAGCCGAGAGCCAGGCCGCCGTGAAGATCAATCCCGCATTCCCGATGGAGCCGCGCCAGCCGCATTTCCCCGCGAAGGCAAAGCGGGTGATTTACCTCTTCATGGCAGGCGGGCCGTCGCAGCTCGATCTATTCGACCACAAGCCGGAACTGGCAAAACTCACGGGTCAGAAACCACCGGCCAGCCTCATGTCGGGAAAGCGGTTCGCCTTTTTGAAAGGCAACGAAACACTGCTCGGTTCGCCGCGAAAATTCGGCACGTACGGCAAGTGCGGGATGACGTTGAGCGAGATGTTTCCGCATCACCAAAAAATCGTGGACGACGTGTGCTGGGTGCGCGGGATGACGACGGATGTCTTCAACCACGGCCCCGCGAAACTCTTTATGAACACAGGCTTCCAGGCGCCCGGTCGCCCCAGCATGGGTTCGTGGGTGACTTACGGACTCGGCTCCGCATCGAAGGATTTGCCGGGCTTCGTCGTCCTGCAAAGCGGGCCGCGCGGGCCGCGTGCCGGAGCGCAGTTGTGGAGCAGCGGTTTTTTGCCCACCTCGTTTCAAGGCGTACCGCTGCGGGGAAATGGCGACCCCATTTTATACCTCCGCAGCCCCGAAGGAATGACGCGCGAACGCGAGCGAAAATTCTACGACGCTGTCGCAGGGCTAAACAAAGCCAGACTCGAAACCACGGGCGACCCCGAAATCCTCACGCGCCTGAACGCCTACGAAACCGCGTATCAAATGCAAACCAGCGCACCCGATTTGATGGACCTCTCCGGCGAAAGCGCGGCCACGCTGGAGCAATACGGCTGCGACCCCGCCGCGCCCAGCTACGCCCGGAACTGCCTGCTCGCCCGCCGACTCATCGAGCGCGGCGTGCGTTTCGTGCAGCTCTACCACACCAATTGGGACAGCCACGGCGGGCCGGGCGAAAATTTGAACAAAGACTTCGAGACCGTCTGCCGCGAGGTGGACCAAGCCTCCGCCGCGCTCGTGCTCGATTTGAAACAGCGCGGCCTGCTCGAAGATACGCTAGTCGTCTGGGGCGGCGAATTTGGCCGCACCCCGATGGGCGAAAACCGCGTAACCCTCGGTCGCGATCATCATGTGGACGCATTTACCATGTGGCTCGCCGGCGGCGGCACAAAGCCCGGAATCTACGGCGCGACCGACGAACTCGGCTTCGGCGTCGTGGAGGGAAAAGTCCACGTTCACGACCTCCACGCGACGCTCATGCACCTCCTCGGCTTCGACCACGAGCGGCTAAACTTCCGCTTCCAAGGCCTCGACATGCGCCTCACCGGCGTCTTCGGGAAGCTGGTGAAGGGCCTGATGGCGTGAAGGCGCGAGCTGCAACTGCCGCGTAGTCGAACGGCCATAAACTGAGCCACCGTGAACCGCGAAAATTTCGCAAAAAAACATTTGCGCAACAATCAGATGCCGCTACTGGTGGACATCAATCCCTCTCTCATTCACTACAAAACTCCTCAAAACTAATCCTCAGACACCTACATTACATTTATGAAAACCCGTCAAAACATCCTCACCACATCCATCGCAAAACGTAATGCACGCGTCCGGCTCTTCCTTTTAGGCTCATCGCTGCTCGCCGCGCCTGTCACCCACGCCCAGCTCCTGTGGGACGCCAACAACACAGGCGCCTTACAAACCGACGGCACAGCCACATGGAATGCAGCTAACCAATGGTGGGACGGCACGGCCAACGTGACCTGGAACAGCGGCACACCGGACAGCGCCAACATCGGCAATAGTGGCACAGGTGGAACGATCAGCTTGGGCGGCAACATCACCGCCGCCACCATTAGCTTCAATACCTTCAGCGGCACCTATACGATCCAAGGCACAACAAATACCCTGACTGTCAACAGCGGGATCACGATCACCGGGACTGCGGGTAATGTGACCTTCAGGGGCACAGCAGCGGGCACGCCCTTAACCCTCGCCGGTGCCGGCGGCATCACAATGGACGATGCCGGACTTCTGACTTTGAGAGAAAATGTGACCACCAGTTACACTGGCACAACTCAGATCAACAATGGCGTTGTGCTGCTGAACGCCGGAAGCAAGCCCACTGGCAATTTCTATCTGAATGGCGGTATGGTTACCGATTACTTCCAGCAGACTGGTGTTTTCAGCTCCGGCTTGGGTACGGGCGCGAATCAGATACGAATTCACGGTGCCAGCGGTTTCGGTGCCGGCAATGCCACCTCGACTTGGAGAATCGGTGCGTCAGGCTCCACGCTTGTGTGGGGCGCATCGGGCGAAGGAACTGCCACCGGCCACTTCAATCCGACTACGTTCAAACTCCGCGCTCCCCAGGCAGATAACAACGGTCCTTCCATCTTCGGAACTCCAAATATCGACAACCGGCTTGACCTCAACAGCGGTTCGCGAACCATCGAGGTTCTTATCGGAAGCAGCAATATCGGTGCTTCGCGGGCAACCATCGACGATGGCATCCAGGACACTGGCGCAACCGGCAGCCTCACCAAGACCGGTGGCGGCATGCTGATTATTGGAGGTACAACCGCCACGTGGGGTGGTAGCACCACCGTCAGCGCAGGCATCCTGGACATTGGCGGGAACAACGAGAATAACATCGGCGGTGGTTCAGCTCGCAATATCACTGTCGCGGCGAACGCTGGCGTGAAATTCAGTGCGCTCAGCAATGCCGTTCTCAACCGTATCGTTGAGACCACCGATGAAATCGGGGTAATGACGGGTGCCACCTCCAACAACCTCGACTTCAGCAGCAGCACTGGGGCCAACCTGCCAAACGCATTCCTCGGCAACTATGCTACCAACGGCTCGAAGATGGAATATTCCGGCACCATCACCCCCGGTAGCGGTGGCTACAAATTAGGTGCTCTTGGCAACTCCGGACTGCTGGGCATGACTAACTCCGCCCCTATGACTGGGGCTAATGCCCTCACCATCGGCACCGGTAGCGCGCAACTGGTCGGAGACAAAACTTTCACCGGTAACACCTCCATTCGTAATGGTGCCCGGCTGGGTTTGGCGGCCTTTACGGGTGGCTCCGTATCTCGTGCCCTGCAAAACAGCGTGCTGGATGTAGGCTCTGTAAGTAATACCGGTACCATTTGGATTCACAATACCGTAGTAGGGGAGATCACGGGTTCAGCGGCCACAACGAGTGCCGTTTTCGGCGGTCTGACAGGCAGTCGCAACCTTACGTCGGTCTACAGCACCACGACCGGTGCCAACAACTCCCTCGCTCAGGCGGTCACGGCTATTACAGGCTTTACGCTCAACACCGGCACAGGAGTCAATGTCACCTACACCGGTGCCATCGGCGGCTTCGGCACGGGTGCGAGCGCCGGCATAAATGGTGCTTCGACGCTCACCAAAACCGGCTCGGGCACCCAAGCGCTTGGGGGAGCCAGCACCTACACGGGTGGCACCACAATCAGTGACGGCAAGCTCATCGCCCAAGGGAACAACGCCGCTCTAGGCACCGGATCCGTTTCGGTAGCCAATATCGCAACGCTCCAACTGAACAACGATTTGGCTGACAATATTCAGCTCAGTATTGCCAACGCAATCACAGGTGCTGGCACGCTGGAGTTCGCTGCGTCCAACGTTCCTAGCACCACCGATCGGAATCGAATCAGCGTCGGCAGCCTCAGCGGCTTCACAGGCAACATTAGCGTATTGGCGAACGGTAACTTCGGTAACTTCACGGACAACGGTACCACGAACCAGAATCTCACCATCGCCGCAGGCGGATACATGTCGATCGCGGGCGTGAATAATAGTTCAGCATTCAACGTCGGCTTCGGTAAATTGGACGGTGGTGGAACGATCATCCGCAATGTGTCGACCAATTCGACCTCTACTTTGACTTTGGGCAACGGCGATGCCACCGGTGGCAACTTCAGCGGATCCATCGAGGGAGCAAGTATTGACACTAACTCAGGCACCTTCAACAGCAACGGTCTCATAGCGGTCACCAAGGTGGGTACCGGCACCCAGACGCTCTCCGGCACGAACACCTACGCCGGCGCGACCAATGTGAACGCGGGCACCTTGTTCGTGAATGGCAGCATCTCCGGCAGTATCTCGACAACAGTGAACGCAACTGGCACACTCGGCGGCAGCGGCACAGTGGGCGCACTCATTGTAAATGGAGGCACGCTTGCCCCCGGCAACAGCCCCGGCATCTTGAACGCAGGTAACACTACATTCTCCGGCGGCACGGCGGCGTTTGAAATCAACGGCACCACAGTCGCCACGAACTACGACCAGCTAAACGTAACGGGAACGGTGGGCTTCACAGCGGATACGGCGCTGACCATCAGCCTTGGATATACGCCAGCCATGAATGACAGCTTCACCCTTATCAGCAACGACAGCACGGATACTATTTCCCTTGGCGGATTTGGTTTCACCAACGCGGGCGACCAGTTGACAGAAGGCGAGTTGTTCTCCGTCGGGTTGCAAGCATACACCATTAGCTACGCAGGCGGATCGAACAGCAACGATGTCGTCCTCACCGCAGTTCCAGAACCCGGCAGTGCGCTGATGCTCGTAGGCGGTCTTGCGACGCTGCTTGGCTTCCGCCGCCGCCGCACAAGCTAGGCTCGGCTGAAAAACGGGGCGATTGCCTAGAAATTTAGAGGCAGGAAGATGAATATCTTCCTGCCTCTTTTCTTTTTGCGGGGGGGGGCTTGGGCTTGAACCCGAATATCGCGAATGCGCGTCGTGGCTCACGGAGTCTCCTGCGTGAATCTCATTACGTTTTCTGTGCGCACGCTCTTTTGAACTCAAACGCCGCGATTGAGGGCCAAAGGCCCGTATCTATACCAGCCTAGGCCAAAGCGAGAGCCGAACGAAGTGAGACAGCCAGCCGAAGGCTGCCCTGCAGGGGTGAGCGAAGCGAAGCAAACGAGCGACGGCCTAGGTCTGGACGTGGTGAGAAATCGAGGGCTGAAAGCCCGCACTATCGCAGCGATGACTTGGACACAATAGGCCGGACCTTTGGCCCTTCATCGTTGACGCGCAATCACCTTGGGCGTTGCCCAAGGCTGGTATAGAGCCGGGCCTTTGGCCCTCAAAAGCGGCGTTCGGGGTAAAGGCTCTAGGGGCTGCGGTGCTTTATGACGCGCGATTTAGGGCGCTGAGGACGGCCTTGATGCTCGCGATTTCGATATTCGTATCCACGCCTGCGCCCCAGCGCAGCGAGCCGTCGGCAAGCTGGAGCTGGATGTAGCTGATGGCGCTGGCCTCCGTGCCGGAACTGAGCGCGTGCTGCTTGAAATTTGCGACTTTCGCGACGGGTGCGCCTGCGGCTTGGAGCGCGTGGACGAATGCGGCGATTGGGCCATTTCCTTCGCCAGTGATCTTTAATTCCGCGCCGTCGCGCCGGGCACTGGCGCGGCAGTGGAAGACGCCATCCACTCCATCGGCGTGAAAATGGATCAGCTCCCACGGCGCGGTGCGCTCCACGTATTCTGTCCACAACATCGCCTTCAGCTCGTCGCCACGCACTTCGCGGCCCAGCGCATCCACGAGATCATTGGCGATGGGGCCGAATTCGCGCTGCATTTCCTTCGGCAGCTCGATGCCAAATTCGCTCTCCAGCAAATAGGCGACGCCACCTTTTCCGCTCTGCGAATTGACGCGGATGACTTCGCGGTATTCGCGCCCAAGGTCGCTTGGGTCTATGGTCAAATAGGGAACGTCCCAGTTGGAGTTGGGAGTTGAGAGTTGAGGGTTGAGAGACTTGCTCTCCCACTCGGCGAGTCCCTTCTTGATCGCATCCTGATGCGAGCCGCTGAACGCTGTGAAAACCAGCTCGCCCGCGTAGGGCTGGCGCGGCGGGACGGTCATGCCGGTGCAGCGCTCGTACATTTCGATCAGCTCGTTGATATTGGAAAAATCCAGTCCCGGCGAGATGCCGTGCATGTAGAGATTCATGGCCACGGCGACGATGTCGAGATTGCCCGTGCGCTCGCCATTTCCAAACAGCGTGCCTTCCACGCGGTCCGCGCCTGCGAGCAGGCCCAGCTCCGTTGCGGCGGTGCCGGTGCCGCGATCATTGTGTGTGTGAAGCGAAACAATGAGTGCTTCGCGGTTGCGGATGTTGGTACAAATCCACTCGATTTGATCGGCATAAACATTCGGCATGGAGACTTCGACGGTGTCGGGGAGATTCAGGATCATCCGGCGCTCGGCAGTCGGCTGCCACACGTCCATCACGGCTTCGCAGATGTCTTTTGCAAACTCCACTTCCGTCGCGCTGAAGCTCTCCGGCGAGTATTGCAGCATCACTTTTCCGCCCGCGTCTTCGATGCGTTTCATACGCTCTTTGATCCACTTCGCGCCGCGCACGGCGACGGAGATGATTTCCTCTTTCGACATCCCGAACACCACGCGGCGCTGCGCCGGGGACGTGCTGTTGTAGAGGTGAATGATGCAGCGTTTTGCGCCGATGAGCGATTCCACGGTGCGCTCGATCAAATCCTCGCGGGCCTGCACGAGCACTTGCACGGCGACATCATCGGGGATGCGTCCTTCTTCGATGAGTCGGCGGTTGAATGTGAACTCGGTGTTCGAGGCTGCGGGAAAACCGACTTCGATTTCCTTGAAGCCGCACTTCACGAGCGCGTGAAACATGTCGAGTTTCTGCGCGACGTTCATCGGCTGCGCGAGTGCCTGATTGCCGTCGCGCAAATCCACGGAGGTCCAAATCGGAGCCTTCGTGAGCGTGCGGCTGGGCCACTGCCGGTTTGGCAGATGGATGGGCGGATAAGGGCGGTATTTGGTGGATGGATTGGAAAGCATGGTTGTGGAAAAAAGTTTTGTGGGCAGGTGATTGAGTGAGACGGGCTGCGAGTCGCGCACCTACTCAGGTTTTCGCGGCACCAGTCCTTCGCGATGAAAAGCTCCCCGGCGCGAGGTTCGCTAGAGAACGCTCGCGCTATCGCCGGGGAGCGAGATAAGTCGAATCGCGGATTGGTAAATCACGCTTCCCCGATACGCGGCTTCCGGGCGGGAAGCAAGCGCAACGCTGAGAGTCATCCGGTTTTCCTCCCGCGATAAAGCAGCGCGAAGATCACAAAAATCACGGCGATGACTCCGGCGAGGCCGTTCCAGAAAAGCGGCCAGTTCGTCACGTTTGCGGTGGTTGTTTTCTGGAACCACAGCTCGGTGCCGAGGTAGCCGATAAGCGTGCCGAAGCCGCTCAACATAAATTGCAGGAGCGCCTGCGCACGCGCCCGGAATGCAGGATCGATGCGCTGTTCGAGGTAGAGCTGCGCGGTGATGAAAAAGAGCGTGAATGCAAATCCGTGCAGCGTGACGCTGATGAGCAGCCAGTATTTTCCATCCAGCGCACTGAGTGCGTAGCGCAGGAAGGCAAACCCGATGCCCGCGAGAAAAACATGCTTCAGCCGGAACCGCGTGAGCAGCCCCGCAAGGCCGATCATCGCGATGATTTCCGTCACCTGTCCCAGCGACATCCACGCGCTCGTTTTCTCCAGCCCGAGTTGCTGAAGATGGATGGGTGTGAATTGGTAAAACGCGCACAGCGGCATGTTGAAAAGCGCGGCGGTGACGAAGACCACACGGTCATCGCGATTTTTCAAAAGCGACCACGCATCGAGGCCGAGGCGCTGCGACCATGTGAGGCGCTCCGTCTGCGCAGGAGGATTCACGACGGGGAGTGCGAAAGTGAACAGCACCACGAACAGCCACACCACCGTGCTGCCGTAGCCTGCGAGTGCGCTGCGGTCTGCGCTCATCCAGCCGATGAGCCAGCAGCCGACCATCCAGCCAAAAGTCGCCATTGCGCGGATGGGGCCGTACTCGCGTTTTGCGTTGCCGAGCCGCGCAAACACAATCGTCGTGGAGAGGCTCCAAGTCGGCGCCGAGCAAAGTGCGTGGAGCTGGCAGAGCGCAAGCACGGTCCATTTCCCCCAATGCTGCGAAATCGCCGTAGTCGCGAGTGCCAGTGCAATCGCAGTGGCAAGCGAGAGCATTCGCAGGACGCGGACGGGAGCAAAGTGCCTGTCTGCAATCGCGCCAAAAATCAGCGGCGAGATGAAGGCCGCGATGCCGCCGGTTGCAAAAACGTAGCTCTTGATGTCGCCGTATCCGTACGCCGGCAAGACCGTCGCAAGCGGCACAAACCACATGCCCATCGCCATTGCGTGAATGAAAAAAAGCGCCGCCAATTCGGCGTATTCGGGCCAGCGTGTGTTGCGTTGCACTACCGGGCAGGTGAATGCTTTCCGCGATGCGAAGAAAGCAGAATCCTGTGAAATGACGAATGACGAGCTGCGAGGGGGATTTTCAAATGCTCACGCGCTGAGAACGAAACTGCGCGCGAACCCGAACGCCGCGATTGAAGTGCATCGAGTCGCTTGCGAACGTAGTCCGCGACTTTAGTCGGCGCGATCCCAGTCACGGAGTTGATGCGGTGTTTTCCGTGCGCTCTCCTTTTCTGCGAAGCGATCCCTCTTTCTCTTCTCTGCGCCTTCGCCGACTAAAGGGGACTCCCGGAAACTCGGCTTGGGAGCGCGAAGCGCCGTGGAGTGCGTGCGACTTGTCGCCGCCGTCACTCAAGCGACTTGTCGCGCAGAGCCTCGCTCGCAAGGCTGCAAGCCGTTGCCACGGCTCTTTGCGTGACAAGTCCCGCAAGCCACGGCGGGAACAAGTTCCCGCACTCCACGGCTTCGCCCGAGTTTTCGGGAGTTCCCTAAAGTCGTGGACTACTTTCGCAAGCGCGCAATCGCGGTATTCGGGGTGAAAACGAATCACCTTTTGGTCAATGCGACTCGAAGCAAGTCGTGCCCGACCGCTCGCTGGAAGGCTGCTTCGTTTTCGATGTGTGGGATTTCTTCCAGAACGGTGATGGTTGCCACGCGCTCGGTGAGTTTTTTCAAAAGCGTGCGGACGAGCAAGCGTGCGTGCGGTGCGCCGAGGCAGAGATGGGTGCCGAAGCCGAAGGAAAGATGCGGGTTGGGTTTCCGGTCGAGGCGGATTTCGGAGGGGGTTGCAAAGACGGTTTCGTCGTTGTTTGCGGAGGACCAGCAGAGGCCGATGCGCTCGCCGGCCTTGACTTCGGTTCCGAGGACTTCGGTATCCGCCGGGCAGACGCGCCCGATTTGTGTGAGCGGCATGAATGCGCGGAAAAATTCCTCGCTGGCGTGGACGATGCGGACGGGGTCTTCGCGGAGGAAATCTAGCGCGGCTGGATTGTGGCCGAGGTGCGCGAGGATGGCGGAGATGGAGTAGATGATCGTGTCGCGCCCACCCGCGAAGGTGAGGTTTCCAAAGCCCATCATTTCATCGCGAGTGAGCGGGCGTCCGTGGAATTGCGCTTGTGTGAGTGCGCTGAAAAAATCGCGGCCCGGCGCAGCGGCGGCTTTGTTGAATTGCGCGTGGAGATAGGCTTCGAGCGCGGCTCCTTTTGCGGTGCCTTCACCGGCTTTGAAAACATGCGTGCCCCAGCCAATCCATGTGTCTGCCTCGCTTTCGGGGACATCGAGCAGGTAGGTGAGCGCACGCGATTGGAGGTGCAGCGCGAAGTGGCCGACGACATCCACGGAGTCGCGCTCCATCGCTTCGGAGAGGAGTTCGTCAACGAGCGCTTCGACTTTAGCGATCATCTCCGGCGTCTTCGCTCTGCGGAAAAATGGCTCGACGATTTCGCGGTAGTCGCCGTGTTCGGGCGGGTTCGTTTCGATGGGGAGTTGCCGCATCGTGCGCACGCTTTCCTCGGAGGGAATCGGCACGCGAAACGGCGCATCGGAGCTGAATGTCTTCCAGTCTTTCGCCGCTTTGCGCACGTCTTCGTGGCGCAATATCATGGTGATTTTTTCGCCATGAAACGGGCAGGTGAGGACGCCCTCAGCTTGTCGCTTTTCGCGGAAAGGATCGCCGGGCGGGTTCATGTAAAAATAAGCGGAGCCGTTGGCCGCACGCCCGCAGTTTTACACAGGCCGCAGCCTATTTGCTGCGCCCGAAAAGGCTCCAGCCCTTGTTTTCTTCCACCTTGTTTTGCTGGACCTTGAGCTGGCCGAGCAGCGACTGGAGCGCGAGGTAGATGCGGTGCCACTGGCCTTCGACCGTGGGGATTGCATCGCCCATGTCCGCGAGGAACCGCAGGCTGGGCGCGGCGGCGAAGAGAGCGAGGATTTCCTCCTTGCGCGGGCCGCCTTTGATTTCCGTGGCGGCGATGGCTTCGCTGCCCTGAGTGAGCAAGCTTTTAAGATCGAGAAACTGCGATTCGTCATCGGGTGAGAACTTTTTATCCCGCGCGAGGTTGATGTAGTGGTTGAACTGTTTCCAGCATTCGATGTGCGCCTCCATGTGGAGGATGAATTCGTCGATGTTCTTGAAGTTCATGGATGTAGAGAGTTCAGGACGTAAAAAGGTGGTGTTGCGAGGACGGAGGAAAATGAGGACGCCACCGCGAAGGTCGCGGCCAATGATTTCCATGCCGGAGTAGTTGATGTGAAGTTCGGAGACGGCGAGTTCTGTTTCCTGTGCGGAGCGCATGGAATCAATCAGGACGCGCCCGATTTCCACCATGAGTTTTTCGGGATACCAGCCTGGGAGGGTGGATGTGACGACGACGCCATTGCGGTTGACTGCGAAGCAGCCTGACGGGATGCGCTTGTTTTCGACGGGGCGCTGGGTGCGGTGGAACGGCTTTAGTATGCCCATTTTGCTTCGATTTGCTTGAGAGTTTCGCGGATTTGGCGGAGGCCGAGCGCGCGGGTAAAACCGACGCCGAGTGCTTCTTCGTCGCCCGAAATAATGGAGAGATGCCGCTGGCTGCCGAGTGCCTCGGCATCGAGGAGTTCGCCGCAGCCCAGCTTTTCGCCGAGGGATTTGTAGGCGGCGGTGTTATCGCGAATCCAGAGAGCAATCGGGGCGGGATCATCTGCGCCCCAGTGCTCGTATTTCATCCGCTCGCCGGAATCTACCGCGATGGCAAACTGCACGCCGGTGAGCCGCGCGAAGGATGCGAGGACGGTTTCCGGCGTCGCTTTATCCTCATCGTCTCCGCCTGCGGCTTCGTCCATGGATTGCGCGGTTTCCATGAGGAGCGACTCGTAATTTACGAAAATCGTGCGTGGTCGCGGCAGACCGTAAGGGAGCACTTCAAAGTTCCCCGCCGTCCAGCCGAGCATCTCCACGATTGCCTCTTTGCCCGCCTTGTCTTCCACGGCGGAATCCACGATTTCGCCTTTTTGAATCCACACGCGGCCTTCGCCTTTGTCGCTGTTAATGCGGAGGACGCAGGTATTTTGCGTGAGGCATTCGAGCTGGATGATGTCGAGCAGCGTCTTGCTCTGCACGCCACGGAATCCGCCTTGGCTTTCACGCTCAAGCAGCGATTCGATGCAGTCCACAAAAAAGATAATCTCGCGGCCTGTCTTCGGTTTCTCGATATAAAGGTCCACGCCCACGCGGTATGCGCGCCCGCGCAGGTCTTCATCGGTCGCGCCCGTCATCACCACCGTTCGGAGAGCGGGGAAGCGACGGCGGACGATTGCGAGGACTTGAAAGCCGTCCATCTGCGGCATGTTGAGGTCCACGAGCAGGAGGGAAAAAGGCTCCGCCTCCAGAGCGGAAATCGCTTCTGTGCCGCTGCTGGCCGTCCTGATCTCAGGCTGGGAAGGTAGGCGGGCGAGGATTTCCTGATAAATTTCCAGTAGGTCCTGTTCGTCGTCGAGGATGAGAATTTTTTGGCGATGCCCCATGATGCGATGAGTAGTCTTACAGTGTCCCGTGCCAGCGGCACAAGCGCAGCGTACAAGTTTTGTAGCAAGCTCTAAGCCGGGGGCTGGCTCCTCGTGTTGTTTGTGAAATTTTAATCACGGAACGCGGGTTGGCATTGCGGCTGCTAGTTCTCATTTTGCAAATCAGATACAGCCCAATGCTCAACTTTCTCAAAAAACTGTTTTACAAAAATGGATCACCCGCGGTCAAAGCCGTGGTCCGTGCAAAGGCTCCAGACGCAAACGCCAAGCATCCTGAAGCGATGGGCGGCGTCGCGGTCGCCTCGCTTTCTTTGCGGGCGATTCTCGAAAAGTTCCCAGCGGACCTCAAAGGGCAGGTCAACCAAATGCCCACCTCGGATGTGAAAGTAGTCCTCCCCGTTGCCGCAATCATGAAGCAGCTCCCCACCGGTTCCG
>JANMLS010000443.1:0-5379 GCA_031372675.1 Verrucomicrobiaceae bacterium
TGAAAACGCTCATTCCCATCACGCTCGCCCTTTTAACTCTGCTCGCCGGTTGCGAGCCGGAGGTCACTCGTGTGGAGGTTCCAACGCAAGCCGAGCTGCTCGCCAAAAATTCACCCAAGGACGAGCATGTGATCTGTTCGATGTGCAAAGGTGAAAAGCCCATACAAACCAAGGAATCGCTGGATGGAGTAAGGCAGGCATGTCCGATTTGCATCGGGCGCGGATTTCGCGATCTCAAAGTACCGACTGACAAAACGGTCTGCCCTGATTGCAAGGGAATGGGGTTGGTGGTTTCGGCATCTGGTCAATCCGCAAACATCCTAGGAAAAACAACCTGCTCGCGGTGTATCGGCAGCGGACTAATCAACAAGTCGCTGAAAAACTAAAGAGGAGTATCTGAGGAAGTGCCGATGGCCAAAAAAGTGCGGGGCCGCTAACCGATTGGCTAACGACCCCGCTGTTCCCCCCAGAACGATTTCAAAGTGACTCATCGCCCCGAATCCCGCAAGTGAAATTTTTCACAAGCGGGAATAAATCGCTGTAACCAGTTGAGCGATAGCAGTTACTTAACCGAAGATTTCGCGGATTGCGCAGATTTTGTCTGACTTAGAATTTGCAAAATTTGCGGTTCGGAAATTCGAGTTATTCCCAGTTTCTTCCGACCGAGCAGCCTTCTACAGACTACTTCTTGAACATCGCATTCGCTTTGTCGCCACCGCTGAGGATGTAGGCAAGAAGGTCGAGGACTTCTTCCTTTTTGAGCATCATCAGCAGGCCGGGCGGCATGGAGGACACTTTGCTGTGCTCGATGCTTTTCACCTGCTTGCGGTCAATGTTGATGCGCTGGTCAGGGTTGCTGAGGTCGGTGTTCACTGTGACGTTGTCGCCGCTGAGATTCACGACGACGCCGCTCACGAGTTCGCCATTGTTTTTTGTGACGATGACGGGAGCGAACTGCTCGTTGATCTCCTTGCTTGGATTGATGATTTGATCGAGCAGGTCGTGCGGGCTGTAGCGTCCGCCTGCGCCTGTAAGATCGGGGCCGGTCATGCCGCCGGCGTTTCCGAAGCGGTGGCAGGCAAAGCACGCGGCTGCGCCAAACATTTTGCGCCCATTGTCGAAGTTGCGGTCCTTGAGTCCGGTCTTCGCGGCTTCGCTGAGTTCATCAAGCGTCCAGTTCGTCGGCGTGCGGCCTGCGAACATTGCACCGACGTTTTCGAGTGCGGATTTTACTTCGGCTTTTTTCGCGATGAGTTCGGCGAATTGCTTCTTTTCTTCGTCCGAAAAAGTGGCGAGCGAGTCTTTGCGGATGAAATCAATGAAAATGGCGAAGCTGCTGCCGCCTTTGTAGTTTGCGGCTTTGAGGAACCATTCGAGCTGCTGCTTGCGAAGCTCGGGCGTCCAGCCGGTCTTTAGGAAACGAAGGCTGCGGGCGTATTCCACTTGCGGCTCCTGACTCTCGGCTGCGGCGATGAGCGCCATGCCTTTCGCTGCGGTGTTTGGCGCTTGGAGGTAGGCGAGTGTCTCGGTGAGCAGCCAGTTTAGCTCGAAGTTGTCGGCGGGATACGATGGGTCGAGCTTGGCGATGATTGCCGCCACGGTCGCGTCGTCCGGTTTGCCAAAGCGATTCAGCACGATCTGCGTGAGGCGCACGTAGGCGAGGCGTTGCTCGTTGTTGAGCTTGGCGAAATCGTGCTTGAGCACGGCGGCGAGCAGTTTGTCGCGCATCGCGGTGTTCACGACGTGACCGGGTTTGCGATGTGTCGGGCAGACGCCGGTGACGCGGGTGAGTGCGAGCAGGGCTTCGAGCTGCGCGGTGGCGTTTGTTTCCGCGAGCGCCTTGTCCTGCCATTGCTGAACGGGCTGATGCTCCAAGGCGGTGCGTGCGGCGGCGCGGATGTATCGGTCGGTGCTGCCGAGGTGATCCCAGACGAACTCGACAGCCTTCGGGTCCTGCTTGCCGTGGAAGGCTTCGAGTTGTCTGCGAAGCGGGAACCCGGATGCGGATGCGGTTCCAGTCCTTCCGCTAACAACATAGCCAGGTACCACGGCCCGCTGTGCGGTGCTGCTTACCGGTGCTGTGTTTTCGCTACCCGTATAAGTCACTCGATACAGCCCGCTCTGCACGCGCCGTCCGCCGATGGCGAAATACATCGCGCCGTCCTTGCCGATAATTGCATCCGTGACCGGCAGCGGTGCGCCGGTGATAAACTCCTCCTTGGTCGCAGCGTAAGTGGAACCGGATGGCTTGAGATGCACCGCGTAGATTTTTCCCCAGCTCCAATCGAGTACGAAGAACGCATCCTGATATTTCGCCGGGAACTTTGCGCCGTAGCCAAAGACTGTGCCTGTGGGCGATCCGGGGCCGATATTCAGCGTCGCGGGCAGGTTGTCGTAGTAAAACTCGGGGTATTTTCCCGCGCCGTTGCGCCAGCCGTATTCGCCGCCGCTTACGACGTGGTTCACGCGCGTCGGGCGATACCACGGGGTATTGAAGTCATACTCCATATCCGCGTCGTACGTAAAAAGCTCGCCGTCGCGATTCACGCCGCCGTCGTAGATATTGCGGAAGCCCGAGGCGAAAATCTCGAACTTCTTCCCGTCCGGCGAGACGCGGTAAATAATCCCGCCCGGCGCCATCACGTGCCGGTTGTGGCCGCGACCATCGGGCATCCGCGGGAGCAAGTGGTCATCGCCCCACAGCTTCGCGACTGGCGAGCTATCCACGGTCCCCGCGACTGGGCCTTCCTTCAGAACTGCGTTGTTTCCCGTGATGAGATAAAGCGACTTTCCATCCGGTGTAGGCAGGATGTCGTGGACGCCGTGGTCGCTGCCGGCTTCAAACGCACGTAGCAATTCCACCTTGTCCGGCATGTCGTCCGCATTGCTATCGGTGATGCGATACAGCCCGCTCGTCACCTTCTTCTCGTAGTCATTCACGCCGACATAAAGCGCACCAAATGCGAACAGCATCCCGTTCACCGCGCGCACATCCGCAGGAACTTTCTGCACATCCTCCGGCTTCAGCGGTTGACCCGGCGCGGGTGCATTGAAGCGATACAGCCCGCCGTATTGGTCGCTCGCGTAAATACGTCCCTTGTCATCCTTGCAAAGACTCACCCACGAACCCTGGTCACCGCCCGGCACCGAGTAAATCAGCTCCACCTTGTAATCCTTCATCGCGCGGATGCTGGAAACCGGCGTCGCC
Source organism: Verrucomicrobiaceae bacterium (assembly GCA_031372675.1). Classification (GTDB taxonomy): domain Bacteria; phylum Verrucomicrobiota; class Verrucomicrobiia; order Chthoniobacterales; family Chthoniobacteraceae; genus SXWH01. The sequence continues at coordinate 3,209 of JANMLS010000443.1, forward strand.
ACATTCGCGCCAATCGCTGGTCCTACGCCGGTCGGTTTGGGATTCGCCTTTGGTTTTTCTTTCGGAGCATCGCCGGGAGCGGCTTGGGCGACGCTGAGGGATAGCAGGCAGAGTAGGTGGGTGAGTTGGGATTTGTGCATAAGAACGTGTTTGCGTTAGAGCAGCCAGAAGAAATAAGTCGAACGGATTTTTGTTCATGAACATCGCGCTGTTCACCACTGGTGCTTTTTTGGTAAATGCCGACTCACATGCCTCGCGTATGCTTCACTGCGAATCTTGCCCGCCAAACCGCCGCGCCCGAGTGCGTGGTCGCCGGAGATACGGTTGCAGACACGCTTGCAGCCGTTTTCGAGTCCACTCCCACACTTCGCGGGTACGTGCTTGATGACCAAGGTGCGCTGCGAAAACACGTCGCCGTTTTTATTGATGGCGAATGTATCCGCGACCGTATTTCGCTGACCGATTCCGTGCGTGAAAGCTCACAGATTTTCGTGATGCAATCGCTCTCCGGCGGATAGAAAACTTTTCCACAAAACACCATGAACACGCTACTCCACGTCGGCACCCGCAAAGGACTTTTCCTCATCGAACGCAGCGCTGGCAAATGGCGCATCGTCCAAATTTCGCACGCCGGAGTTTCCGTTCCCATGCTCCTTCCCGATGCGCGCGACGTCACACTTTACGCAGCCGTCGAGCACGGTCACTTCGGCACAAAGCTTCATGCTTCCGCCGATGATGGCGCGACTTGGGAGGAGCGTGCGGTGCCCGTCTATCCGCCAAAAGCGGAGGGCGAGGAAGACATCATGGACCCCATGCGCCAAAAGCCCGTCCCCCGCACACTGGAGAAAATCTGGGCGCTCGAAGCGGGCGGACTTGGCGAGCCGGGCGTGCTTTGGTGCGGCACGATTCCCGGCGGTCTTTTTAAGTCAGCCGATTCCGGTCGCTCGTGGGAAATCGTCCGCAGCCTGTGGGATAATCCGGCGCGCAAGAAATGGTTTGGCGGCGGTGCCGATTGGCCGGGCATCCACTCCGTCTGCGTGGACCCGCGAGATTCGCGGCACGTCACCATCGCCATATCCTGCGGCGGAGTCTGGACCACACGCGATAGCGGTGCGACTTGGGAAGTGCTGGGGAAAGGACTCGTGAGCGACTACATGCCGCCGGAGCTTGCCGGACAGCCGGAAAGTCAGGACCCGCACCGCATCGTCGCGTGTCCTGCTGCGCCGGATTGCATGTGGATGCAGCACCACAACGGCATCTTTTTTTCCGACGACGCGGGCGCAAACTGGCGGCGCATCACCGAGGCCGGGCCATCCGTTTTCGGCTTCTCCGTCGCCGTGCATCCCGCCGAGCCGCATCGCGCGTGGTTCGTGCCCGGCGTGAAAGACGAAATGCGCATCGCATGTGATGGTGCAGTCTGCGTGACGGAGACACGCGACGCGGGAAAAACCTTCGCCGTTCACCACGCCGGACTCCCGCAAGAACACGCTTACCACATCGCCTATCGCCACTGCCTCGATGTCGCAGACGATGGCCGCACGCTCGCTTTCGGCTCAACCACCGGTTCGCTTTGGGTGAGCGAGGACATTGGCGAAAGCTGGCAGCGAATCAGCGCGGAACTGCCACCGATTTACTGCGTTCGGTTTTCAAAAGGACGGTAGCCCTGCTACTTCGCCGCAGCCTTCAACTCCGCAAAACGCGCACGCATCCTCTTCAAAACGGGTGCGACTTTCGGATCGCGGGCCTGGTCATTTTCCTCCTGCGGATCGGCGTGTAGATTGAAGAGCTGTTCATATTTCGCCTCCGGCCAGAACATATACTTCCAGTCGCGGCAGACGAGCGCCTCGGATGCAGGGATGCGTCCGTTTGCGATGGTGGCGTGCTCGTAGAAAAACTCCGTGCGCCACTCCGGTTTTTCCTTCGCGAGATAAAGCGGCGCGATGTCCCGGCCCTGCATCCGAGCGGGCGCGGGCGTGTCTGTGGCGGCGAGGATGGTCGGTGCGAGGTCCGCGTTTAGCGTGAGTGAGTCGTCCGTTTTCCCGCGCTTCTCCGCTGGCAAACGCGGGTCGCGGATAATGAGCGGGACGCGGATGCTTTCCTCGTGCGGATACCACTTATCCGCCAGCCCGTGCTCGGCGTGAAAGTAGCCGTTGTCCGTTGTGAAAATTACC
>JANMLS010000005.1:0-1813 GCA_031372675.1 Verrucomicrobiaceae bacterium
GCCCGATGATGTTCACCCAGAAGGTTTGTTCGGCCGGCGGGCGGAGTAGGTGAGTGGTGATGCGGAGCCCCTGTTCGTTGGAAGCTGCCTGCATTTTGGCGAGCGTGCCCTCGATTGTCTCAACCACTGCGGGAATCTCGACGCGCGTATCGGTGCAGAGAAAGTGAATCACCTTCGTGCGGTCGTCCGCAGGGATGGACCGGACCGCCTCAAAAATTAGGTGCGCGACCAATGAACTATCTTTCCCGCCGCTAAAACCGACCATCCAGGGACGCTGGTCAGAGAGGTAAAGCTGGCGGAGGGATTCAATGTTGGCTTCGAGCATTGCGGAAGGTGTAAGACTTAACGCGGCCGATCTAATTTAAAATCGGTCGGTCGTGATGTCGTAAGGCGGTTTTTTTTAATTGAGACGGAATCTAGCACCGGGGGTCGGACAACGACGAGGGGCGCCGTTAGACACAAGTGGCCAGAACCGAGGCGCCAGGAGCTGTGTTGGATTTCCAAGGGATAACAAAGACTTCACCTAGCACTTCTCTTGGCGCGTAGGGATTGGGCGCGACATCCATGAACGGGTAAAATCAAGGAAAGTTAGGAAAGTATTCAAGGAACACCGTAACATGCCGTAACCTTCCTTGATTAGAACTCTGCGTCTTGGCGACTTTACGTTAAAAACCTGTCCAAGTCCTAGAACAAAGCTTCAACCTGTCCAGGAACAAGGCCACGCCCAACACCCTAGCCAGATTGGCTTTCCGCACTATCAGAGGCTGAACGGGTGGCATCGTCGCGGAGCGTTGCCACCAGGATGCATGCGTCATCGGTGAATCGTCCGTCAACCGCGTGGGCGCGCGCGGCTCCAGCCACCTTGGCCGCAGGGTCCGGATCTCCCGCAGTCATGGCGCGCGCAAAGGATCGCTGGATTTGTTCCGTGCCGAACTCGGTCTCATCCGCCGCCATCGCTTCCGCGAGGCCATCGGTATAAAGGAGCAGGGTATCGCCGGCGGAAAATGCAAAGCGCGACGCGACGTAGTCGAGGTCGTTGAACAGGCCAAGGGCCGGGCCTTCCGCATCGGCCTCGATCGGCACCGGCGCGGCGGCGTTGTCGGCGGCACGCCAGAGCAATCCGCGCGGGTGGCCGGCCTGGGCGTAGCGCACTTCGTTTTGCGAGAGATCTATCAGCGCGTAGGCCGCAGTCACAAAAATGAGTTTGCCGGCGCTTTGAAGAATGGGTTGCAGACCGTGATTCAGGCCGCTCAGGAACCGACCGGGGTCGAGCGCGGCGCCGTGCGACTCCTGCACCAAGGCGCTGATGTGGGTGGTGATGAGCGCGGAGCGGACACCGTGGCCCATCACGTCACAAACAAACAGACCGAGCTTATCCGGAGCGGGCTGGAGCACGGCGAAAAAATCGCCCCCGATGTGTTCGGATGCTTCATAGAAATGGGAAGTGGTAAGGCTGCGTCCGCCATGAAAAAGGCGGTGCGGGCGATCGGGTAAAATTGCGAGCTGGACCTCGCGGGCCATGCGCAGATCGTCCTCCATCTGCCGGTTGCGGGCTGCGAGTTCCGCGCTTTTTGAGCGCACTTCGGCGAGGTTGTCGAGCAGCAGGGAAGTTTGCAGCCGCACCACTCGTTGCATAGGGATCAGCCCGACAAAACGCCGGTCTTCGGTGACCACCGCAATGTCATCATAGAAGTCGGCGTTCTCCCGAATCGAGGCGAGTTGCACGAGGTCGGTGAGCGGAAGGTCCGGCGGGACCACGAGCGCGTTCGCCATCAAGTGGTCTTGCAACACGGCGCGACCGAAGAGCGCGTGG
>JANMLS010000021.1:0-15364 GCA_031372675.1 Verrucomicrobiaceae bacterium
CCCCACCAGCTCCGACTACAACCCGGCTACGACAGCCCCGCAGGTGCTCTTGATTGAGAGCATCACAGTCGAGACAGCCGACTCCGCCACGGTGAACTACGCACCGGCAGGCGGCGACGGCGCGACCATCAAGCTGCTCCAATACAAACTGCCCGGCGAAACCGAGTTCGGACACGACACGCCGCTCATAAGACCGTCGCAAATCGTGCAAAATGCGGCATTTGAGCAAGCCGCGATGCAGTTTAGGACGAAGCTGGTGAACTCCAAAGGCATCACCTACGGCCCACCCGTGGCGGTGGATTTTTAAGGGCGGCGCGGAAGCTCGGGCGAAGCCGTGGACTGCGTGCGACTTGTCGCCGCCGTCACTCAAGCGACTTGTCGCGCAGAGCCTCGCTCGCAACGACGTGAGCCGTTGCCACGGCTCTTTGCGTGACAAGTCCCGCAGGCCACGGCGGGAACAAGTTCCAGCACTCCACGGCGCTACGCGCTCGGCACGCAGGTTTCTGCTGGTTTCCAAGCCGTAACTCTTTAGATTTCTCCACGACATGAAACTCCACTTTTTTGCTGCCATCGCTTTCATCCCTGCACTCGCATTCGCGCAGTCGCAGGATGCGCCGCCCATTGACCTCCGGCAGATGCTCGATGCGCTCAAGGCGATTCGCGAGCAGAACGAAGCGGGCATCAAGACGCGGAAGCAAAACGCGTATCAGCAAGTCATGGCGGCTGCGGCTTCGGGCGCGAGCGCGGCGGCGTTTTGGAAGCAGGCGGTGAAGAATGTGCAGTTTGAAGGTGCGGAAAAGCAGGCGGCGAAAATCAGCGATTGGAAGGACGGCGACGGCGACGCGCTGAACAGCAAGGAATGCCAGAACGCGGCGCGGCTGCATCTTTACTGGCTCGGCCTTTCGCTCCAACACGCGATGGGCACGGAGACGAAGCCGATGCTGCAAAACATCATTGATTTCACCAAGCAAGTCCGCGCCGAAGAAGATGTGATGAGCAGGCTCGATGACTCCATTGACCGCGCGAAGGACCGCAAGGACAGGAAGGATATGGTGGACGATCTCAGCGTGAAGCGCGTCCACGATCAAATCCTCCGCACCGACGTGAACGGCAGTCCCGTGGCGCGTTGGCTGCAACTCGGCGAGCTGCTCGGCGATAGCGGGAAGAAGCGCGGCGAGTCCGCAAGCGGCTGGGAATTTACGCCGGGAAATGTGGAGGGCATTTATCAATCCATCATCCTGCCCGAGTTTCGCTCCACGAAAGACGCACGCTTGCTCGATTACTGGGACCTGCGGCTCAAGCAGGAAACGGAGCGCGCGGCGGAAAAGAAACTGGATGTCGAGCAGCGCGAGTGGACGCAAATCAAGCGCCCCAATTTGCTATGGTCGCGAGCGCAGGATGTCCTGCTGCTTGGGCAGAAAAATCGTGCGCTTGGCGAGATGTTCAGCCTTTTGAAAACCTTCCCGCAGCACCCCAGCGCGCAGTCGTGGATTACGCGCATCGAGTCGCTGCTCACCGCACCAGCAGTGGAGCCGGCGTCAGCCACCATTGCGCCGCCAGTCGCGATTCCGCCAGCTACCGCGCCCGGTCGTCCCGCAACACCGTGATGACGACTTTTACTCCGCGCCTCGGCCCATCGGCACCCGATCTCGATGTCCTCGAAGACACCGAAACCGAGGAAGCGCTGGATACGCCTTGGAACGTCATCGTCCACAATGACCCGATCAATTTAATGAGCTACGTCACGCTCGTCTTCATGCGCATTTTCGGCATGTCGAAAAAGAAAGCCGAGACGCACATGCGCGAAGTCCACCAGCGCGGCAAATCGCTCGTGTGGAGCGGCGCGCGCGAGCAGGCGGAGTATTACGTGCAGCAGCTCCACCAAGCACTGCTCCTCGCGACGATGGAGCAAAGCCAATGAATTTCCGCGAACATGAGGACGGCGGGATCGAGATTGATGAGATCGATTCCTTTTTTGGAGCACTGATTCGCGAGCTGCCCGGCATCGCGTGCTCCGACGACGACAAGACCGAGGCTCGCATTTATCAAAGCCCCACAAATGGCACGGACGAAGACGCGGACTCCGATTGGAAACGCACCGTCGAGCCGGAACTCCGCGAGCTTTTCAGCAGTGCGCTCGACCTCGTCGTAGAAAATCTCGCCGCGATGAAAGACACGGCCCCCACGCTTCGCATCCCCGCTTCCCATGTGGACGCATGGATGCACACGCTCAACCGCGCCCGCCTCTCACTCGCCGCGCAATGGGACATCGGCGAGCAAGACACGCAAAGCCGTCACACCAGCCGCGAACGCGACCCCGAACGCGCGATGGCGCTGCTCAAAATCGAAGTGTACGGGATGCTGCTAGAGTTCCTAGTCCGCACGAAATGGCGCGAATAGGCGGCGGGGAAATCGCAAATAGACGATAGCCAATTCGTCATTTCGCGCAGCGACCGCCATCCTCAGCCGCAAAACACAGATTGATATGGTGAGTGAGGCAATCTTGTATCTTCAGCATGAAATCCATCGCGCTCTCACTATTTTTCGCCGCCACTTTATGCGCCGCCGACTGGCCTCACTATCGCGGGCTGAAGATGGATGGCTCGACTGCGGAGACTGTCGCGCCGTGGAGTGCGGATGGGCCGAAGGAGCTTTGGCGGGTGCAGGTGGGCACGGGGTGCGCGAGTATGACGGTGGTGGGCAACCGGGTTTTCACAGCGGGTTTTCGCGGTGGAAAAGAAGTGGTGCAGTGTCTCGATGTGGCGACGGGGAAGGAAGTGTGGTCGCATGGCTGGGAGGCAAAGCTGGGCGATTATCTTTTTGAAGGCGGACCGCGTGCGACGCCGACGATTGACGGTGCGCATCTTTATATGATCGGCGCGGATGGGCATGTCGCCTGTCTGCTCGCGGCGTCTGGCAAGCCGGTGTGGAGCAAAAATCTCGTGAGTGATTTCGGCGGCAAGCGGATGGATTGGGGCTTCTGCGCTTCGCCTACGATTGATGGCGAGAATGTGCTGATTGATTGCGGCGGGCCAGGTGCCAGCACGATTGCGCTGAATAAGAAGACAGGCGCGACGATTTGGAAAAGCGGCGATGATGAACCGGGCTACGGCAGCATCGTCATCGGAAATGTGGACGGGAAGAAAACGGCAATCGGCTTCAAAGCTGGCGCACTCACCGGGCAGGCCGCAGCCGACGGCAAGCCGCTGTGGCGTTTTGAGTGGGAGACGGCCTACAAGATCAACGCCGTGACGCCGCTGCTTGTGGATGATTTGATCGTGTTTTCCTCGGCCTACAATCACGGCGCAGCGGCAGTGCGAGTGAAAGGCGGGGCGGTCGAGCGAGTGTGGTTCACCAAAGACCTTTACGCGCAGTTTAACTCGCCCGTTCACACCAAGGGTTTTCTTTATGGCATTGACGGTGAGGTGGGAAAGAGGAGCGCGCTCGTGTGCCTCGACGTGAAGACCGGCGATGAAAAATGGCGTGCGCGAAATGTGAAAAACGGCTCGCTCATTCTCGCAGCCGACAAGCTTTTGATCCTGAGCGAAATCGGTGAGCTGATTCTCGCCGAAGCATCTTCCGCTGGTTTCAAGGAACTCGCGCCACGCAAGAAAGTACTCGGCGGTCGCTGCTGGGTGCAGCCAGTGCTGGCAGGCGGCGTGATTTTTTGCCGCAACAACAGTGGCGAACTCGTAGCGCTGAAGTAGTGTGGCGGTTTTCTTATGATGGTGGCGAACTGTGCTTTTTGGCTGTGAATAGTGACTCGTGAATTGTGACTGGTCGCAAGCGAGTGATGTGGCATCAGCACGCTTGCGACTATTCACCAGTCACCATTCACTAATCACAGCCTCGATAGCACAGCAGCTCAGCTCACCCAATGACCCGTAATTTACCCAAGTTCCTCCTCCGCTTTCTGCGGCTTCTCGCCATCGCGTATGTCGCGTTGCTGCTGCTGGTCGCGGGCTGTCAAAACCGGATGCTCTATTTTCCGCGAGTGAGCGCCGTGCCTGTGCTGCTCAAGGAAGCAGAGGAAAGCGGCGTGGCCCCGTGGCGCGATGCCAGCGGCGCACTCATCGGCTGGCGCGTCGCAAACCCGAATGCAAAGGCGCGGCTGCTTGTCTTCCACGGCAACGCGGGGGACGCGGTGCTGCGGAGCAATTACCTGCGGACTTTCGATGCGGTGGGTTGGGAGACTTATGTGATGGAGTATCCCGGCTACGGTGCGCGTCCCGGCACACCGGGGAGAAGCGCGTTTTACGAAGCCGCACGCGCAGCAATCGCGCAGCTTCGAGCGGCGGATTCGCGGCCCATCATTTTGCTCGGCGAAAGCATCGGCGGCGGGACGGCGTGCGCGATGGCCGCAGAGCAGCCGGATGCAATCGCAGGGCTGGTGCTCGTCGTGCCGTTTGCGCGGTTGGTGGAAGTGGCGCAGCGCGTGATGCCGTATTTGCCAGTGCGCCTTTTGCTGCGCGATGCGTACGACAACATCGCGTCGCTCCAGCAATATCGCGGTCCCGTGGTCTTCGTCGTCGCGGAAAAAGATGAAGTCGTGAGCGCGGAGCAAGGCCGCAAACTCGCCGGAGCCTACGCCGGACCGAAGCTGCTCATCGAGCTTCCCGACACGACGCACAACACCTTCATGCTCGCGCCGGATGAGCCGTGGGTGCTGCGGGCGGAGAGGTTTCTTGCGAAATAACGACGCCGCACGTCATTGCTCGCCTGCTTCCTCAGCGGTCTTTTTAGCGCGTCGCTACTCCATCTGGATGTTATCAATAAGCCGCGTGTTTCCGAAAAACACGGCGAGCGCGATGGTGTCGCCTTCTTTCATCCGGGCAACTTGCTCCAGCGATTCGCCATCCACAGCGGAGATGTAATCCACACGCGCTATCGAGGATTTTGCGATGTGCTTTTTGACCATCGCAGTGAGCTTCGCTGCGGATGACTCGCCTTTGCAAAACGCCTCACGCGCCGCAAGCAGGCCGCGACGCAGCACCGGAGACTGCGCCCTTTCATCCGCGCTGAGATACACGTTGCGCGAACTCATTGCCAACCCATCGCGCTCGCGGATAGTCGGCGCGAAAACAAGCCGCACCTGCACATCCAAATCGCGCACCATGCGGGCAATCACGCGGCATTGCTGGAAATCCTTCAACCCGAAAACTGCGACATCGGGCCTGCACAAATTGAAGAGCTTCAGAACCACCGTACAAACGCCGCGAAAGTGTCCGGGCCGCGATGCTCCACACAGTCCTTGCGCGACGGATTGCTCATCAACGTAAGTCGAGAAGCCCGCAGGATACATGGTTTCAGGCGATGGATGAAAAATCGCGCTGGCACCCAATGCGCGACACATTTCCGCATCGGCGGAAAACGGGCGTGGATAGCGCGAGAGGTCTTCCTTTGGTCCAAACTGCGTGGGATTCACAAAAATACTCACCACCACGCGACCGTCTTTTCCTGCCAGCTTGCGGGCCTTTTGGATCAAAGCGCCGTGGCCGCGATGAAGCGCACCCATCGTCGGCACGAGCACGATTTTTCCAGTCGTCGCGTCGAGCCATCTGCGCATCGCTGCCGAAGTTTTGAGGATTTTCATGAGGACGATGGAAACCACGCTACGCGATACTCACGCAATAAATAACTCCGCCACGCTGTCTGCCAGCAGCTTCCCGCGTGTCGTGAGCCGGAGCGATTCTCCTGCACGCTCCACGAGGCCGATGGATTCAAAGTGCGCGATTTCTTTCACCCACGGCGAAAGCTCCGCCGACGGGATGCCCTCGCGCATCCGAATGCGAAACGCTGCCGTCTCGCCCGTGCGCTGCGCCTGCGTGAGTTCTTCGCGAAAATCTGCTGCCGCTTCGCCGCCCAACACACGGCGCGTGTATTCCGCAGTATCGCGGATATTTTCCCAGCGACTCAGCCCGACTGTGGAAAATGCGGACGGCCCGAAACCTAAATAATCCGCGCCGAGCCAGTATGCGCGATTGTGCTGCGACTCGCGGCCGGGGCGGGCGTGATTGCTGATTTCGTATTGCGAAAATCCCGCCTCTTCGAGCCTCTCCATCGTGTGCTCAAAGAGCCGCGCATCGAGTTCAATGTCCTGCACAAATGTGCCGCCGGTGAGCTTGCGGAAATACTCGGTGTCTTCCTCGTAGGTCAGGCAGTACGTGGAAATGTGGTCTGGCTCTAGTGCGATAGTTTTCTCCAGCGTCGCGTGCCACTGCGCTTCCGACTGACTGGGAACTGAAAACATCAGATCGAGATTTACAGATGGAATCCCAGCCTCGCGCAGCGTTTCGTAGGTTCTCTCCGCAGCATCGGCGGAATGAACACGGCCCAGCGTTTTCAGCAGCGTATCGTCCCACGATTGCACGCCAAGGCTCACTCGCGATACGCCGAAATCGCGGAGCAGTTTTGCTTTTGAAGGCCGCACGGTTGCTGGATTTGCCTCCAGCGAAAGCTCCACAAGCTCCGAGCAATCCAGCATCTCGCGCAGCCCGCCGAGCAGCATTGCGAGCTGGTTTTCGAGGAGTGCGCTGGGCGTTCCGCCGCCAAAATAAATCGTCTTCGGGCGAATGTCATACAGCCCTTGCGCACGCTTCACATCGGCGAGCAGCGACTCGATAAATGCCGTGTTTTTATTCTTCGCTCCCGTCTCCACGTAGAAGCAGCAATACGGGCACAGCTTCGGACAAAAAGGGATGTGGAAGTAGAGATGGCGGATAGTCCTGCCGGACGTTGTCGGCATCGGAACGTCTTATTTCAGACGTTTCAAAACAGCCTGCTCCAGCCGATCCACGTAGGCATCGAGGCTGGGTTCGAGCGCACGGATTTTTTGAAAAAGCGCGCGATTGTAGGCGATGGAAGTTTTCTTCGCTTCCGCTTCATCAATCGCTGTGTCCGCCTTGTTTCGCAGCTCGATAATTTCAGGCTCTTGCGCGGCGAGCTGTTTGAAAACCTGGTATTTTGCAGGCTCATCGAGATTGCTCACATCCGGCTTCTCAGGCTTTGGCTTGGCGGTTGTCGCAATCTTTGGAGGCACGGCGACTGGCTTTTTTTCGGGCTTTGGCGGCTTCGCGATTTCAGGCTGCACCGCGACCGGATCGGGAGTTGGCGGCGTCTCGGTGGAGGGATTTGCCGCTGGAGCGGGCGTCGGCGTGGGCTTCGGTTTTTGGATCCTTGGCTTTGGCTTTGCGGGAGTGGGCGTCGGCTCCGGCGTCGGCGTGGCTTTGATTGTAGGCTTGCCGAAAATACGGCCCAAAAAGGATTTCTTCGGCTCCGGCGTTGGCGTGGCTTCCGCCGGTTTTTTCGCGGCTCGCGGAGCGGGCGTAGTTTGAGCGAACGCGGGAAGTGTGGCGGTGATGAAAAGGATGACGAGCAGCTTACGCATGGCAGTGATTGGCAAAGGCCGGAAATCTGTGTTCAAAGTAAGCGACTGTCGAGCCTCATGAATGAATCAACCGAATCCGCCACGAGCCTGCGCTGCTGGGTGGAAGTGGACATCAGCGCAATCCGCCACAACGCCGCCGCGATCCACCGACACACATCGGCGGGGCTGATGGCTGTGGTAAAAGCGAACGCCTACGGCCACGGAACCACGCACGTCGTGCGGGCGATTCAGGATTCCGTCGCCATGTTTGGAGTCGCGAATCTGAATGAGGCTCGCGAGGTCCGCGCTGTCTGCACAAGCCGCCCGATTTTCATTCTTGGCCCAGCACTTTCCAGCGAGCGCGAGGCGATTGTGCGCGAAGGCTACATGCCCGCTGTGTCGAGCGCGGCGGAGGCTTCGTCCTACGCAAAACATGGTGTCGTAAAACTGCATCTCGCGATTGATACCGGCATGGGACGCATGGGCATTTGGAAAGACGATGCGCTTGCGACTGCGCGGGAGATTCTCGCGATTCCGGGAGCGGAACTTGTCGGAGTCTGCTCGCATCTTTCCTGTGCAGATAGCGACGAGAAATTCACCGCAGAACAGCTCGCAGCCTTTCGCCCGCTTGCGGCGGAAATCTCTGCGCTCGCTGGCAGAAAGCTCTGCATCCACGTCGAGAACAGCGCCGCAACGCTCGCTTATCCGGGCGAGTCCGCAGACCTCGTTCGCTGCGGGCTGGTGCTTTACGGCATCCCGCCTGTCGCTGGATTTAATCACGATTTCCGCCCCGTGCTTTCGTGGAAAACCCGCGTACTTCTTGTGCGTGAAATGGAGGCAGGCAGAGGAATCAGCTACGGTCGCACGTATGTCACGCCGTGCCGCGCAACCGTCGCCACGCTCGCTGTGGGCTACGCCGATGGATACCCGCGAGAGCTTTCCGGCAGCGGAGCAGAAGTCGTCATCGCAGGGCAGCGATGCCCCGTCATCGGTCGCGTGACGATGGATCAAATCATGGTGGATGTCTCCGCGCTGAAACATGTGCAGGCGGGCGACGAAGCAACGCTGCTCGGCGCAGAAATCCCCGCGACCGAGCTTGCGCAAAAAGCACGCACAATTCCCTGGGACATCCTCACGGGAATCGGCCAGCGCGTCGCGAGGATTGCTGTTTAACTCGCCAGCCTCACTAACGCATCAACCGCTGCGGAATGCGCGGCGATGCGCTTCTCAATCGCGAACTCGCTCGGCGTCTCGAAAGTGAGGCTCCGCTTGCATCCATTCAAATACAGCCAGATTGCCTCTGGATGCCCGGCGTCATTGAAATCCGATGGCGAAAACCTCGGCGCAAGAAGTCCTCTGTTTGCGCGACGGCCTTCGATGCGACTTCTGGGATCGCGCGGAATCTCGGCTTCTGCCGCATCCAGAATGTTGTCGCCCCACAGCGCACCGCTGCGCAGTTCATAAAGATAAATGCCTTCGCCGTCGTAGTCTTCGTGCAGCATGAGCGCGGCGGAGAATTGCAGTTCTCCCGCGATCCTGCGCACAGCGGCGACGGTCGGATGTCGGTTGTTTTGGAAGCAGCGATTGAGATCGATCCCCTTTTCATCCACGCGCCGGTTTTGCGTAAGCCCCCACGGATTTAGGCACGGAAAAATAAGCAGCGGTAGTTTTGCAAGCCGACGCGTATTTCGTTCCGCCCACGCCAGCAGCCCCTCCGTCGCGCCGGGTTCATCGCCATGAATCCCAGCCGAGAGGTAGATGCCGCCTTCATTTTTAAGCGCGGGCGATTTCAAATAATGCAGCGCAAATCCCGACGCTTCACACAAAGGGTGCAGGCGCAGTTTCGCGTCGCGAGCAACGGCACGCCAGCGGGCGGAAAGATGTCGGTAGTCGTGGCAGCGATGCAGCATTCCTGCGGATTAGCTGCACGGCGGCGACTTGTCATCCGCGCATTTACTGAGCTGGTGGAGTTTGGCTCCTACGGCAGTTTCGCGAGATATTTCGCAGGGTTCTTTTGGAACTTCTCCACGCAAGGCTCGCAGCAGAATTTCACCGTCTGGCCTTGATAGACGATGCTTTGCTCGTCGCCCATTGAGTTGAGGGCGTTGTCGGTGACGATGCAGGTTTTTAGCGGATAAGCCTTCGCTCCGCCGCCGCCAGTTGCGCACGAGGCGAAGAGCGTAGTGAAGGCTGCGAGGATGATGGATGTTAGTTTTGTTTTCATGTGTGTTTTTGTTTTTTGGTAAGTCGCGGCGGTATGCCGCGAAAGGGTTTGGCTAAAAGCGGAATTGCAGACCTCCGCCGAAGCCGTGGTCGGAGTCGTATTGCGTGATGAGCGACATGCGCTGGTTGAGCGTGTAGGTCGCGCCAGCGGTCCAGGCCCACTCAGTATTCGTATCGTATTCCACACGGCCAAACGCGCCGAGCCGCGAGGTGAGTTGCAGTTTCTTTTCGAGCGAAAACCGGGCGTCGCCTTCGCTATCCACAGTCGCTGTGCCCATGAACATTCCGGGCAGCATGTGCATGACTCCAGCAAAAGCGCGGTCGCGTGCGTCTTCCTCGTTTGTGAAACGATAGCCCGCCATCGCGCTCCAGCGTGGGTTGAGGTATCGCTGAAACATCATGTCCACCTCGTACATCATCTCTTCTTTCGAGTGCGCATGGACGGGGCCGCCGTGTTGCACGGGGTCGCCCATCATCTCGTGCTTCCACCCGATGTCCCACATCACGCCGAGCGTGTTGCGCGTCGTTTGCGCCATCGCCATTCCCATCGTCATGTGCGTCTGGATGGAAAAATCCGCCATAAGGCTGATGGGGTCGTGCTCGCGTTTGTCGAGCACTGGGCGGTGATTCTTGCCCTGCTCCGCGTAGCTTACCACACGCGCCATGCCGGTGTGCATGTGGTAGAGGACGTGGCAGTGAAACATCCAGTCCTTCTCCTCATTGGCGAGGAACTCGATGGTGCGGCGACTCATCGGCGGAACGTCCACGGTGTGCTTCAGCGGCGCGTCTTTTGCCGGGGCCGATGGATCCATGAGCAGCCGGAAAAAGTGCCCGTGCAGGTGCATCGGATGCGCCATCATCGTGTCATTGATGATTTCAAAACGGACGACTTCTCCGCGCTTCACGACGATTTTCGTTTCCTCGTTCACAGTCTTTCCATTGATGCTCCAAATGTAGCGCATCATGTCGCCAGTGAGATGCAGCGGGATGGTGCGCGGCATTTTCTTCCCCGGAATCGTCGTGTCGTGCGTCGCGCGGAGACGGCGATAGGGCGGGAGCGGACGGTCTTTTTCCTGCGCGAGCGCCTGCGCGTCGGTGAGCGATCCTGTTTCATCTAATTGATCGAGCACTGCGGCGAGCGCGACGGACATGCTGTAACCGTTTGGTTTTGCCAGCGTGGGCGCGGGATGCTGCGTGCCTTTTCCAAAAACGGCGGAGGCAAAGCCGCTGCCGTCATTCGCCGAGGCGCGAAATTCCCACTCACCGCTCGGCGGCACCTTGACGAGCAGATCGTAGGTTTCGCCATTGCCGATGAGCAGCCGCTTTTGCCGGATTGGGCGCACGTCCATGCCGTCGTTCGCGACGATGGTGAGCGGGCCGGCGCTGCTCTCGACGTAGAAGTATGTGGACGCGCCCGCGTTGATGACGCGCAGTCGCATCGTCTCTCCGGGCCGCGCATCAAGGCGGATACTGCGCTGGCCGTTGATGAGGAAGGCATCGTAAGCGACATCCGAGACATCCATCGGCGGCAGGCGCGACCACTCGCGCTTGAGGAATTGTTTCAAATACCCGCTCTGCGCCGCGCCGAGCAGACTCTGCGTGGTGCCCTTGCGAATCGCATACCAATCGCTCCCGCGCATGAGCGTTTTCATGACTTCGTCGGGGTTCTCATTCGTCCAATCCGAGAGGACAAGCACATGGTCGCGGGTGTTCTTTTTTCCGCTGCGTGGCTGGACGACGATGCCGCCATAAACGCCGCGCTGCTCCTGCAAGCCGGTGTGTGAGTGATACCAGTAAGTGCCCGCGTGCCGCAGCGTGAACTCAAACACACGCGATCCGCCCGGCTTGATGCGCGGCGTCGTGAGGCCCGGCACACCGTCTTCGATGTTTGGCAAAAGAAGACCGTGCCAGTGCAGGCTCGTGTCTTCGCTGCGGAGATGATTCCGCGCCGTGATGCGCGCAGTGTCGCCCTCGGTAAAGCGCAGCACCGGGCCGGGAATACCGCCGTTGATGGTGAGTGCGCGGACGTTTTTTCCCGCAGGCGCGAGCGTGGTTTCGGCGATGGTGAGATCGTATTCGACGACCCGTGCAAACGCACTGGTGGTAAGAAGCGTGAAAAGAAAAAGGAGTTTCATAGTTGAATTGAGGTGGAGGAAAACGAGCACCACCGAGCCTCCGCCGCGCGTCCACGGCGGAAGCTGGTGTATTCAGCGCGTGGCTACTTTATGCACTTCGGGCAGCACTTCCCGTCCTTGCAGTCCGGGCAGCACTTTTCCACCGTGCATTTTGAGCAGCACTTGTCGGCGTCCTTCGCGCTTGCGGCGAAAGGAAGTGCGACGAGCGCAGCGGCCATCATGGCTTTGAGCATCGTTTTCATGTGTGTGTTTTTTTTTGGTTTTCGTCCGCTACGTGGCCCCGGACGGGCGGCGGACATGCGCCGCGCCGGAGATTTGCCCGATTGGGCAAAATGGCGTTTCTATTTTTGCGGCCCGGTGAAACCGAGACGCTAGGCGCAGACAGGTGGAGCGTGCGAAAGCAGGCTCCGGTTCAAAACCAACTCAACAAACGAAGGGAAATCTGGCGGCGGGCCGGTGCTGGGAATTGCAACGGGAAGCAACGTAATTACGGGCTGTGCAAACGGCTCGGAAAGATCAGGCAGCACCAGCGAGAAATCCGGCAACGGAGCTTTGGCGGTGTCCGGCGTGGTGACTTTGAGCGACTTGCAGCAACCGCCGGGCATTTCGTGGCAGGGCTGCGGCGCTGGATGAGAGACGGTCTTGTGCTCACAGCAACTCGCACCGCCGGAGACTGTCTGTTTCGCAGCATACGAAGCCAGCGCACAATGATTCGCCAGCACGGTGTAGCCGAGAAGGATGACGACCACCCAAAGCGTTCTGAAAACTGCGTTGTTTCGTAAAGAGTTCACCGGTTTAAAGAGAGTGAGACATTCGCTTAATAGATACGTTCAAACTTTAGCATCGGAGTCATATTCTCAAAATACTTTCGTAGATATTTATGTCAGCAGTTCGCCGACGATGATCCCACCGCCAATCGCCAGCACCAGCCATGCGATGAGGTAGATGAACGTATTGCGCCAGCCGATGATCTTGCCCGCCATCGCAATGCTCGCAAAGCATGTGCCCACCGAGGCGAGCATGAAGCAAAACGCCGGGCCATTTCCCACACCAAGACTCAGCAGCGCACGAGTGAGCGGGATTTCACCGCCATCGCAAACGTAAGCTGGAATGCCGATGAGAACAGCGATTGCGTAGGCTTTCCAACCCCCGCGCAGCTCGGATTTGTAGTTCTCGATGGGGAGGAAAGCCATGAGCAGCGCAGCGACGACAAGCCCACCTACGAGAAACGGCGCAAGCTCCTTCAGGCTCTCGATGAACCGCGCAAACCACTGCCGTATTTTTGTGGTTTCGACAGCGTCCTCCGTTTTCTCCCCACTGCCGCAACAGCACGATTTGGCTTCCGGCTCCGCGACGGATGCCGAAGCGCTTTTCGTCGTCGCATTCAAAATCAGCCCCAGCGCACAGGCGACGATGAATGCGAGGACGACACGCGCCACGGCCATCGGCACGCTGATAATCGTGGCAGTGAGCGCGATGGTGTGCGGACTCAGCACCGGCGCGATCATGATAAATGTCGCGATGGTTCCGATTGCCACGCCGCGCCTGCGCAGCGAAGTCGCCAGCGGCATCGTGGACATCGCGCAGCCCGGCAGCAGCGCCCCCGCGCACGCTGCGAGAAAGACGGAGCTTTTTCCGCCAGCAAGCCAGCGATCCACCCAAGGCCGTGGCATCCAGATTTCCAGCGCAGACCCCAAAGCCGCGCCGAGCAGAAAGAGCGGCAGCGATTCACCGAGCAGGTGCAGAAAATGATGAATAAAATGCTGCATGAAGTCGTGCATGGATCAGTGCGATGCTGTGTTGTGCTTTTGGGCGAGCCTACTCATCGCAGGTGCAGGCGTACTCGGGGTTGTTGCACGGGCCGCAGATGTGCGTTTGCAGTTTGATGCGGAAGTTTTTCGCCTTCGCGTCGGCGGTGACTTTTGCCTGCACGACGATTTGGTAGCCTTCGCCAGCAGGCAGTGCGGCTTTCGAGACAAGCAGGTCGCCTTTCTTTTCAAACTCTAGCTTCGTCTTCGCTCCGGGTGCTTCGGCGGTGGCGGTGATGACTTGCGCGGCGGCGGGCTGTTTCTTTCCGGCGGCGTCGTAGAACGCGATGCTGATGGTGCGGTCTTTTTCGACGAAGAACTCGGCGTTGATGCCTTCGAGTTCGAGGATGCGACCCTTGCGCGGGCCTGCTTTGACTTTTGCATCCGCAAGCGCGGGTGTGATGGCGAGGGCGAGGATGGTGATGATGTGGAGTAGTGTTTTCATGTGTTGAGTTCCGGCGCTGTTGTTTTGGTTTTTGTTTTACGCTCAAGCCACTCGTAGAGCACCGGCACTACGAGCAACGTGAGGAAAGTGGATGTGAGGATTCCGCCGATGACGACGGTGGCGAGCGGGCGCTGGACTTCCGCGCCTGCGCCGGTCGCGATGGCCATCGGGACGAAGCCAAGCGAGGCGACGAGCGCGGTCATCAGCTTCGGGCGGAGCCGCGTGAGCGTGCCTTCGACGACGGCGTCGCGCAGTGCGCTACCGTGCTCGCGGAGTTGGTTGATGAAGCTGATGAGCATGATGCCGTTCAGCACCGCGATGCCGCTGAGCGCGATGAAGCCGACGGCGGCGGAGATGGTGAATGGCATCCCGCGCAACCACAGCGCGAAGATGCCGCCGGTGACGGCCAGCGGCACGCAGAGGAAAATGAGCGTCGCCTGCCGCAGCGAGCCGAAGCTGAGGAAAATCAGCACGAAGATGAGCGCGAGCGCGAGCGGGACGACGATGGTGAGGCGGGCTTTCGCTTCGACGAGATTTTGAAACTGCCCGCCAAACTCGAAGTAGTAGCCGTCGGGGAATTTCACCTTTTCGCGCAGCGCCTGCGTGGCCTCGGCGACGAACCCGGCGGTGTCGCGTCCGCGCACATTGATGAGGATGCTCACGCGACGCTGCGTGTCCTCGCGGGCGATTTGCACGGGCTGGTCCACGAGTTTTACCTTCGCGACCTGGCCGAGCGCGAGCAGCCCGCCAGCCTCGGTGCGGAGCGGCAGGCGCTCCATCGCGGCGATGTCATTGCGGCGATCTTCGGCGAGCCGGACGACGATGGGCGTGCGCCGGTTGCCCTCAATGAGCGTGCCGACTTCCTTGCCCGCGAGCGCGGTTTCGACGAGGCGGTTGAGGTCGTCGGCGTGGACGTTGAATTTTCGCAGCGCGTCGCGGTCGGGCTGGATTTCGACCATCGGGTTTTTGCCGATGCTGTCGAACTCCGTCTCGCCGCCGCCCGCGACGCCGCCGAGCACGGTGCGGACTTCGCCCGCGAGCCGCTCCAGTTCCGCGTAGTCGTCGCCGAAAATCTTGCACATCAAGTCGGCGCGCGAGCCGGCCATGATTTCGTTGAAGCGCATTTGAATCGGCTGCGAGAGCAGCGCGTTTTGCCCCGGCACCTGGTCGAGCACGGCCTTGCGCATGAGGTTGCCGAGTTCCTCCTTGGCGATGCGTCGTCCGTTCACGCTGCGCCATTTCTCCGGCGGTTGGAGCATCACATAGGTGTCGCTCACGTTCGGGTTCATCGGGTCGGTGGCAACCTCGGCGGTGCCGATGCGGGAGAAGATTTCCTTCACTTCCGGGAACTCACGCCGCAGCACGGCCTCGCTCTGCTTTTGCAAAT
>JANMLS010000053.1:0-1589 GCA_031372675.1 Verrucomicrobiaceae bacterium
GGGGTTTTTGCTGTAAAAAATGCTTGCCACGCGCGGGGCGGGGATCTTTTTCTTCTGAGGAGCTGGGTTCTTTGATCGCGGATGATGATGCGCGCTGGTACGCCTTCGGCCTGAATCGCCCCGCAGACCCGCAGACTCCGGGCATCCCGGACGGGCAGTTGGTGACGCCGGGCGCGGCGGGCGTTTTGTATATTGATTGGGCGGATTCGCGCCGCGCGGAGCATTATCGGGTTTGGAAGAAAGTGGTGGGCGTGGACACGGAGTTCACCGCCGCCGCGAGCGTGAGCGATAGCGATGCAACGCTCACCGGCCTGCCGAGCGGCGCAACGGTGGAAATCCAAGTCACCGCCGTGAACGACGCGGGCGAAAGCGTGCCGAGCGCGACGGTGTCCGCAGTGGTGGCGTAAAGCATCACGCTCCACAAAAAGCCCCGCTCTCTCGCGAGAGCGGGGCTTTTTTATGCACCACCGAGGCGGGCGGAGCATTTGGCGAGGGAGTCTTCCATTTCGCGGATGCGGGAGAGGAGGGGGTCGATGACTTTTTGCTGGGCGGCGCAGAAGGCTTCGAGGGGCTGGAAGGTTTGCTCCAGCTCCAAGTAGAAACGGCGCAGGGCGTGGCGGAGGTGGTCTTCGATGGCTTGGGTGAGGGCGTCGCGGCGCTCGGTCATTTGGCGTCCGTATTGCGAGAGGATTTTGTTGCGCTTGATGACTGCGATGATGCCGCCGAAGGCTGCGCCGAGTCCGGCTACGGTCATGGTGATGTCGAGCACGGCGAGCTTCATCACTGCGCCCGCGACGATGGCGCCGATGCCGCCGACCGCGATGACTCCGGCGGGGACGCGCAGCCAATTGGCGGTTTCGGAGAAGAGCGACTGCATTTGGTTTTCAAACGCCGCGCCGTCGCTGCGCTCGATGAGGGATAGCTCGATTTTGTTGAGCAGGTCCGCGCGCTGTTTTGCGAAATCGGGGAGGCTGGCGATGCTGGTCTGCTCGGAGAAGTGGCGCTGCATCAACTCGTGGACTTGTTTCCAGACGCTCTTCAAATCGTCCTCGATGAGTTCCAGCGCGTCGGCGACGGACTTGGTGGCGGACTCGCGCTGCTTGGATTCCAGCTCGGCTTGAAATGAGCGTTCCCATCCCGCACCGCCGAAGATGAGCTTGAGCGTTTTTGTGAACGTGAGTTTTTGACGCAGCAATTCTTCCCCGCGTTGCTGGGTGCGTTCGTAATTTTGCGAGAGGGTCCAGACGAGGCCGCCGAGTTGCCGGATGCTTTGTTCCTCGCGCTCGCGGAGGCTTCCGCGAATCTCTGCGAGCTTGCGGGTATCGGCTTCGAGAGTCTGCGCGGCGGCGCGTGTCTGGCTGGCTTGCTCGGAGAGGATGACTTGTGCGCTGCGGCAAACGCTGTGGAGTTTTTCATTCCGCGCCGTGCCTGCGCTGATGGTGTCGCCGATGAATTTCTCCAGCGCACCGAAGCCGCTTTTTTCCCAAAGTTGTGCGCTGGTTTCCTGCTCGGTGCTGCGCTTGGATTCGGAGGCGAGCTTTGCGGAGACGGGGAAAAGCACGAGTACCAGCTCGGCGGTGGAGGAGCCA
>JANMLS010000151.1:0-24759 GCA_031372675.1 Verrucomicrobiaceae bacterium
CACGGGATTTTCGGGCGGAGACAAGGTCTATACAGTGGCCCCAACGGTAACAATTTCTGGCGTCGGCGGAGCAGGTGCGACAGCGACCGCGGTTCTGAGCGGCGGGGCGACCGGCACGTTGACTGGTTTCACGATCACCAATGCGGGCAGCGGGTTCACCACCAGTCCCACGATCACCTTTGGAGCGGGAACATTTTCATCCGGGACAATCAACGGCAGCGCTACCGGAAATGCCACCGAGTTCACCGTCTCCGGCGTAAGCATGACGGCGGCTGGCAGCGGCTACACCGAAGCGCCAACCTATACTTTTGATAGTGGAAATGCAACAGCTGGCTCCGCGACTCTCTCCTCCGTGACTCTGGCGGCGGACAGTAGCATCGGTGGCTCGGGAAATATCACCATCGGCAGCAGTATCGGTGAAACGGGAGGCGCAAGGGCCTTAACCAAGGCTGGCGCAGGCAAGCTGACCCTCACCGGCACGAATACCTACACCGGCACAACCTCGGTGGATGCGGGGACACTGCTCGTAAATGGCTCCATCAGCGGTAGCGCAACTACGATCAACGGCGGCACTCTCGGCGGCAGCGGCACAGTGGGTGCGCTCACAGTAAGCAGCGGCACCTTGGCTCCCGGCAACAGCCCTGGCATCCTCAATGCAGGAAACACCACCTTCTCCGGCGGCACAGCGGCCTATGAAATCTTCGGAACTGTAGCTGGAAATTCCGCAAATAACTACGACCAGTTGAATGTGGGCGGAACAGTGAACTTCACCGCCAACACCGCGCTGACCATCGACCTCGGTGTATTCGATCCGTTGGACTTCACAGACACTTTCACACTGATTGACAGCACGGGCGGAGTTTCGCTGAACAGCTTCGGCTTCACCTACCTCGGGAATCAGTTGACGGAAGGCGAAGAGTTTAATGTTGGCTCGCAATTTTTCACCATCAGCTATGCAGCCAATGGCGGCAACGATGTCGTCCTCAGCGCCGTACCAGAACCCGGAAGCGCACTCATGCTCATCGGTGGTCTAGCGACGTTACTAGGCTTCCGCCGCCGTCGCGCATAAAACTTTCCTTGGAGGTAAGGAAGTATAAGTGGCACAGCTCTCTCGGTTCTTTGCGGGTCCGGGGCGGGCTGTGCCACTAATTTTTATACGGCAGTCATTTTTTGCCACAGAGAGCACTGAGGGCACTGAGGTTTTTTTGGCAAAAACACCGCCCTGTAATTTCGTGTCCTCCTTGGCTGGTATATTTTTTCCAGCTTTTTCCTAAGCTGACTGGCATCTGTGCGCTATATCTCAGCGAAGAATCAGCTGATTATGAAGGAACTATCACGACGCACGGTATTAAGGGGCTTGGGAACTATCATTGCGCTTCCTTGGCTGGAGGCGATGGGGAATCTGAATGCTTGGGCTGCGGGTGCGCCGACTAAAAAGACCGCGCCGACGCGGATGGCCTTCGTCTATGTCCCAAACGGCAAGGACATGGCGAGCTGGACGCCGAAGACCGAAGGCGAGGGATTTGCTATGCCGGAGATTTTGCAGCCGCTCGCGCCGTTTCAGCGCGATTTGAATGTGCTCACCGGTCTGGCTGCGGACAAGGCACGGGCAAATGGCGATGGCGCGGGCGACCACGCGCGGGCGATGGCGGCATTCCTCACCGGAAGCCAGCCGCGAAAGACGGACGGCTCGGACATCCGCGCGGGCACTTCTGTGGACCAGCTCGCCGCCGCAAAAGTGGGCGCGCTCACGCATCTGCCATCGCTGGAAATCGGCTGCGAAGCCGGCGCGATGGCGGGGAACTGTGACAGCGGTTATTCGTGCGTGTATTCCAGCACGATGGCCTGGCGCTCCGCGACGCAGCCGTTGCCAAAGGAAGTGAACCCGAAGCTCGTCTTCGAGCGCATCTTCTCCGGCGGCAATCTCGACGAGCGGAAAAAGCGGCAGGCATCGCGCAAGAGCGTGCTCGATTTCATCCGCGAAGATTCCAAGTCGCTCTCGCGCCAGCTCGGGAAGCAAGACCAGCAGAAGCTCGACGAGTATTTCTCCAGCATCCGCGACATCGAGCAGCGGATGCAAAAAAGCACCTCGCTCGCGCCGCTCGTAGCGCCGCCGGACTTCGCGCCGCCAACCGGCACGCCGTCGAATTACGCCGAGCACATCCGGCTGCTGGGCGATTTGATGGTGCTCGCATTCCGCACCGACGCCACGCGCGTTTGCACGTTCGTTTTTGCCAATGAGGGCAGTAACAAAGCCTACACGGACATCGGCGTGCATGAAGGCCACCATGAACTTTCCCACCACGGCCATGACGCGAAGAAAATCGCGAAGATTCGTGAGATCAACAAATTCCACATCCAGCAATTTGCCTACGTGCTGGAGAAGCTGCGGGCGGTGAAAGAAGGCGACGGCACCTTGCTGGATAACTGCATGATTGCTTACGGCAGCGGCAACTCTGACGGCGACCGCCACAGCCACCACGACCTCCCCATTTTGCTCGCAGGCCGAGGCGGAGGGACGATCAAAACGGGGCGTCACATCCGCTTCGCAGACGAAACGCCCGTCTCAAACCTATGGGTTTCCATGCTGGAGCGGATTGACGTGCGCCTCCCCGTCGGCGACAGCACAGGCGGGCTGAATCTCGCTTGATCGCGAGTTTTTTCAAAGCAGCATCTTGCGTGATGCGCCGCTTTGCGTAGTGTCCGCCGCCTTTGTGAATGCCTTGATTGCAGCCCTTGTGGCGTCCGCTTTGATCATGATCCAACTTGCGATCAGCGGGACGCGCCTTGTCTTTTGCCTGCCCGCTTATGCGTTGCTGGCGGTTTGTGCGTTGCTGCTTCCTTTTGGGCGGAGGCCGGGGCGCGAGCCTTCAAAGTGGTGCCTTTTCGCGGTGGCGGTGTTTTTTACCTACATCCTCGCGCGGGCTTCGCAGTCGCCGGTGGAGTATTTGTCGCGGATGGATATTTACATGGTTCTGGCGTGTCTCGCGGCGTATGCGGCGTCGGCGTTTTTCATGCAGAGGCCGGGCGTGCGGGTGGCGTTTATGGTGTGTATGTTTGGGCTGGCGGTGGCGGAGGTGGTGTTTGGGGTGCGGCAATTCGGAGAGAATGGTGATAATGGGTGGATGCCGTTTGGCTTTTTGCGGGATGCAGGTGAGCGGGCGAGCGGCAGTTTTATCAGCCCGATTCACCTTGCGGGATTTCTCGAAGCGGTCGCGCCGTTTGCCATCGCGATTGCGATTTGGGGGACTCAGCGAGCGTGGGCGCGTTGGCTGCTCGGTTACATTGCGCTGCTTTGCTATGTCGGCGTCGCGATTACCGGGAGTCGCGGCGGCTGGATTTCATCGGTGGGATCGCTGCTGGTGCTTTTGGTGTTGGGGTTGATTGTGACTTTTCGGACGAACCGAGCGCGTTTTCCCAGCGCGGTGTATGCGGCGATTTTGATGCTGCTTGTCGTGCCGGCGGTTTCTTTTCCGCTCATGATGAAGAGCGATATGCTGCGGCAGCGCTTGGAAAAGCTGAGTGATGTGCAGACTGTCGGCACGGGTAAATCGGACATCCGCCTCGCAAACTGGGCCGCAGCAATTGACCAGTGGCGCGTCGCGCCGGTCTATGGCACTGGCGCTGGGACGCATCTTTATTACGGGCGCCTTTTTCGCCGCCCGGAGCTACAGCCCGACCCGGAGCACGCGCACGGCGATTATCTGGAGCTGCTCGCCGAATACGGAATCGTGGGTGCCGTCGGAATGGGAGTTTTTCTCCTCGCGCATGGGCTTGCTGGGTTTGCGGGATTTCGCCGCCTCATCGCTGTGCGGGCCGAGGATCGTTATTCTTCGGGGATGCAGCTCGCGTTCAACATAGGCACTCTCACTGCCGTCGCCGCGCATGTGGCGCACGCGGTGGTGGATTTTAATATGCACCTTCCCGGCAACGCCATCTTTCTGGCGGTGCTGTTTGGTTTTCTAGCCAACTCTGGAGACATAGAGGAGCCGCCTGTTCCCTCGCCCAACTTGCTCCCCGATGCGTTCTACGAAGCACTGCCTAAAGAAGAACCCAAGCCGCCTGAGCCAGCACCGCAATGGAGCGTCGCGTCCAAAATCGCACTGTGGATGAGCGCGGGAATCGGCGTCGCGATTTGCGCCATCGCGCTGCCGAAATTCCCCGGCGAATACTGGTGCGAAAAATCGCGCGTCGCCGTCCGCAACAAGCAATTTGAGGAGGCCATCGAGTATGGGAAAAAATCGCTCGAATGGGAGCAGGGCAACCCATTTACCCACTTCCAGATCGGCCAGGCGCATCGCGGTATCGCCGAGCAGACTCTTCGAGCACTCCGCAAGCCGCACTACGAGGCTGCAATCGTGTCCTTTGAAAAGGGGCTGAAACTTTTTCCGCAGGACGAGACGCTGTGGGTCCGCTACGCGCAGGCGCTGGAAGGAAGCGGGCAATTTGTGGAGGCTGGCGCAGCATACCGCGAGGCGATCAATCTGGACCCGAATCTCGGCGTCATCCGCAGCTTTTACAGCCGTTTTCTCGCACGCATGGGCCGTGAAGCCGAGGCGCAGGAGCAGGCCGCATTTGCATCAAAAGCCTCCAGCATGAATCTGGCGCCGATTTCCGTTTATCAGCAACTCACCGAATCCGAACTCGAATCCGACCAGCAAAAAAGCCCGGAGTAATAAAGATTTCAAAAACTGACATCTGGTTGCGTTCCGAGTTTCTACTCCGCAAGATCAACTGAGATTTCAGCAAAAACCCCAAAAATCAACTTGCGCAAGTGCATTCCCCGACACACCATGGTCAAGTAAATACCTTACAAATGAAACCCACTCCACTTTCTCGCCCAGTATTAATTCTAGTCGCCGCAATCGCGGGTCTAATTTCCACCCCTTATCAAGCCTCGGCTGGCGTTGCTGAACTCAAGGCCATCGCTACGCAACTCAACGGAGGAACTGCCCCTTTCGGAGCAACTACGGAGGCGCAACTGAGAACTTTTATCAACACCAAGACCAGCGCACAGCAAAGTGCTGCGGTGATCGCCCTGATGAAAGCAAAAACCAGTGCCGCTGCTGCCTACTCTGGAGAAATCCTCAAGAGTTCCAATAAATCTGATTTCGGAACTGTCTTCGGCCAAGCCATCGTTACGGACCAAGTCAACCTAGGTTTCATCGTAGGCACGCCAACAATCAAAGCGAAATACATCGGCACCGCCGCCAAGACCGCTGCCACTGGCTCAGGAGCCTTCGCCGAATGGATTGACGATTTTGCTCACGTACTCGCCACCACAAACGCAGATGCCTACGCTGCCGCGAAGAGCGCCACCGCATCTAAAACTGCCGTAGGACTTATCGTCGCAAGCCAAACGCTTAATGGACGGAACAATACGGATGCGCTGCGCCTCGACCTCGCTCGGCGTGCGCTCATTGCCCCAAATGCAGTGCTTGCAGCGCCGGGAGCGCCTGGGCAGGGCCTCTCAGCATCCGCTCTGGAGATTTCGCGCTACGTCGGAGATGCCGTCTCTGCTGGCACAATCGCACAATTTACCCGCGACCTAGTCGCCACTACTGCATTCGTCGGCACAAAGATTCAGCAACCGCTGCTCAAGAGTTTGCCCTCTATCGTGACGGGTGCGGCAACATCAAACTCTGCATCTGCGGCTTCCATCGTGAATTCCGTATTTGATTACAACAGTAACCAAACCATCCCCACCGCCACGCTCAACCCTGTTTTTACAACTGCGGTAAAAAGCGCGAGCAAGCTGGCAACGAGTGTCGCTCTAGTCGCCGACGCTGAACAAGTCCAAGCAGTATCAGTCACACTCGGCACACGCGTCGGCTTGACGAATACAGACGCTGGCAAAACTAAAGTTGTAGGCATCGCGCAAACTTCGGTAGCTGCAATCGTAAAAAGTCTTGTCCTCGGTCTCACCAACCGCCCAGTTGTCGCAACGAACATCAGTGGTGACGTTCGCACAAACCGCATTGATGAAATTGGTGAGGTCGGAGCGTATATGCTAAACGCCATCAAGGGTCTGCCTGATTTCCAAGGAAAAGACCTCGCTGGTAATGCACTCACAGGTTCCAAGCTCATTGCAGCGCAGAAGAAGGCCGTCGCACTTGTGACTACCTTAATTAAGACCGTGATTTCCAGTTCTTCCAAAGTGCATGTCACTGCTGCACAGGGAGAATTTATCAAACCAGACAGCAAAGGTCTAAACAAGGCACCAGTATTTCAAGCTGCTGTAGCCGACGACGCTGCTGGCAGCATCGCCCAGACGGTGCGCTCGATTGGTACATTGGGCTTCGGTCCCGGCGTTTTCGATGCGATTAAAGCTGCTCTCAGCAACCCGACTATCGGAGCTAAACTTGGCGGCAAGACAAACGCAACGGCAGTGAATGCCGCTCTAAATACTGCCTTCAATAATACTACCCTCGCCAACTCCATCTACGAAGACGGCACCATCACTGCGAATGCAATCGAAGGCACACTGAACCAGCCAGAAACTGATAAGCGCAATCGCTAACACAAATTCCGCATAGTAATTTCAGAAAGAGCCAGACTTCGGTCTGGCTCTTATTCTTTCTATCTCTTTTCTCAAATTACTGATCCAAAAAGCGCAGTAAGAGTTAATTTAGCCCCGCATCATCGGGTGCTTCTGCGACCAATTGAAACCACGGGCCAAACGTGCTCGTGATCTCTCGCCAGATGCGTGGTGCGCGCTCCACTTCCAGTACCTCGGCTTTATCTGCCTTGCGAACCAGCCACGCGCGTTGAGCAAGCTCTCCTTCGATCTGGCCACCTGTCCATCCGCTGTAGCCGATGAATGCACGCACCGTGTGGTCCCTCGCCACCGTGAGTTGCGCCGCCTCCTCCAGCGAAATGTGATGCCTGCACTCGATGAGCCGCCTATCTCCGCTCCACCGAAACGCCGCGAGCAACAACTTGTCGTGCTCCACCGGCCCGCCCGTCAGCACCGGCACCCGCGCAAGCTGGCCGAGCGGCTGGTCGTTGAGCAATTCTCCCACGAGCTTCCCCGTCGGCCTATTCATCACAAGCCCGAAGCTACCCGTCTTCGCATCATGGTCCGCGAGAAAAATCACCGTCTTCCGAAACGTCGCCTCCACAAGACTCGGATGAGCAATCAAAAAGCTGCCCGACAAATTCGTCGAAATGGATACCGGTTCGCGCACGGCAGAAAACTAGCACGCCAGAAGCCTGCGTCCAACTGTTCTAATGTGGGTGAGGTTCCTTTCATCGGCACCTCCACCTTCTCCGAAGTATAAACCCGAATGCCGCGATTTGAGTCAGCCAAGCGCGGGAGACGTAAAGGAGCGGCTAATTCATTCGCCGACACCCATATCGCGAAGCGCAAATCTCATCAGCGGGGCGCGAAGAAAAAATTGTGCGCTACGCGGTGGCAAAGGTCGGCGAATAAATTTGCCGCTCCTTTACACTTTCTGCCTTCAATCGCGGCGTTCGGTTTTATGCACTTTTTCGCTTAGGATCGGCTTCGAGTGCTTTGCTGATGATGTGGCCGAGTTTGGAAATGTCGTAGGGCTTTGGGATGGCGGCGCAGAAGCCGTGTAGGTGGAAATTGATCATCACCGGGTCCGCATCATGGCCGCTGGAGACGATGGCTTTGAGGCCGGGGATCATCATTTTCATGCGGCGGACGGTTTCTTCGCCGGAGATGCCGTCGGGGAGGCTGAGGTCGGAGATGACGAGTTCGTAAGGCTTGCCCACCTTCATGGCTTCTTCACATGCGAAGATGGCTTGATGTGTGTCGTAGGCCTCGGTGACTTCGTAGCCGAGCGGGGCGAGCACGGTGGAAATGAGAGCGCAAATTTCCGTCTCGTCATCGAGGACTAATACACGGCGGTGTGCGGTGTGCGGTTCGTGTGGAGCAGCCACGGGGAGAGTCGGCACGGGCGTTGGCATTTGAACGATGGTGGACATGGCTGGCTCATCGTCTTCGCCTTGGGATTGCAGGAGGAGTTTGCGATTGAGTTCCTGTGCTTTCAGCGCGGCGCGTTTTGCGCCGGTGATTCGCTCCATGGTGACGGGATCGGGCGACGAAGTCCTGAGAATCAGCGAGAGATTTCCCGTGATGGTGGTGAGGACGTTGTTGAGATCGTGGGAAAACTTGGCCACGGGCGCGGTGAGGTCCGGGACGCCGGCGCTGTTTGTCCCGCTACGAACGATGACGAGGTAGGTGTTGCCTCGCGAGAGATGCACTTCGGAAATCACAACTTCGACGCGCTCGCGGGTGCCTGCCTGCGTGGTCGTGCTAGTGAAGAGGGAAGGGCCGTGTTTGCTGAGTTCCGCGAGGTTCATCGGGTGGGCGATTAAATTTCCCAGTTCTTCGCCGATGAGATCCTGCGCAGAGCGTCCGAAAATTTCCTCTGCCGCAGGATTCACACTGCGGATGAATGCGCTGGAATCCAGCAGCAGCATTGCTTCATCCGTCATCGTGAGAACTGCGCGCAACTCGGCTTCAGCGGCATCTACACGCTTGGTCAATTGATCGCGGGCCGCGCTCATTTTGCGATAGACGACGCCGAGGGCGACTCCGGCAATTACACCCAAAATAGCAATCACGCGGAGTATCATGGAATCCGGCTCATTGCCCACGCTGGCAATGTCCTGAAATCCTGCATGAGCGGTGCTTGCGGCAATCCCGAAGCATGTCGCGATGCGGAAGTATGTGAGCTGTAGTATCCGTATTGGCATGTCAGTCTTACGATTAGCCCGCGCCGTGCCAAGTTTACGGTTTTTATAGTCCCTCTAGTACACCAAAATCGAATCCACGCTCACATCGCCCAGCTTTTCGCGC
This sequence comes from Verrucomicrobiaceae bacterium, assembly GCA_031372675.1. GTDB lineage: Bacteria > Verrucomicrobiota > Verrucomicrobiia > Chthoniobacterales > Chthoniobacteraceae > SXWH01. The sequence continues at coordinate 8,831 of JANMLS010000151.1, forward strand.
CCGCCGAGGAAGCCGAGTTCCATGAGAAATTGCGCCCTCACCACGCTTGCGCCGCTGCTTTCGAGTAGTCGCAGCGCAGCCGCCGCAGTCCCGCCCGTTGCGAGCACATCGTCGATCAAAGCGACCTTCTCGCCCGGAGCCACGGCATCCGTGTGGATTTCCATAATCGCGCTGCCGTATTCCAGATCGTATTCCGCGCTCCGCGTGGTCCACGGGAGCTTGCCCTTTTTCCGCACGGGGACAAAGCCGACGCCGAGCTTGTAGGCCACGGCGCTTGCAAAAATAAAACCGCGCGCGTCAATGCCCACGATTTTTGTGACGCCGGAACCCGCTAGCGAATCCGCAAACAGATCGATGACTTCGCAAAACAGCGCACCGTCGCCGAGCACGGGCGTGATGTCTTTGAAGATGATTCCGGGTTTTGGAAAATCGGGGACATCCCGAACGGCAGTCTTGATTCTCGATACGTCGCGCATGGGTGCCGTGTGCCAGATGCCTCGCGCCACGGCAAGGATTACGACGGCGGAGTGGCGGAGGTAATCTTTCCGGCTTCGACTGCGATTTGATAAGACGGCGCGAGATTTCGTTTGCGCAGTGCTTTGAAAAACTCAGGCACGTCGCGTTTCTGCGCGACCAATTCGCGCACACCTTCCGGCTCACAAGCGAGCACCTCGAAGTGCCCTTTTTTCTCCACCGGCGTGCCGATCACCCGCGCAGCCGCAGCGGAGGGCAGCGGTGTTTTTTGCAAGGCCAGCCAACTGTAAGGAAGCGCCCGCAAATCAATGCCAAGCTCGCGCCCAAGCTGCGACCAACGTGCATCCTGTGCGGCGTGCGACGGGAAGGACGTGAAGAAATGGCACCAGTGCGCGGCATTTTCCGCCGCAAGCATTCCGCACGAGCGGGAATGCGGGCACGGGCCGACGATGGAAAATTGCGCGGTCAATTCCTCGCGCACAGCGAGCAGCAAGCGGCTGTCGGCGTGCGAGCCGGACTCGACCCACAGGATTTCCGAAGCCTGCGCAGCGAGTCTCATCAGCTTTGCGCGCTCTGTTTGCGGGAGTTCGTTCAGCACATGACTTACGACCAGCAAAGTGTCCGGCGGGAGTGGTTGCGAGGAGTCCGCGAGGCTTACATTTACATGCGGAAAAGCGGCCCGCATTCTTCGCTCCGCAAAACTCATCGCACGCCCGGAAACATCGCAAAGCAGCACCTCCGAAATGCTCGGAAAAGCCTCCACCACGCGCCGTGAAGCGACGCCGCTGCCGCAGCCGAAATCAAGCACCCGTGGGCTCCGTGGCGTCCAGTTACGCGCAGTGAGTTCGCGCAGGACGGCGTCCCACTTCCACCCGATGCGCTCCGCAAACGTGGAGTCGTAAAGCGCGAGTTCCTCATCGTTTTCCCAGTATCCGCCGCCCGCATTCGTGCCATCGAGAAAGCGCGTGCGAACACGATTTAGCGTGTTGATTTCGTGGCGGGAAAAACCAGTGCTCATTGCAGGCCGAGCAGCGTCGCGAGCCGCTGAGTGCGCAGGTTGAAGAACGCCATCGTCTCCGCAAACTGCGCGCGCAGTGCGGAAGTATCTGCCGGTTGCGTGCGCTTCACTGCGGCGAGCATCAGATTTTTTGCAGTGTGCTCGCTGGAGATAAATTCAAACACCTTTGCCTCGTAGCCCGCGATCTCCAGTAGCATCGCCCGCAAGCCGTCCGTGAGCAGTTCCGCCTGCCGCTCCGCGAGGATGCCGTGGCGGAGCACATCCGCGAGCACCGCTGGCGATGAAAACTCCCGCCGCACTTCTTTGTGGCAGCAAGGCGCGACGACGATCAGCCCTGCTTCTGCGCGGATTCCCGCAGCGAGCGCGTCGTCGGTCGCGGTATCGCAAGCGTGCAGCGCGATGAGCACATCCAGCTTCTCCGGCAGCGCGAAGTTTCCGATTTCGCCACCAGCAAATTGCAGCCCTTCGCAGCCGAGTGAAGTCGCCACTTCATTTGCACGCAGCACCAATCCCTCGCGCAACTCCACGCCCGTGATTGTCGTTTTCGCGCCGCGCCGCTGGAAAAAATCGTGCGTCGCAAAAGTCAGGTATCCTTTTCCGGCGCCCATGTCGCACGCGGCAATGTGCTCCGCATTTGCAAGCGGCGAACCTTCTACAAGATGGCCGAGGATTTCCACAAACCGCTCCACCTGCCGCAACTTGTCCGCCATGCCCGGACGCGCCGCGCCATCCGGCCCAGTCACGCCGAGTTTTTCTAAAAATGGTGCATTGCCCACCGCACGCACTTTCTCCCGGTCGTGCGATGTGGAGAGCGCCGCTGCGAATGTGGGCCGCGATGCCTTCAGCTCGCCGCCATCTTTCCATCGCCAGTCGCCCGTCGTGGTAAAAAGATGCGCTTCTTCAAAATCCTCCGTCATCCAGCCCTCCACGAGCCTCGGCGCATTGGTGAACGACTCGTTGCGCGTCACATCGCGCGTCGCCTCGCGCAGCGTGAAGGAGAGTGCCCACCCCGCCTTCAGCTCCACGATTCTTGCATACACATTTCGCAGCGCACTCGTGCCTCTGCGGCGGCTGAGTGTCAGCTTTACAAAAATGTTGTCGGAAAGGCTTGTGCGCAGCTTTTCCAAAAAGCGTGCGCGGGAATCGGTGGGCGATGCTTGCATGTGCACGCCTTTCTGAATGCAGACCGCCTCTCGCGCTACTATGAAAACTCCGGCGCTTGGGATTTCGGCGTTCGTTATTGTTTAGTCTCCGTATCCGCCGGGATGCTTCAAATGCCAGGCCCACGCGCTTGCGATGATCTTCTCCACGTCCTGAAATTGCGGCTTCCAGCCAAGTTCCGCGCGCACTTTATCCGAGCCTGCGATGAGGCGCGGCGGGTCGCCTGCGCGGCGCGGCTTCTCGACGACGGCGATTTTTTTGCCGGTGACTTTCTCGCACGTCGCGATGATTTCGCGCACGCTCGTTCCGCCGCCGGTGCCGAGATTGTATTTCGCGCTTTGCGGCGCGGTGAGTGCCAGCATGTGGGCCTGCGCGAGGTCGAGAATGTGGATGTAGTCGCGGATGCACGTCCCGTCTGGCGTCGGGTAATCCGTGCCGTAAATCTCGACGTGCTCTTTCTGCCCGAGCGCAACTTTCAGCACATTCGGGATGAGGTGCGTCTCGATGCGGTGGTCCTCGCCGAAAGTCTCGCTTGCGCCAGCGGCGTTGAAGTAGCGAAGCGCGACGTATTTCAAATCGTGAATCTCGCTGTACCAGCGGAGCACTTGCTCAAACATGAGCTTGCTCTCGCCGTAAGGATTGATGGGGCGTTGCGGGAGCGTTTCATCAATCGGCATCCGCTCCGGCACGCCAAAAGTCGCGCAGGTGCTGGAGAAAACGAAGCGCTTGCAACCGACAGCGTGCATGGCGTCGAGCAGGTTGATTCCGCCGATGACGTTGTTGCGAAAATACTTCGAGGGATTCGTCATGCTCTCGCCGACGAGCGCGTTTGCAGCGAAGTGCATCACCGCCTCCGGGCGCGTCGCTTCGAGCGCGTCCTCGATGTCGCAGCGGGTTTGCAAATCGCCGGTGATGAGCTTAGCGCGGGGATCGACTGCCGAGCGGTGGCCCTCGGTGAGATTGTCGAAAACGGTGACGCTGTGGCCTGCATTGAGAAGCTGCTCCACGCAAATGCTGCCGATGTATCCGGCTCCGCCGGTGACGAGGATATTCATTGCGCCGTTGAAGTAGCGAAGCCTGCGCCGCTGGCAAGAGCGCTTCGTGCGATGCGTAATTTTCAGGTGCGATCAAAAGCACAAAGTAGCCCGCGAGTACCTTCGCGGCCAAACACTACTCGCGAAGCGACACGCAATAAAAAGTGTCGCTTCGCGAGTGATGCAGGACCGCGAAGCGACTCGCGGGCTACTTTGCGCTTCGCGCCGCTTCACATTTAATCACCCCTTTAATTACGGAAGCGTCTGCTCCAGCACGTCGGATGTCTGCTTTAGGCGAAATGCGATCAGCGCATCGCGAACCGCAGCATCGTGCAAAGCGACGACGCTCACCGCGAGCAGCCCCGCGTTTTTTGCACCAGCATCGCCGATGGCAAGCGTGCCGACAGGAATCCCCGCTGGCATCTGCGCGATGCTCAAGAGCGAGTCCAAGCCGCTCAACGCCTTGCTCTGCACCGGCACACCAAAAACGGGCAGATGCGTGTGCGCCGCAACCATTCCCGGCAGATGCGCCGCGCCGCCAGCGCCAGCGATGATCACCTGAATGCCGCGCTCGGCAGCGCCTTTCGCAAACTCCGCCATGAGGTCCGGCGTGCGGTGCGCGGAGACGACGCGCTTTTCATGGGGCACGCCAAAGCGCTCCAGCATTTCCACGGCGTGTTTCATCGTTTCCCAGTCGGACTTGCTGCCCATGATGACGGCGACGAGTGGTGATTTCATTGCTGTGAATCTGCTGCGTCCTTCGCTGGGTGTCGAGTTGCGAGATTCCGCTCGACGCGTCGCAGGTGTTTAGACCGCCCCGATTTCGCGCACGATGAGGTCGTGTGTGCTGCCAAACTCAAAGTTGTCGATCTCGCGTGAGTCGAGTGCGACGGAGACGGCACCCACTTTGAGGGACTTGATGAAGCCGCTGATAATTTGCGAGCCGCCGCCGGTGCCGCTGCCGAGGAGCTGGCCCTTGATGGTCACAGCGCCCACGGTGGGCACCACGCCGGTCTTGCGGGGGAAGAACTGTTCGTCGTCTATGGTGCCGAAATTTCCGTCAGCGCCGGGGTCAATGCCCGCGATGATTTTTACCCCGAAGACGCTGCCGCCGATGGTTACGGAGCCAAAGCCAGCGTCTCCACGGAGTGGTTCATTGTCGCCATCGTAACCAGCGAGAATTTCCGCGCCGCGCACATCGCCGCCGATGAAGAGCGTGGTGAGCGCGAGGGCGTCGCTGGCATTTTTGGGTTCGCCACTTGTGTAGCCGATGCCACTGAATCGTAGCGTGGCCACGTTGCCGATGCCGCTGGAAAGGACGCTGCCGAGAATCTTCACGCTGGTGGTCTTGCCGTTGATGATCACGCCGGTGATGTTGTAGTTCGTGGAGTTCTCCGCAAAGTCGTAAATGTTGCCGTTGATCACCACGGAGCTGGTGCGATTTCCCTTGGTGGTGGGGAGCGAGTCTTCGACTGCGAGCGAACCGCTGAGTAAGCCGGTGCCAGTGAAAAGGCTGCCGCCTATCGTCGCCTTGCCGAGCTGCTCACTGTGGATTGCGCCGCTGTAGTCGCCGGAGCTGCCGTAAAGGGTGCCGCCCACGGTGATGGCGTTGATCTTGTTGGCACTATTCACGGCACCCGAGGACTTCCCGCTGCCGCCGACTAAGCTGCCGCCAATGGTCACTGTCCCCATGAGACCATCGGTTTCCACTGGGCTGGACGGGCGGATGGTGATGATGCTGCCGGCCCCTTCCGCAGCACTGCCAAAGAGCGAGCCTTTCACTGTCACCTTGCCTGTAAAATTGTAGCCGTAAATGCTGCCGCTGTAATTCTGCGGCCCGCCGAGCAGGTCTCCGCCGACGGTGAGATTTGTGATTTGCCCAGCGACGATGCTGCCGGAGAGTGCGCCACTGCCGCCGAGGAGCGAGCCATTCACCGTGATGGTCGTCGCTGCGAAGTCTGCAAAGACCATGCCGGTATTTTGGATGAAGCCGCCGCGCAGGCTTCCGCTCACTTTCACCGTCGAGATCGTGGATTCCTTCACGTAGAGCGAGCCGGAGAATTCCACTCCGCCGCCCACGAGATCGCCCAGGATGGTGACTGTGCCGACCTTTGCGTCCATGCCGCCGCTGGTCACGATTCCTGCGCCGTCCAGATTCCCCCGAATGGTGATTTTTGCGACGCCGCCAATCAGATTGCTGATGAGCGCGTTGGGGTTTGTTTTTTCAGTCAGGAAGCTCTGCGTGGCCAATCCAAGGCTGCCCATGCTGAGGACATCGAGAGACGAGATGCTCTTCTTATTATCTGCGCCGCCGCCAGCGTCTATGCGACCGAGATCGCCCGCTACTTTCACCGTTCCAAGGTCGTGCCCGGTCGCCTTGATGTAGCCGACGTTCACCTGCCCGTCGCCGCTCTGTAAAATGCGCTTCGCTGTGATGGTCACGTTTGCGCCGTCGAAAAGTGGGCTTGTGAGGTCCAGCGTTTCCAGGATGCCTCCACCAAAAGGGCCTTCGGCGCGGATCGTGAGCATTTGCGGGCCGAGCGTGCCCTTGCTCACCGCCACCGTTACTAAATCGCCGTCCAAATCCGTGTAGGTGGCGCTGCGGCCATTGGTGGCTATAGTAGCGGAGCCAGTGACCTCGACCGGTGAGATAGCTATATCGGTGATAGCGGTGCTGCCGGTGCCGATGTTGCCTTGGAAGCTGGCCTGCCCCGTCTCCAGATCGACGGTGTAAAGCCCATGCACTCCATTTACCGTGAGGCTGGCCAGCGCAGTCTCAAAGCCCAGCACGCGACCGATGTCGAAGCCCACGGAGCCTGTGGCATCAAAGCCGAGCGAGCCGAGCGGTGTCACCGTCGCATCCGTCTCGGAGGTCACGCCCGCGAGCGATCCGAGGATGGCCAGTTCGTTGGAATTAGCATTGATGAGAAAAGCGCGTGTGCCTGCGCCGGTGCCGAAGTTCTTGGTGTGCGCCACCCCGCTGAATCCCGTGTTGCCCGTAAGCGCGTCAATCGCACCTCCCACCACGATGCCGGTGTTCGGATTGATGCGGAAGAAATCCCGCGTGTCGCTGCTGATGACACGAATACGGTCCGTCGCGGGGTTGAAATCAAAGCCGTGTTCGGTGCCGCTAAGAGCCGGTGTAAATGCGACCGCAACCGGGGTGGCTACGGCGGTGGTGGGATCAATGGTGTAAAGTCGGCTGTTGCTGCCCATCGCGTAGAGAAGCCCATTAGCCGGGCGGAAATCGATGCCCTCAATATCCGCGCCAGCAGGGATGCCGGTAATGGCCACCGAACTCAGAATGCTCTCCGGATCGGTGCTTTCAAATTGGATGAGTGTATCTCCCGTAGTCACCGCAAAGACGCGCGCCGGAGCAATCCGGGATTCGAGAGGTTCAATGGATGGGCAGGATGCAACGCGGATATAGTTCATAGCTGGTTTGGCAAGTCGAGGCAGTGCTCCTAGCAGGGCCGCACAAAACTTGAAGCGCAAACTGGTTACATTGGGAGTCGTGGCATACGGGGCTGCAAAAGCTCCGCTCCTTTTGAGTCAGCGCACACGTTTTTTCACAGCCTGAAAAATAAACTGAAAGATTTTTGAAGACCTTCCGTTTAGGTTTCATGAAACAATACATAACCCGTCTTTTCTCGCCGATTTTTGGTTCCGTAAATTGGACTCCACCGACTTGGCCGCGCCAGCTTTGCAAATTGGCGTGGCGGCATCGCTTCACTACCACCGTCGTCGCGGTGCTGCTTGCCGGAGCGGGCTACGGCGGCTGGCGCTGGTGGCAGTGGCGCGAGGACCATCGGCCCCGGCCCGTCGAGCTGATCGCTGTCCGAACCATCTCTGCGAAAGCTGCGGCTCCATCCGTGCCGATTTGGGACAGAGAGGCAAAAAATGTCGTTCCAAGCAACGCGCTCATCACCTTCGACGCCGATGCTGCGCCGCTGGAGAAAATCGGGAAGTCTGCTGGCGAAGTCGCCGTTCTCTCGCCCACGGTTGCCGGAAATTGGAAGTGGGAGACGGCGCGGATGCTTGTTTTCCGGCCCGAAAAGCCGCTGCCAGCAGGAACAAAGTTCAGCGGCAAATTGAATGAAGTCGCGCTCGCTCCACACACCAAACTCAAGTCGGCAGACTTTGATTTTACCACCCCGATTCTCACGGCGAAATTCACCAACACGAGCTTCGACACCGACCCCGAGCAACCAACGCGGCACAACGCCGTCGCGCGGCTTGAGGTGAATCAGCCAGTCGCTCCCGCATCGCTCGTCGCTGCACTGAGATTGGAAGTCATCGGTGATGCTGGAGTGCTTGCAGCGACAGCGCCGGAAGTCCGCCGCGACTCGAAATTGCCGAACACTTTTCACCTCCGCTCGCCGCTCGTTACGATCCCGACGGCGGAGAGTTTTGTGAAATTTCGCATCCCCGCAGGATTGTCTGCAATCGCTGGCGGTGTGCCGCTCGCGCTCGATACGGAGACGAAAGTCCGCGTGCCCACGGTGGACGATTTCCGTTTCACAAACGCCACCACCCAAATCATCGCCGACGACGAAGGCGAGCCACGGCAATTTCTCTTAGTAAGCACAAACAGAGCAGCTCTGCCTGCGGATGTGGTGAAGGCGGTGTCGTGTGTGATAGCTCCGCAGCATTACAAGAAGGACGAAACATACTCGCAGGCATTTTTGCGCGGAAAACCCATCACACTCGAACTCATTGAAGACGAAGACGCCGCGCCCTCGCGAATAAACTTCGCTTTTCGTCTCCCGCCGTTGCCGCGATGCGAACTCATCGTCCGCGCAAAAGCCGCAACGCCAGCGCCGGGCGGCTTTCGCACCCCGGATGATTGGTATGGAACGACCCCGCTATCGGCATTTGAGAAAGACGTGAAGCTGCTCGGCGGCGGCGGCGTGCTTGCACTTAACGGCGAGCGAAAACTGAGCATTAAGTCACGCGGCTTCGATCACCTGCGCACCACGCTGGGCCGCGTTCCGGCGGCGCAAATCAATCACCTCGTCTCGCAGACTGAGGGATCGTTTGAGTCGCCCGATTTTCGCGGCTATGCGTTTGGAAAAGAGAACATCGCCCGCTTTCACCGCATCGTGCAGCCAGTCACGAAAAAGAACGACCACGAAGCAAACTTCACCGCGTTCGATTTCACGCACGCACTCTCGCGGCCCGATGAAAACGACGCAGACCCTTCGCGTGGCCTGTTCTTTTTTACCGTCGAAGGCGTCCGCAAGCGCACCAGCGAAGACGAGGCCGCAGACCCAGCCGACTCCGACCCAAACTGGATCGCGCTCAACGCAAAAGGCAGCGATGTCTCCGCAGAAAACGAGAGCGACAACGACTCCGCCGACAAACGATTTATCCTCATCACCGACCTCGGCCTGATCGTGAAACAGAACGCCGCCGGAACGCGCGAAGTCTTCGTGCAGTCCTTCCGCGAGCGCGCAGCGGTCGCTGGTGTAAAAATCATCGTGCTGGCAAAAAACGGCGAGCCGATTGTGGAGACGGAAACCGATGCCGATGGCCACGCCAGCATCCGCGCACTCGGCGGACTCAAGCGCGAGAAGCAGCCCGTCGCCATCATCGCACGCAAAGGCGCGGACCTTGCGTTCCTGCCGTGGGAGCGCCAGGACCGTGCGCTCGAAGTTTCGCGCTTCGATGTGGATGGAGTGAAAGCCTCCGAGACGATGCGGCTCGATGGCCATGTGTTCTCCGAGCGCGGTATTTACAGGCCCGGCGACACGATCCACGCCGCCGCCGTCGTGCGTCGCCGCGACTGGGCGGGCGACCTCGCCGGGATTCCCGTCATTGCGAAGCTGATGAATCCGCGCTCCGAGTTGGTTGCAGAAAAAGACGCGAATCTTACAGCGGATGGATTTGTGGAGTTTGAGTTCACGACTGCCGACTCCGCGCCTGCGGGCGTGTGGAGCGTGGATGTCTTCCGCAAGTTGGATGAAGACGAAGATCAGACATATCTCGGCCAGGTAAAAATCCGCGTGGAGGATTTCCAGCCCGACCGGATGAAGCTCACGACCAAGCTGCTCCCGGGCGACAAAAGCGGCTGGCTGCCGCCGCAGAATCTCGCGGTGCAGGCAGAAGTGCAGACGCTTTTCGGCCTCGCCGCTGCCGAGCGTCGCGTCACCGCAAACCTCGAACTTCGCGCAGGACAGGCGGAATTTTCCGGCTGGGAAAGCTGGCAGTTTTTCATCCCCGGCACTTCCACGCAGCAGCCGCACGAGAAGGAACTCGGCGAGCAAAAAACGGATGTCGAAGGCCGCGTGAAGTTTGATTTATCCATCGAAAACCAAACCGCACCGCTGCTCGAAGCGACGCTGAAGCTGGAGGCGTTTGAGGCCGACGGCGGGCGCGGTGTGCGCGGGGAGGTGACGACGCTGGTTTCCCCTCACAAGCAGCTCATCGGCTGGAAAGCGGATGGCGCACTGGACTACATCGGGCGCGATGTTTCGGCGTCGGTCCGTATCGTCGCAATCGGGCCGGACCTTTCGCCCGTCGCGCTTGGCGGGCTTACGCGGACGCTCATCGAGACACGGCACACGTCCGTTTTATCGAAGCAGGAAAATGGATCGTTTGCCTACGTGTCGCGAGAAGTGGACAAGGAAATCGAATCCATCCCGGCGGAGTTCACTGCCGGAGAACAAGTGCTCGCGCTGCCTGTGCAGCGTGCGGGTCGCTTCCGCTACGAATGGCGCAATGCGGGACGTGATGTGATTTGCAAAATCGCCTTCACCGTCGTCGGACCCGGCGATGCGGATCGCAGCTTGGAGCGCAACGCGGAACTGGAGCTTTCCGTGCCGTCGCGCGTGTGGAATCCCGGCGAGAGTATCGAAGTCGCAATCCGCGCACCGTATGCGGGCGCGGGGTTGATTACGATAGAGCGCGACCGCGTGCTGGCGTGGAAATGGTTCAGCGCAGACACGGCATCGTCGGTGCAGAAAATTGCGATTCCGCCCGGTGTCGAAGGCCCGGCCTACGTGAGTGTCGCGCTTGTGCGCGGGCTGGATGCGCCGGAGATTTTCACCAGCCCACTGAGCACGGGAATCGTGCCTGTGCGCATTACCACGGCCAGTCGCCGCTTGCCGGTGACACTCTCCGCGCCCCAGCGGGCAAAGCCCGGCGAGCCGCTTCGCATTTCTTACAGCACACCGCGCCCGGCGAAAATCGTCGTGTGGGCGGTGGACGAGGGGATTCACCGCATCACCAACTACAAGACGCCGGACCCGCTCGCTGCGTTCTTCCGCAAGCGTGCGCTGGAGGTGGAATCGTGGCAGATTCTCGATCTGCTGCTGCCGGAGTTTTCGATGGTAAAAAAGTCGCGCGCATTTGGCGGCGATGGCGACGTGCCGGAGCTGAAGCTCGGGCTGAATCCATTCAAACGCCGCCGCGATGCGCCCGTGGTTTTTTGGAGTGGCATCATCGAAAGCGGGCCGGAGGCGCGTGAGGTGATTTATCAAGTGCCGGACTATTTCGCGGGCAGTCTGAACATCATGGCGGAAGCTGTTGCCCTTGATGCCGTGGGCACCGCGAGCACGAAGATGGTGGTAAAAGGGCCGTTTGTCCTGACACCGAACGCACCTTTTTTCGCAGCACCCGGCGACGAGTTCATCGCGTCGCTGACTGTGGCAAATCAACTCGAAGGCGAAGCAGCAGCAGCGAAGCTCGAAGCCAGCGCAGAACTGAGCGGCGGGCTGGAGATTATCTCCGCACCGGAGCGCGAATTCGCCTGTGCGCTGAATACAGAGGAGACGCTGCGCTGGCGCATCCGTGCGAAGGAGCTGCTGGGGAATGCGGAGATTCGTTTCACCGTGCGCGGTGGCGGCGAAACGGTGTCGCTCAAGACGACTCTCAGCGTGCGCCCCGCTGCGCCTTACGCGACGGCGGTGCAGAGCGGATGGTTTCGCCAGCCGACGCACGACGCGGCGGCGAAACGTGCGATGCACGATGTTTTCGCGAAGCGCGAAGTGGTCGTCTCGCCGACGCCGCTCGGCCTATCGCACGGGCTGAAAATGTATCTCGATTCGTTCCCGCACGGCTGCGCGGAGCAGACGACGAGCAAGGCTGTGCCGCATTTGCTGATGGCGGATGAGAGCACAGCCGGGCAGTCGCGAGAGGATGCGACGCGGGCTGTCGCGCACGCGATGAACGTGCTGGCGACGCGGCAAAACAGCGACGGCGGTTTCGGCTACTGGACGAATCGCGACGGCGGCGCGGGCTTCGATTACGTCACGGTGTACGTCGCGCATTTTCTCACCGAGGCGCGGGCAGCGGGCTTCTCCGTGCCGGAGTCGCTGATGGCTCCCACGCAGCGCCGACTGAAGATGATGGCTGGCGCGACTGCTCGCACGCGGGCCGATGCGGACATCCAGGCGGCGGCGATTTATCTGATGACTCGTGCGGGGACGGTGACGACGAATTACGCTCTGAATCTCACGGACACCCTGCGCGTGCTCGGCGGAGAAAAGTGCGACGGCGATCTCTCGACGGCGTGGCTTGCTGCGACGTGGTCGCTTTTGAAAAAGAACGACGACGCTGCGAAACTGATCGCCCGACATCGTAAGGCGTTCACTGCGGAAGATGGTGAAGCATTTTGGCAATCACGGCTCACGAAATCGGCGCAGTCGTTCACCGTCGTGTGCCGGCATTTCCCGGAGGTCGCAGGCACTTTTCGCCACGCGGACCTCGCGCCAATCACTGAGCCAGTGGTGGCTGGCGACTTTCACACGCTCTCGGCGGCATGGACGATTTTTGCGCTGAAAGGTTACGCGGCGGTGGTGAAGGACAGCGGCATCAAACTCGGCATCGAGGAGAAGCTGGCAAGCGGCGGGCATCGTCTGCTGGCCGCGCCCGCAGCGGGTGTGGTGTCGGCGAAATTCGCGCCGGATATTGCGGGCCTGCGCTTCCTGCTGAACCGCCCGGACAACGCGCCGGACCTCGGAGCGTTTTATCAAGTGGTGGAGACGGGCTTCGACAAAACACCGCCAGCGCTTGCGACAAACGGCATCGAAGTGCGAAGCGAGTTGCTCGACGAAGCGGGGCGCGTTGTGGAGTCGGCAAAAATTGGCGACACGCTGAAGATGCGCGTGCGGCTGCGAAACGTGAACGCGCGGGCAGAGTCGCATCTCGCGGTGCTCGCGCCGTTCCCGTGCGGCTTCGAGCTTGCGCCAAACGGACTGCGTCCCGGCCCGGCGGCTCTGCCACAAAGCGATTACGTGGATGTGCGCGAAGACCGCGTGCTCATTTTTGCGGGGCTTGGTGCTGGAAATTCGGTGGAGTTTGAATACGCCGTGCGGCCTGTGTGTGCGGGGCGTTTTGCGGTTCCGCCGGTATTTGCAGAAGGGATGTATCGGCGCGGGGTGAATGGAAATAGTGCGCAGGGTGCGATCACCGTGGAGGGACGATGAACGCACGGAAAAGTTTCATTCTGATCTGGAGATGGAGCAGACGCCTACTGTTGGCAGCGAGCATTCTGGCGGCGCTGCTTTTCCTCGGCTGGTTCATTTTGCCGAAGCCGGATTTGCACGCGCGCGAGACTGGATTTTCGCGGATGGTTTTCGACCGCGATGGGCGGCTGATTCATCTCACGCTGTCGGCGGATGGCACTTACCGGCTGCCCGCACGACTGGGCGATGTGGCGGAGGTAATGACGCAGGCGACTTGTGAATTTGAGGACCGGCGGTTTTTTTCTCACATCGGAGTGGATGCGCGTTCGCTCGCCCGCTCGCTGTGGGGCGTGGTCAGCGGGCAGAAGCTGGGCGGGGCTTCGACGCTCTCGATGCAGTATGCGCGGCTGCGGTGGAAGATTCAGACGCGCTCCGTGGCGGGCAAGCTGGAGCAGATTTTCCGTGCGGTTCAAATCGAGCGGCATTTTTCCAAGCAGGAGATTTTGGAGGCGTATTTCACGCGCGCACCGTATGGCGGAAACGTCGAGGGCATCGAAGCAGCGGCGCGGCTGTGGTGTGGAAAACCGGCTTCAGCGTTGACGCTGCGGGAAGCAGCAGCGCTTGCAGTCCTGCCGCAAAGCCCGGCTTCGCGCAGCCCGCGTCGCACGGTGCGAACGTCTGCTCACGCGGCGGCGCAAGCGCGGCTGATGGCGCGGCTCCAGCCGGGGACGGCGGCGATGGACGGTGAGTATGTGCTAACTCCTCACGCGGTGCCGCGAGAGGTGCCGCATTTTGCGCGGCGGATGCTGGCGGGCACGATTGCAGGCTCGGTGCAGACGACGCTGGATTCGCGACAGCAGGCGGCGGTGGAGCGTTCGATTGGCGATTTTATCCAGCAGTGGGAAGCTCACGGAGTAAGGAATGCCGCTGCGCTTCTGCTGCATGTGCCGACTGGCGAGACGCGGTCTTACGCAGGTTCGGCGGGATTTTTTAATGAGCGCATCGAAGGCCAGGTGGACGGCGTGACCGCGCGGCGGTCGCCGGGATCGGCGCTGAAGCCGTTCATTTACGCGCTGGCGCAGGAGCAGGGGATTATCCATCCGGCAACGCTGCTGGATGATTCACCGCAGCGTTTCGGAGCATACAACCCGGAGAACTCGGACCGTGGTTTTCTCGGTCCGATCTCCGCAGCGGAGGCATTGCGCCGAAGCCGGAATCTGCCCGCAGTGGAGCTGCTGTCGCGGCTGGAGGGCGGCGGGCTGGATGCGTTTTTGCGTAGCAATGGTGTCGCGCTTGCGAGGCCGCCTGGAGGCTACGGGCTGTCTCTCGCGCTGGGCGGCGCGGAGATTTCGCTGGAGGAAATTGCGCGACTCTACGCGGGTCTGCGGCGCGGTGATTGCGGGCTTTCCCGCGAGTCTGCGTGGCTTGCGCTCGACGCGCTGGAACACACGCCGGGAGCACCTGCGGGGCTGGCGCACAAGACGGGCACATCGCACGGCTTCCGCGATGCGTGGGCGTGTGGAGTCATGGGCGACTGGGTGCTGTGTGTGTGGGTCGGGCATTTTAATGCGAAGCCGATGCCGGGGCTGTTTGCGCGAGACACCGCGGCTCCGCTGCTTTTCCAGACGGTGCAGCGCCTCGGTCTTCGCGGGAAAAATTCACCGCCGCCGCGCGGACTTACGCGGGTCGCGGTTTGTGCGGACTCCGGCGAACTTGCGGGCGCGGACTGCCCGCACTGCAAGCAGTCGTGGTTCATCGCTGGCGTCTCGCCGATTTTGAAGTGCAGTGTCCACCGCCGCAGCATCGAAGACGATGTGGTGCGGGAATACTGGCCTGCGCACAGGCTGGAGCAATTTCGCCGAGCTGGTCTGCCTCGCCGCGAAATTGCGGGAGCGGCGGAAAGCGCAACGCCGCCGCGAATCGTATCGCCGCAGAAATCATTCACCTACGTCGTGAGGCACAGCGGCACGGAGCAAAACCGCATCCCGCTGGAAGCCCACGCTGCCGCAGGAGCAGGGCGGATTCATTGGTTCGCCGGACCGCGCTACCTCGGCGCGAGCAAGCCTGCGCAAGCCCTGCTTTGGGATGCGGAGCCGGGAGAGTGGCAGCTTAAAGCGGTGGATGAATCAGGGCGGACAGCCAGCGTGCGCTTCACGGTCACAGCGGTGAACTAGCGATTACCGCTTGGCTTACCTCGGTCGCGCACTGTGCTTTTGCGTCTGTGACTGGCGCATTTCTAAATCGCGGTAGGCTATTTTGATTCATCTCATTTCTTTTTCGTCGCCTGACCCCCAGTTCCCCCCAGTTCCCCCAGTTCCTTTGTTCGGATTTTCCCGCCACCATTTCCGCCACAACTTCCAAAGTTCATCAATCTCATCGGAGGTGAATGATGGGTAAATGAGGCCCTTTACTTCCGTCTGCGGAGGCGGGCCAAGTTTCTTGAGGACAAAACGATTCGCGGCATTTTGCAACTTTAGACGAGATTCACCGTTTACAGTGGTCACATTGAATTCAAATTCATGACCGAAGCCTTTCGGACCTGCTCTTATCGTTTTCCCCTTCACGGATACACCGACGGAGTTTTCCAAGACGACTCGCTCAACTCTGGTGCCCATTGCTTTATCGATTAAAAATATAGCAGCGATACCATGATCTTCAAGCTGCTCCCCTTCCACAGGTGGCCCCGTAAAGAACGGCAAATACACGATCAACTCACGCAGAAGTGGAACTGTTGGACGATCTGCTTTTCCTCGTGCGGCCCACTCTACGACTTCCCATTGACCAACAAGTTCCTCATATGGCATCGGCAATTTGGCGCAGGAGAAGGTCGACATC
>JANMLS010000173.1:0-5226 GCA_031372675.1 Verrucomicrobiaceae bacterium
CCCTGGCCGATAACAATCGGGCCGGAGCCAATGAGCAGGATTTTCTGAATAGTAGTGTCTTTCGGCATGGTCGGTCGGAAAAAGTAAGCGTTAAAAGGTCAAAAGTCCGAGCGGTGTATCAGCCGAGCGCAGAGGGCGCAATGGGAGCGTGGAAAATTTTCTGTAGAGGAAAAATTTGCGTGTCCACGGAAGACAAGGGCTGGGTCATTCCGTCTGCGATAATGGTTTTGAGCGAGCCGATGGCTTCATTTTTGCTAACTCGTGGACGCAAAATCTCTCATGCCCTTGCCGTCGCCGAGCACTTCTAAATCCAACACCGCGCCTGCGTTTGAGGCGCCGCCTGCATGGGCTGCCGTGAGCTATGTGTTTGAGGATGCGCTTTGGTGCGCCTGGCTTTTCGATGAGTTTGACGGGCTTCGTGTCCCCAAAGTGCTGGTCAACCGACCAAGCCGCCACGGGCTTCCGTATCCCGACCGGATTTCGATGACGCCGGACCCTTCCGACCCGGAGCAGCTCGATGGCTATCTCGCCGCGCTTCGCAAAGCGCAGCATTTGATCTTGGTCATCTCGCCGTCCTCCGGCCACTCGGAGTTACTCACCGAGCATCTCCGCGTTTTTCGTGCGATCACGGATGGCGAGCGAATCATCGTCATCATCGTCAAAGGCGATCCGGGTTCTCCCGATGCCGAGCCGGCCTCCGAGAATGACAAGGAATGGCTGCCCTCCAGCCTCCAGTGGAGATTCGACGGCAAGGAATTCGCCGACGCAGACCGCACCGAGCCGATGATCATTGATGCCCGGCTGGGTGTATCCACTTTAGCTGAAATCCGCGCACGCCTGCTCGCCGCGATGCTTGAGGTGGAAGAAGAGCGGCTTTTTGAGCTAGGCGCAGTCCCGCGATACAGCCCACGGCCTGCGCCTCTCGCGCCAGCGCCAGAAGCGACGCCGCAGAAAGCTGCGACGATTGCAGCGGCTCCGACTGCGGAGAAAAAAATGCGCGGCAGTGCTTGGCTCGCTGTCGCTTTTGCAGCCTGCGCGGTGATTGGCGGGATGAGCTTTTGGTGGCTGCCCTCGGGCGAGACAGGTGAGATTTTTTCCGCAAACACTGGGCTGCTGCCCTTGCAAAATACGCAAGAGCGCCCGCCCGCAAAAGACGATGGTCCGCTGGTGGTGGTGAAAGCCGCGCTAAACTTGGCCGCACCCGCTCCAGTGCCTGCTCCCAAAAAGCCCGTGGAAAAAAGCACCCCGCCCGCAGCTCCAACTCCCGACACGAGCACGCGCGAATTTCGCTCCATGATCGAGCGCCGCGACCGCATGTTTTTCCTCGGCGAGTCGCGGCTGCGCAGCGGCGAGGGCGAAGAGGCATACGATATTTACAAGCAAGCGGCGGAGGTCGCTACCATCGTCAACCGCCGCAGCGAAAACGAGTCCGAGCACCTCCTGCGAGCAGCCGAGATTCACCGCCGCATCGGCCAGCTCGCTGCGAAATACACCTCGCCAGTCGAGGGTCGCGAGCATTTTGAAAAAGCCAGAAATTTGATCCAACAACTCCGCGCAAAAAGTGCCATCGGGCCGGAAGGCGCGCAGCTTTTAATGGATGTGGAAAGCGCGTTGAAAAAGCTCTCCGTACAGTAACAGTCCCGCGTCACTTGTTACGGTTCTGTTGCGCGGCTGTTTCTCCAATGTCACATCGCCAACCTTGCCCTCACTCCCTGCATCCCTAACTTCCCGCCAGAAATTATGACAAAACCAACCGGCAAAAAAATCCTGATCGCCGATGATGAAGAAGACGTTCTCGCCTTGGTATCCGCCAGTTTAAAAGCAGCGGGCTTCACTCCGCTCAATGCGGATGACGGCATCTCCGCACTCGCCAGCGCCCGCGAACATCTCCCCGCGCTCATCGTCCTCGATTTGATGCTCCCCGGCATGAGCGGCCTCGAAGTTTGCAAGACGCTGAAATCCGACTCATCCACCAAACAAATCCCCATCGTCATGCTCACTGCGAAGTCCGATGAAGTGGACCGCATCCTTGGCTTCGAGCTAGGCGCGGATGACTACATGACCAAGCCTTTTTCCCCCCGCGAACTGGTGCTGCGCGTGCAGAGCGTCCTGCGCCGCAACAACGCCCCAGTCGAGCCAGCGGATATTTTGAAACTCGGCGACATCACCGTGGACCGCATCCGCCACCAAGTCACCATTCGCGGCAAAGAGCTGGACCTCACTGCGACCGAGTTCAAGCTCCTCACCACGCTCATCGAGCGACGCGGGCGTGTGCAGAGCCGCGATGTTTTGCTAAACGACGTTTGGGGCTACGAAAGCTCCATTGATACCCGCACGGTGGATACCCATGTGCGCCGGCTTCGCGAGAAACTTGGCAAGGCCGCCGACTGCATCGAGACGATTCGCGGCTTCGGCTACCGGATGCACGATATTTAAGCAGGCTCGCCAATTCATGCGCCCTGTCGCATAAATTCGGAGGATGGACTGGATACTCGGCATTATTTTATTCGCGACCGCGCTGAGATGGCTGCTGCGCGAACGCATGTGGAAGCGTGAGAGCAAGCACATCACCGACGCCGCCACATCCATACTCACCGGCAACGCAATCCCGCCCGTAAATCGCGACGGCCCGCTCGGAGCCTGCGTCCGAAAGCTCGACGCGATCAAAGAATCCATCGACCGGCTTCACCGCCAGCGCACCCTTGCCGATGCGAATCTCCAAATTATCCTAGCCTCCATGCAAGACGGCGTCCTCGTCGCGGACAGCCGCAGGGCTGTCCGCCTCGTGAACCCATCGCTGCGCAAACTTCTGCGGCTCGATGAAAACGCGCTCGACCGCCCCGTGCTGCAAGTGCTCCGCGAGCCGGAGATTGATGCGATGATCGCCCGTGCCCTCCAAAGCGGAGAGCCGCAGGAAAACGAAGTCCACACCCTCCGCAACGGCCAATCCATCGTCCTCATCGTCTCCGTCGCCCCCATGCGCGACGCATCCGGCGAGCCTGGCGCACTCGTCCTCATTCGCGACGTCACCCGCCTCACCCGCCTCGAACACGTCCGCCGCGACTTCGTCTCAAACGTCTCCCACGAACTCCGCACCCCGCTCGCCATCTTCCAAGGCTGGGTGGAGACACTGCAAGACAACCCCGAAATGCCCCCCGAAGACCAAGCCACCGCATTCTCCGTCCTCCAAAAACACAGCCGCAGGCTCAACGCCCTCGTCGAAGATTTACTCTCCCTCGCCCGGCTCGAAGGCGGGCGCGAAGAGATGGACCTCCAGCCCGTCGCCATCGCCGATTTTTTCGCAGAACTCAGCCGCGACTGGACACCGCGCATCACCGCCAAACAAGTCCACCTTCAAGTCCAAGTCCAGCCCCACATCCCCGAAGTAAAAATCGACCGCCTTCGCTTCGAGCAAGTCTTCACCAACCTCCTCGACAACGCCTACAAATTCACCCCCAAAGACGGCGAAATCATCCTCGGCGCGAGGTGCAAGGGCGACGCCTTGGAAATGTGGGTAAAAGACAGCGGACCCGGCATCCTCCGCACAGACCTCGTCCACATCTTCGAGCGATTCTACCGCGCCGACAAAGCCCGCTCTCGCGAACACGGCGGCACCGGCCTCGGCCTCAGCATCGTAAAACACATCGTCAAAGCCCACGGCGGCGATGTCTCCGCCACCAGCGAATTTGGCTGGGGCACCACCATCCACATCCGCCTCCCCATCGGACCAAAAACCAGCACTTAAATCGCCATGCTTCTCAAACTCGCACTCCTTCTCATCGCCATCGCCACGCAGTCCTTTGCGCAGCAAAAAACCATCTACCTCACCTTCGACGACGGCCCACAGCCCGGCACCACCGATGTGCTCGACGTGCTCAAAGACGAAGGCGCACACGGCGTCTTCTTCCTCACCGGCATCAACGCACTCTCCGTCGGCGGCCCCGAAGGACAGGCAAAAATCATCCTCCGCACACTTGCCGAAGGCCATGAACTCGCAAACCACACCTACAACCACCAGCCCATGACCAAGGACGGCTACCGCAAGGCCTACGGCGACCTTTCCGATGAAGCCCAGCGCGCCGAGTTCCGCAAAAACTTCGCCCGCAACGAAAGCGAGATCGCCCGCCGCATCGGCCAGCCGGATTTCAAGTTCACCCTCGCCCGCCTCCCCGGCGACGGCAGCACCTTCCCGCACCTCGTCGCCGAGACGGAGGCCATGGGCATGAAGCACTTCCACTGGGCCAACGAATTCGCCACCAACGGCACCTTCAAATGGCTCAAGCACACCGACTGGAACGGCGTCGCCGGAGTCGCAGGCGACTACCCGCAGTTCCCAAAAGACGGCGACATCATCCTCTTCCACGACCGCCACTGGGCCGGCGAAAAAAAGGAAAGCCTCCGCGCCCTCATCCAGCTGCTGAAATCGAAAGGCTACACCTTCGGAAAACTCTCTGAGCGGAAGGCACCGGAGAAAAAGCCAGCGGCAAATGCGCAGCCTGCGGCGGCGGCGAAGTGAGCAAACCCGCAAACTCGGACCATGGATCGCGAATCGTTTAGAAAACCTTCCAATACGCAACGCGGCTCGACTGTATCGGTTCGCTCATCGAAATTGGGGATGGGTGGAATCCTGCTGCGGACTCTGATTGTAGTCCTCACGCTGCAATGGATCGTTGTATTCCGCTACTGGATGTGGCCTATCAGCAAGCGCGTGATCCCTCCCGCGAATGTGGAGGTTTCCCATTGGAAGGATAGTGTAGAGTTAATGATGATTCCACTGCTCGGTTGGGTCTATATCATCCCGGATCACGACTGCCGTCTGGTTGTGAAGCACAAGGGCACTTTGATTTACAGCAGGTCTCAGAGTTCCAGTTTCGACCTTGCGACCATGACAGCTTTGGTCATAGGGCATCCGCCTTCGGGTGGTAGGCTCGTGCTATACGAGCCATTGTATGGGGAAATGAATGACGTGATAACGGAAGATTACGCGGCAGACCATTACCTCAACCGCCGGTCCCCGTAGGCCGCAATCAATCCGATAAACGGCGGCGCATTGAGTGTTTCCCGAAAACAAAACAGCAGCGTGCCGTTTTCCGACATGCGCTCGTTTGTTTAAGACGTTCTTTCTCCGACGCGGACCTCCACCACTGCGCTACACAGGCCGACTTTCTGGTCGTTCGTGAGGTAGAAGGCGCGGTGATGTCGAGCATCTGCCAAAAGTAATTTCCG
>JANMLS010000186.1:0-13085 GCA_031372675.1 Verrucomicrobiaceae bacterium
CAGCGGCAAGTACAAGATGGGAAAATTCACACCATTCGTGACTTTGGGCGCGTTCCCCATTTTCAATACCGACCTCAATTTCGCCAGCAACCAGCCTGCGAAATTCGACAGCACCGACAAATATCTCTACGGCGGGCAAATCGGCACCGACGTAAAAATCACCGACACACTCAGCGTGAAACTCGGCGTCGCCTACTACGATTTTGACGGAGCACGCGGCGAGGAATCCACTCCTTTCACACCCCTCACCGCCGCCGACGCGGGCGATACCGACGGCACGCGCCCATCGTTTGCGCAGAAAGGAAATACCTACATCCCGCTGCGCCGCATCATCCCGAATGCGAACAACAATTTCGGCACGTCGAATCAGTTCCAATACTTCGGACTCGCCACCGATTTCCGCCCGCTGGCTGTGACTGGAAAGCTGGAATACAACGGCTTCGAGCCATTCCAAGTCGCCATCACCGGCGAATACATCCGCAACACCGCCTTCGACCGCGACCGTCTGAATTTTCTTGGTGTGAACAACCGCGCACCACGCAGCGCAGCGGGAACTCCCGGCGCATACAGCGGCGGCGATACCGCGTGGATGATGGGCATTCGCGCAGGCACGGCGGCGTTTGAAAAGCGCGGCGATTGGCAGGTGGGCATGAACTACAAGCACATCGAAAGCGACGCGGTCATTGACGGCTTCACCGACTCCGACTTCGGCGGTGGCGGCACAAACATGAAAGGCTACTCGCTTTGGGGCACCATCGCCGTCACCCCGAAAGCCACACTCGGCCTGCGCTGGGTGAGCGCCTCGGAAATCACCGGCCCACCGCTGAGGACCGACACGGTCTATCTCGACTTTAACGGAAAATTTTAACGCATGAAATCAATCATCACATTTGGCCTCGCCCTCATCTTTACCAGCAGCCTGCACGCACAAACTGCGGGCGTCTCGCCAGCGGAGCAGCGTCTCCGCGAGCAGATCAAAACCATCACCCAGCGCATGTCCGCAGCCGAGACTGCGCAAGTCGCCCTGCAAGCCGAAAAAACTGCGCTCGAAGACGAGATGAAGAAACAGAAAGCTGCTTACGAAGGACTCGTAAAAACTTCGATTGCGGAAAAAGACACGATGAAAGGCGAAGCTGAAAAGCTCACCGCCGACATCATGGATCGCGAAAAACAAATCGCAGACGTGAAGGCCGAACTCGGCAAGGCAAATGCCTTTGGCGAAAAAGCCTCCGCGCAATTCCAAAAAGCGGAAGCCGAGCGTGCACGCCTTGCAAATGAATCGCTCGTTTTGAAGCGCATCGTGAGCGACCAGCGGCTGAAGAACTCGCAGATGTTCGCCACGGCAAAGGAGATTCTCGACAAGTTCACCAAGTTTGGTTTTGGCACCGCGCTCACTTCACGCGAGCAAGTCATCGGCATCACCCGCGCCCGGCTCGAAAGCTATTTCGAGGATTACAGCAGCCAGCTTTCCAAACACCGCATCCGGCTCGACGGCACTACGCCGGCCCCGACTGAAGCCAAGCCTGCGGAAAAAAAGTCCACCGAGAAAAAGGCTGACTCCAAATCGTAACGTGCGTTGCCGGACAAACAACGCGACTTTGTTGAATTGAGACCACTGTTCATGCCGCAAACTACTTTCGCCCAATCCAATTTCTTGTTTTCGAGCCTGCCCGCAGGAGAGCGCCCTATTTGGTCCCCCGGCGGGCTTGTTACTTCGCTGACGGTTGTTCGTTCGCTCGATCTTCTCCGCAGTGCGGCAGGTGACTCGCCGGTCGCTCAAGGAGACGCTCGCGGGCGGGTCGCCCGTGCCGCTACTGCAAATGTGCGCATCGCCTCGGCTGTTGCGCTCGTTTTGCTCGGCGTATCGAGCGCGGATGCGGGCGATCTTTTGCGCGGCGGCACTCCGATGGGAGCCAGGCCCCCAGGCGGGAAAGGAACGGCTGGACCAGTGAACGCGGCGGCGGATGCGGCGCGACTCAATGCCAAGGATGCGCTGGCGCGGACGACTCAGGCGATTGCCTCGGTTCGCGCCATGCAGGATGCGGCGCGAGCTGCGGCGTTGAAGGCTCCGAACAATCTCGGCCTGAATCCGAATTTCGGCGGGCGCACTTTGCCAAATGTCGCCGATGGACTTGCTGCGGGCGGATTAAAAGTGGCCGCAGGCGTGCCGAAAAAACTCGCTGCTCCGAAAGTCGGCGAAGACCCGAAGCTGTGGCGCGGCGCGGCGCTCCCGACGCAGAGCAATCGCGATGGGCGCGTGAACGTGACCGTTTTGCAGACGACCTCGCAGGCGGTGCTGAATTGGGAGACGTTCAACGTCGGGAAGAAGACCACGCTGACTTTCAATCAGGACCGTGGCGGCGTGGACAAGACGCAGTGGATTGCGTTTAACAAAGTCGCCGACCCAAGCGGTGCTCCCTCGCAGATTCTCGGCAAAATCGAAGCGCCTGGGCAGGTGTATGTCATCAATCCAAACGGCATCCTTTTCGGCGGCTCTTCGCAGATCAATTTGCACGGCCTCGTAGCATCGTCGCTGCCGATCAATGAAGGGCTTGTCTCCCGTGGTTTGTTGAGCAATCCAGACTCGCAATATCTTTTCTCCGCGCTGCCGCAGGCCGCTGGAAAAGTGAGTGCCGCACACACGCCGGTCGCCTCGCTCGCGCCGGGCGGAAAGTATGGCGATGTGGTCGTGCAAAAAGGTGCGCAGATTTCCGCTCCGAGCAGCTCGAATGTGGGCGGTCGCGTGATGCTCGTGGGGCCAAACGTGAAGAACGAAGGCACCATCTCGACGCCGGACGGACAGACGATTCTCGCGGCAGGTCTGCAAGTCGGCATCACCGCGCATCCCAGCACCGATGCGCGTCTGCGTGGTCTGGATGTGTGGGTGGGAGAGGTGAATGTGCCGAAGCCAGCGACACCGGGAGACCCAACGATCATCCCCGCGCAAAACCCTGCGGGCACGGCAACGAATAGCGGCATCATCGAAGCCGCACGCGGAAACGCGACCATCGCGGGAAGCAGCGTGAATCAACTCGGCGTCATAGATAGCAGCACTTCTGTTTCGGTGAACGGGAGCATCAATCTCCTCGCAAACTTCGCGGCGACGATCATCGCACCGACGAATGGCGACGCATTTTTTACCCACACAAACACCGGCACGGTGACGCTTGGCGATGAGAGCATTCAGCAGATTTTGCCGGAGCTTTTTAACGAGAAAAAAGTCATCGGTCTGGAACTCGCGCTGCGCTCCCGCGCAACGATTCAAGGCCGGAATATCGTGATGGGAAAAAACGCGACGCTGCTCGCGCCCAACGCCGATGTCACGCTGGCCGCTGGACAGTGGCTGACGGCGGGCGCCTCGCGGCAATTTTTCAGCACCACGGGCCAGATTTATTTGAAGGAAGGCGCGATGATCAACGTGGCGGGCACGCCGGACGTGGTGGTGCCAATTTCACAAAACATTCTCTCGCTTGAATTGCGCGGCGCGGAGCTTTCGGACTCGCCGTTGCAGCGCCGTGGGCCGCTCCGTGGGCCAAGTCTGAATCTCGATATTCGTCAGCGCGGCTCTTACAACGGACTCGACTGGGTGGGCACACCGCTCGGCAACGCAGCGGGCTACGTGGGACTCATCGAGCGCACCGTCGGCGAACTCACGACCGCAGGCGGCACGGTGACGATGAATGCGGGGCATTCCGTCGTGATGCAGCCCGGCTCGAAAGTGGATGTTTCGGGCGGTTACGTGAACTTTGAAGGCGGCGCGATCCAGACCACGCGCATCATCTCCGATGGCCGCGTGGTGGATATTGCAAACGCATTTCCCGACCGCGTCCACACGAGCCTGTACGAAGGCGCATCCACTTTCAGCCACGCGAAATACGGAGTGGAGAGAACCTTCGATCATCCGCTCGCACTGAGCGGCGAACACTTCGAGCCGGGCTACATCGAGGGAAAAAACGCGGGCACTGTGAACATCACCGCGCCCGCAATGGTGCTCGATGGCGAGCTTGTCGGAAAGACCATCGAAGGCCCGCGCCAGCGCACTGCGGCACTCGCGCCAAGGCTCGGCGCACTTGCGCTTTCATTTGAAAAGCCCGATGCGGACATCACCAACTACCGCGCCTTTTCCCCCACCCCGCCCGCGATTACATTTGGCGAAGGTGCGCTGCCGGAAGCTGGCGCATTCAACGTAGATGCCGCGGGAAACGCTGCGGCGCTCGATGCTGCGCGGCTCGCGAAAGTCATTCTTTCACCGACAATTTTCGACAACTTCGGAAGCGTCACCATCAACAACGGCGACGGAAGCGTGGAGCTGCCGGAGGATGTAAATCTGAAGCTCAAGCCTCGCGGTTCGCTCACCATCACGGCGGCGGATTTCGATATTCGCGGCGACATCACTGCGCCGGGCGGCTCGCTCAATTTCACGGCGCTGAAAATCACACCGTATCTCGACCACCTCCTCAAGGACGGGCAGGCCGCATTTCGCATCGGCAACTTTGATCCGCAACGTGGCGGCTTTTCGCTCGCGCAAGGTGTCCGCCTCGATGTCGCGGGGCTTATCGTGGATGATCGCCAGTTTTCCAGTGATGCCCTTTCCATGCCGCTTGCGACAGACGGCGGCTCGATCTCCATCGCGGGATTCCATGTCGATCTCGCGGAGGGCAGCGTGCTCGAAGCATCCGGCGGCGTGGCGTTCGACCGCAGCGGTCGCCGCACTTACGGCGCAGGCGGCAATATCACGATTCGCGGCGGTAACGATCCGAGGCTTCCGCATTTTCTAAACGGCTACGTCATCACCGAAAACGTGCCGGACCCGGACCCGACGGACGATGTAGTTCCGCCGGACAAAAAGTTCACCGTCTCCGGCGCGGGTTTGAACCTCGGTGCGCAGCTCCGCGCTTTCTCCGGCGCACGCGGCGGCTCGCTCACGATCCAGGCTCCATCCATCCAAATCGGCGGTGATGCTGTGTCTTCGGATACGACGCTGAAGTTGATGCCGGAGTTTTTCTCCGAGGGCGGCTTTGCGAGTTTTTCGCTCACAGGACTCGGCGAGATTTTGAAGGGCGGCGCATTTTCGCCGGGCATTTTCGTCGCGCCGGAGACGATGCTTCGTCCAGTCGTGAAGAGCCTGCTGGCGATACCGCACGGCCTTGGAAAATCGGGCGCGGAGCTGACGACTATCGTGCAGCCCGAAGCGCTGCGCTCGCCTGCAAATATCACGCTGCGCGCTCCGGGCGTCCGCGACACGGGCACTGTCATCACTCGTGGCGATGTCGTGATCGGCAAAGATACGCTGATTCAAACTGACGCTCGCGGCACGATCACCATCGCGGGTGAGACGGTGGATTTACTCGGCTCACTTGTCGCGCCGGGCGGGACGATTTCCGTCGCTGGTTCTACGAATCCCGGAACGGCGTTTGGCGATTCTGCAAAAAGTCTTACCAGCGTCCACATCGGGCCGGATGCGCTGCTCTCGACGAAGGGCACTGTTCTTTACACACCAAATGCGTTTGGCTTCCGCACAGGCAGCGTGCTGGCCGGTGGACGCATCTCCGTCGCGGGAAATATCGTGGCGGAGAACGGCTCGGTGCTCGATGTTTCGGGCGCGAGTGGAATCATAGACATTGCGCCGAGCATCATGAATGCAGGGCCGGACGCTACGCTCACTTCCGTTGTGCCGGTGAACAGCGGCGTGAATGCTCCGCTTTACACACGCACACTCGTCGCCACGCGCATGGACAGCGACGCGGGCGAAATCGTCCTCACCGGCGGTCAGCATCTTTTCAGCGATGCGACGCTGCTTGGCAATGCGGGCGGGCCGACCGCGCTGGGAGGTTCGCTGACTGTTTCGTCGGGCCGTTTTATTCCAGTCGGCGAGATTACGAATCCGACAAACATCACGCTGCAAGTCACGCAAGCTGGCCCCACGATTCCGCTGGGCGGCAGCACGGTGATTGGCAGTGCAGTGAGCAGCGCAGCGGGCGTCGGGCATTTCGCGGCGGATGCGTTTTTGCGCGGCGGGTTCGACGCGCTCACGCTCACGGGCACTGTCGAGTTTATCGGCAATGTGAATATCGCTGCCCGGCGCACGCTTTCCGTCGCGGACAGCGGCGTGCTTTATGCCAATGGCGACGTCACGCTCAAAGCTCCCTACGTCACGCTCGGCCAGGCTTTCAAGGCACCTTTGACGGAAGGCCAGGTGGTCGTTCCTTACCTCGACGGCAACGGACAGCCGTTCAAACTCACCCCGACAAACGGCACCGGCAGGCTCACAGTCATCGGCGACTTGATTGACATCGGAAACCTCGCACTCCGCACTATCGGCCAAGCAAACTTCATCGCGGAAAATGGCGACATTCGCGGCAATGGTTTCCTGAATGTCGCGGGCGATATTCGCCTTCGCTCGGCGCAAATCTACACACCGACTTCGAGCGAGTTCACCATCGCGGCGGCAGACTACAAAGACGGCGATACGACGCTGAAAGGCAGCGTAGTGATCGAGGGCAGCGGCAATCGCCAGATACCGCTTTCGGCAGGCGGGACGCTCAACATTTACGCATCGAATATCGTGCAAGGCGGCGCACTCCGCGTCCCGCTCGGCAGCATCAATCTTGGATGGAACGGCGAAGGCGACGCGCCCATCAACCCCGTGACTGGCGAGGCATACGCAAAGGCGGAGAGCATCACGCTGGCACCGGGCAGCATCACTTCGGTATCCGCGATCAGCCCGATTGAAGGCTCTCCGCTGGTCATTCCATTTGGAATCAACGTGAACGGCGTGACGTGGATCGATCCGACAGGCCGCGACATCACGGCGGGAAATGTCGCGCAGAAAACGGTGAACATTTCCGGCGTGAATGTGGACAGTCAGACCGGCTCGGTGATTGATATTCGCGGCGGCGGCGATCTCTTTGCCTATCGCTGGGTGCAGGGAAATGGCGGCTCCCGCGACTTGCTGGCATCCACGACGAGCTTCGCAGTCATCCCCGGTTACAGTGCCCAATTTGCGCCATACGCGCCGTTCAGCATCGGCGGGACTCCCGGCTACGTGAATGCAGCGCTGCGTGTCGGCGACAGCGTTCACCTCGAAAGCACGCCGACGCTTGCGGAGGGCACCTACACGCTGCTCCCGGCGCGGTACGCGCTGCTTCCCGGTGCGCATCTCGTCACGCTGAAAAGCGGCACTCCATTTGGAAAACTCGCGCTTCCCGACGGCTCGATGCTCGTCCCCGGCTATCGCTACAACGGACTCAACACCGAGCGTGCGATGAATCCGCAGCATTCGTGGTTCGAGGTGCTCTCGCCCGAAGCAATCACCGCTCGCGCAGAATACGCAGGCTACCTCGGCAACGAGTTTCTTTTCAACGGAGCGGCGGCAGTCGAGGCGGCCATCCCGCGCCTCGCGAGCGATGCGGGCCAGCTCACTTTGCAGGCGGTCAATTCCATGAATCTCAGCGGGCGCGTCGCTGCTGGTGCGCCGAAGCGCAGCCGGGGCGGAATCGTGGACATCGCAAGCCCGGTGGACATCGTCATCACCGGCGCGGGCGCACCGAAGCAGGCTGGAAAACTCACGCTCGACGCAGCGCAACTCAGCTCATTTGGCGCGGAGAGTCTGCTCGTTGGCGGCATTCGCAAAGTGAACGGCGATGGCACCGCAAACATCACCGTGAAGACCAATAATCTGACCGTGGACAACGCAGGCACCGCGTTGCGCGGAGCGGAAATCATCCTCGTAGCAAACCGCGCACTCACGCTCGCTGACGGCGCGACCATCCAGCAAAGCGGCACGATGCGCAGCCCGGCAGATCGGCTTATTCTAGGGACTGCGGGAACTGCGGGAAGCGGCGATGGCACCTTGCTGCGCGTCACCAGCGACCAGAACGCGCAAGTCGTCCGCAACGGCCTCGGCAGCTCCACAACAGCAAACATGATCGTGGGAGCCGGTGCAAAAATTTCGGGCGCAAACGTCACGCTCGACTCCACCTTTGGCACCTCGCTCGATCCGCGTGCTGTCATCAATGCGTCCACCGTTTCGCTCAACAGCGGGCAAATCAGCGTCCAGCTCGACGACCCCGGCGTGCTCAATCCTACGACCGGACTCGTGCTCGGCGGCACTGCGCTCGCGAGCTTACAAAAATCCGGCGCAGTCTCGCTACTCAGCTACTCGACGTTCGATATTTACGGCACGGGCGATCTCAACTTTGCGGGCAAACTCGCGCTGCACGCTGGCGCGATTCGCGGGTTCAACAACGAAGGCGGAATCGCCACCATCTCGGCTGGCTCCATCTCGCTCGACAACAGCGCAAACGCCGCCGCCCCGGCTCCCGGCGCGATGCAAGGCACGCTCGAACTTCGCGCTGCAACCGTGGCTATCGGAAAGGGAAATCTCGCCATTCAGCAATTCACGGACGTGGAAATCACCGCATCGGGCGGAGTCATCGCGGGCAACACTGGCGAACTTTCCACGCAAGGCGACCTCACTATTCGCACGCCGCTCATCACAGCGGCACGCGCTGCGACACAGTCCATCAAAGCGGGCGGCGCACTGGTTCTCGAAGACACAGGCACGGCGAAGCTGAAAGGCGGCCTCGGTGCCAGCCTCTCGCTTCAAGGAACGAGCGTCACCGCTGAGAGCGACATCGCACTTCCGAGCGGGCTGCTCACCGTTCGCGCGACTACCGGCGACGTGTCGCTCAATGGCCGCGTGAGCCTCAACGGAACCGAGCAGGCGTTCTACGATCTTGTCCGTTATACCGGCGGCGGCACGGCGCGATTCTTCGCGGACAATGGCAACGTGAACATCGGCGCTGACAGCGTGATCAGCGTCTCCGCGCCAGCGGAAGGCGGCGACGCGGGCAATCTTTTGATCAGTGCGCCAAAGGGATCATTCACCAGCGCGGGTCAGTTTGTCGGGCGGGCTGGTCGCGGCGGAAATGCGGGGCTTTTCTCGCTCGATACGGCGGGGCTTGCGGACTTCGGTGCGCTGGAGGAAACGCTCGTGGACGGCGGTTTCACGCGCTCGCAGAGCTTCCGCATTCGCAGCGGCGACATCACAATTTCTGGGACTGCAAAAGCGAATCACTTCGCGCTCTCGACCGACGCTGGCAGCATCAACGTCACCGGCGCAATTGACGCATCCGGCGTGCGCGGCGGAAGCATCGCACTCGCGGCGAGCAGCAATCTGGTTCTCGCGAGCGGCGCGAATCTCAACGTCGCTGCGGAAAACTTCGACGCGGCTGGAAAAGGCGGCCACGTCTCGCTGGAAACCCGTGGCGCAAGCGGCGGAGTCGTGGACATCCGAAGCGGCTCCACGATTGATCTCGGCGTAGAAGCGAACACGGCAACGAGCGCAAGCGCAGGGCAATTCACAGGCACGCTCCACGTTCGCGCTCCGCAAAATGGCGCATCCACCGACCTCGCGGTGGCGGCAATTGGCGGCACGATTTCCGACGCATCTGCGATCATCGTTGAAGGTTACAGAGCATTTGATCTCGGTGCGGGCGGAGTGATCACCACCGCCGTGCAGAACAGCGTGCTCGCAAATGGAAACGCATTCATCGGCACAAACGGCAATGCAGCGGCGGGCTACAACGCGATGCTCGCCCGCGTGCTCGGCGGGAACACTGCGCTTGGTTCCGTGCTCAGTATCCGCTCCGGCGCAGAGCTATTTAATTCGGCGGGCAACATCACGCTCGGCACCACTTCTTCCACAACGACGAGCGACTGGAACCTCGCTACTTTCCGCTTCGGGCCAAAGGCTGCGCCCGGCGTGCTCACGCTTCGTGCGGCTGGAAACGTCGTCCTTTTCAACACGATCTCCGACGGCTTCCAGACTGCTGCTTACAACTCCGCGCTGCTCGCGCAAAACGCGGCGCTCCCCATCAACGCACAGTCTTGGAACTACCGCATCACTGCTGGCGCGGACCTCACTGCTGCGGACGTGACAAGCGTGCGACCGCTCACCTCGCTGACCGCTGACAGCGGTTCACTTCTGCTCGGAAAAAACGGCAGCACCGGCGTATTCGTTACGCCCGGCGCAGCGGCTACGACAGCCACCGCCGTCGGCAACCGCTACCAAGCGATCCGCACCGGCAGCGGCGACATCACCATCAACGCTGCGCGGGACGTGCAGTTGCTCAATCAATTCTCCGTCATCTTCACCGCTGGCACTCAGGTAGCCGACGCGACGATGGGCGGAACATTCGATCTGCCAATCCTCAACGCAGGCGGCAGCGCGGGCCTCGGCGCAGTCCAGCAATCGCCTGCATACGCAGTCCAATACACACTCGGCGGAGGAAATGTGAACATCACCGCTGGCTCCGACATTGCCCATTACACACGGATCGGCGCCGGCCCGCTCATCGCGGATTCCACACGACAGATGCCGGTGAACTGGCTTTACCGGCGCGGCTTTATTGACCCGGTGACTGGCGAGTTTGGCACCTCATTATTTGGTGATAAGACCACGACGACTTGGTGGGTGGATTTCTCGAATTTTTTCCAAGGCGTCGGCGCACTCGGCGGCGGAAACGTCACGCTCGATGCAGGCCGCAACGTCGCCAATGTGGACGCCGTCGCGCCGACGAATGCACGCATGGCAAAAGGCACGCCAGACGCCGCATCCCTCGTGGAACTCGGCGGCGGCGATGTCACCGTGCGCGCCGGCAAGGACATTGATGGTGGCGTTTACTACGTCGAGCGCGGACGCGGAACACTCTCCGCAGGCGGCAGCATCAAGACAAACAACACGCGCTCGCCTTCGCTCACGATCCTCAAAAATCCAGCCGACTATCTCCCGGAGCAAACTTGGCTCCCGACTACGCTCTTCGTAGGAAAAGGTGCGTTCGATGTGAGCGCTCGCGGCGATCTGCTACTCGGCCCAACGAGCAATCCGTTTCTGATGCCCGGCGGGTTTAACAACACGTATTGGTACAAGACTTATTTTTCCACGTATGGAGCGGAGAGTGCCATCAACGCGACTTCACTCAGCGGCGATGTGACGCTGCGACTTGCGGCGACCGATTCCACCGTGAACAACGCCACACCTCTGTTGCTCACATGGTTCAAACAGGAACTCCTACTCAGCGGCGCAGCGTCTGCCGCGTTCTACCAGCCGTGGCTTCGGTTGAATGAAACCAGCATCACTCCATTCATCGGCGTGGCCGCGCTGATGCCCGGTTCGCTGAACACCACAGCATTCTCCGGCGACATCAACATCGTGGGCAATCTCACGCTCTCGCCTTCCGCACAAGGCAATCTCACGCTTGCTGCAAGCGGCTCTGTCAACGGACTGAACCTCACCGGTTTCAAGCCAGTCAACGACGTATCCACCGCAGCTTGGGGCGCATCGCGGATCAATGTTTCGGATGCAAATCCAAACTCGATTCCGGGCATCACTACTCCCATCGCGTTTCAAGCGACAGCGGGCACCAGTCAAGGACAGGCCCGCGTCACCGGCGCAAATATCCTCACTGCTGTTGATGCCCTCTTTGTCGAGAGCGGCTCCACGCGGAGCAACCTGCAATCGAAGCAGGCGCTACACGCGCCGGGAGTTTTGCACAGTGCAGAATCCCAGCCGCTGCGGATTTACGCGGGCGATGGCGACATCCAGGGCATCACGCTCTTTTCGCCAAAAGTCGCGCAGGTCTTCGCAGGCCGCGACATCGCGGATGTGGCACTCTACATTCAAAACACGGGCGAGGAAAACGTGAGCATCGTCGCCGCAGGCCGCGACATCATTCCGTATAACTCCAACACGCAAACCCGCGTGCTCGCGAACTCCGCAGGCAATGTCGTGAACCCGGACAGCGACCCGCTCGCGGGCGACATCCAGATTTCCGGCCCCGGTGCGATGCAAGTTCTCGCGGGGCGCAATATAGACCTCGGCACCGGAACACCCGCTGGCAACGGCACCGGCCTTGGAATCGTGAGCATCGGCAATGCAAGAAATCCGTTCCTGCCGTTTGATGGTGCGGACCTCGTCGTCGGCGCAGGCATCGGCTCATCGGCGGGGCTTGGAGATAGTGCGCTCGATTTTGCGACATTCTCGGAGGAGGTCTTCGCGAATCCACGCTACGCCGCTGCAATCGCCGAGCGCATCGGCACTGCGGGCGACATCGAGAGCCTCTCGGACGAGCAGCGCAATCTCATCGCGCTGGAGCTGTTTTATTACTCGCTCCGGGATTCCGGGCGCGACCGTAATGACGAGACAAGCTCCACTTTTGGCAGCTACGCAGGCGGTTTGGATGCCATCGCAAAGCTCTTCCCCGGCACGGGCTGGAAGGGCGACATCTCGCTCACCGCACGCCAGATCAAAACCGCGCAGGGCGGCGACGTGAGCATTTTCACACCGGGCGGAAAAATCATCGTCGGCTTCGATGCAGGCGCGGGCCAGTCGCTCGACCAAGGCATCCTCACGGAGAGCGGTGGTAACATTCACATCTTCGCCGATGGCAGCGTCACGCTCGGCACTTCGCGTATCTTCACGCTGCGCGGCGGAAACGAAATCATCTGGTCCACCAACGGCGACATCGCCGCAGGCACATCGTCAAAGACTGTCGCCAGCGCACCGCCGACGCGCGTACTCATCGATCCGCAAAGCGCCGACCTCAAGACCGACCTCGCCGGCCTCGCGACTGGCGGCGGCATCGGCGTTCTCACGACCGTCGAAGGAATCCCGCCGGGCGACGTGGACCTCATCGCGCCAAACGGAGCGATTGACGCGGGCGACGCGGGCATCCGAAGCGCAGGAAATTTGAACGTCGCCGCCGATGTCGTGCTCAACGCGGAGAACATTCAAGTTTCCGGCAGCAGCGCTGGAGCACCGAGCGGCGCCGCGCCAGCCGCGCCAAGCATCCCCGCCGCACCGCCGCCACCGCAACCGGCAGACAATAACCAAGGCGCACAAGCAGCCGCGCCGGAAAAAGAACGCGAGAAAGATAAGGAAAAGAAAAACACCGAGGAGCCGCCAAGCATCATCGTCGTGGAAGTGCTCGGCTACGGCGGATAGCAAAAATAGAGGAGCGGGGCTTTTATAGCCCCGTTGCCACGTCAGTGGCAAAGCGCGTTGCCGCTATCGCGGCAAACGG
>JANMLS010000226.1:0-5916 GCA_031372675.1 Verrucomicrobiaceae bacterium
GCACGCCGGAGTTCTTCAATGGTTGAGGCAACGTCAGCGGCGGCCTGCGCGCGTTTCACTGCCGAAGGATCGATGTGTGGTTTTCGTGGCATGCCAAACCCATGCCTCACCTCGTCTCATCTTGAAAGCGAATTAGAATTACCCACCAGCCAAAACGCTGGCGCACTTACTTTGACCATTGACTAACCCTCATAGGCGCTGCAGCGTATGGTTAGGCGTTGCGGTCGTTGTCATTGGAGACGTTGAGTAACTCAATCTCGAATCGCAGAACGGCGTTGGCTGGGATGATACCTGCAACGCCCTCGTCGCGGTAGGCGAGGTGCGGGCTGACGACAAGCTCGCGCTGCCCACCGACGCGCATACCGATGACGCCGCGCTCAAGGCCCGCGATGACATGGCGGCGTCCGAGCTGAATCTGATACGGAGCGCCACTGCTCCGGGTGTCCTGAACCAAGTCGCCACGGTTGAGGAACAGGCGGTAGTGAATGCTGACCGTGCTGCCGCGCTCGGCAGCGACACCGCTACCGACAACGGTATCTTGGATGGTGAGTCCTGATGGCTTGGTGCGTGGCATACCGGGAGATTCATTGGCGTTCGTTACTCGGTGCGGCTAGCAACGCCTAACGACCCAAGCTCAGCGACCCGGCCCACGAGGGCGCTGGATTGCAACCGCGATGCGAGGGCCGGGTTCGCTGCAGCGCATGGTTAGGCCGCCGCGTCGCCTGCACGATCCAACCTCTGGCAAACCCGGCGCGAACGGACGCGCCCGCCGCGCCGCCCAGGGCGCGAGCCGTGGGGCGTCGCTCTCCGAACAAACCTGGCGAACTCGTTGGCATCGTAGTCATCACCGCAAAGTCACCCTCGCCGATCCGCCGCACCACCGGCGCGAGCCGTGTCGCGTTGGTCTCGCCGACGACTCGGCCACCGTCTTCCCCAGGCGTCCGA
Source organism: Verrucomicrobiaceae bacterium (assembly GCA_031372675.1). Classification (GTDB taxonomy): domain Bacteria; phylum Verrucomicrobiota; class Verrucomicrobiia; order Chthoniobacterales; family Chthoniobacteraceae; genus SXWH01. Next base: position 946 of record JANMLS010000226.1, read on the forward strand.
GCGCGCCGCAAACGCGGAACGGGAGAAGCGGCCTAACGACCCAAGCTCAGCGACCCGGCCCACGAGGGCGTGCGATTGCAACCTGGACGCGATGGCCGGGTTCGCTGCAGCGCATGGTTAGGCGGCGTGGTCATCTGTTTGTCGTAGCTAACTCCTGAGCGATGCGCGTCTGCAATGCCGAAACAGCAGTGGTGCCGGACAACGTCCGAAGTGGATCGCTCTCGCCAAAGTAAATGCGAGCCGTACGCCCAGTGATCGTAATGTCGAATCCGAACTCCTCCAATGACATGTCGAGGTTGTGCCACGCTTGCGTGATCGTCACTCCGGGAATGGAGGCGAGAACGTTGCTGATGGAGTTGTACTCGCCGAAGTAACCCCACTGGTAACCGCGATTGCGCGCAGAGTCCCAGCGGTAGAACACGATGAACCCAACGATAAGGGCGATCCCAAGAGCGACAATGGCGAGTAGAATCTTCATGTGCGTAATGCCGCCTAACGACCCAAGCTCAGCGACCCGGCCCACGGGACGCCACGATTGCAACCGGAGCGCGATGGCCGGGTTCGCTGCAGCGCATGGTTAGGCCACTTACTTGAGTATCTCATCAATGCTTTTACGATACGCATCATGATATGAAGGCAGACTATCGCCAAGCCAAACATCGTAGATGTCGCGGCTGCGCTCATCTGCTCGACGTAAAACACTCACCAATCTGTTTGTGTCACCACTCTCTGCAATCGTGCGAAGCTGGTGGATAAAATCTTGGTATGGCTGGCCAACACCGCCATTGCAAATGCCGTGGTAGTTGTGAATCGCGGAACTCGCTCCCATCCACGTTGCAAACCTCCACTCGACGACCATGCCAATGACCACGACAAGAAAAGCAACAGCAGCGAGAACAATGACGGTGCGAGTTTTCATGGTGCGTGCGAAGTGGCCTAACGACCCCAAGCTCAGCGACTCCGGGCCGGGGGCGCGGCTGTGAGCACGCCGGCGCGAGGCGAAGGCGCGGGCTGTGCCGGGCTTCATGGCAGGCAGCACAGCCCGTGACTGAGCCGGTCGGACTAAAGCCGCGCTCGGAAACTGAACGCCAAAGCCCGGAGTTCGCTGCAGCGCATGGTTAGGCGCGCCCGAGTACAGACAAACCTCCCACACGGCGAAAGTCCTAAACGTGCGCATGGCGCAGACGGGTGAGGCTACGACAGGCGCAAAGCTAGGACTCGCTGGAGATGATCGGATAACTGACGGCGAAAAGCTGGCAAGCGGGAAGCGCACGGAAGTAACCAAAGACCAAAGGTGCCGCCCTGTCGAGAACGGTGGAAGAACTGATGACGAAAAGGTGGCACTCGCGGGCGTCGTGGGGGAACCGCGAGGGAGCGGCGCGGAACTCGCCGCCGAGGTCGAGCGTGAAGCGTGCGACGGCGAACCCGCGAACGACTCGGAACAGACTGGGAAAAGACGTGGCATCGGATAGCTCGGAGTCAGAGAACGCTCGTGGCGTGAAGCGTGCGATGTGAAAGGGCGAACCACTCGAAATAGGGTGGGAAAAGACGAGGCATCGGATAGCTCGGAGTCAGAGACGCTCGTGGCGTAAAGCGTGCGCCGTGAAAGGGCGAACCACTCGGAACAGGCTGGGAAGAGACGTGGCATCGGATAGCTTGGAGTCAGATAACACTCGTGTTGGGAATCTTCATGGCTTCGTTGCCCGGAGAGGCGCGAGAGCGCCTAACGACCCCAAGCTCAGCGACTCCGGGCCGGGGGCGCGGCTGTGAGCACAGCGGCGCGAGGCGCAGGCGCGGGCTGTGCCGGGCTTCATGGCGGGCCGCACAGCCCGTGACTGAGCCGGTCGGACAAAAGCCGCGCTCGGTAACTGAACGCCAAAGCCCGGAGTTCGCTGCAGCGCATGGTTAGGCGTTGCGCTCGATTGGAAGCATTGCATCAATGTAAAGTCTGTTCTTGGTAGTCTATTCAAACGATGGGTGTTGCCAGAAGTCGGTGGCTATGCGTGGAAGATTGTTTGTGCTGATGTTGTCCCATTGAACATCCGATGCCGCTTGTCGGGTCATCTCAATCTCCAAAGCTCGCCCTCGAGATTCGTTGCCCTTGATATCCTTGAACGGGCCGGTCCCAACAATCGTGACTCGGTTGACCTCCGGCAGTCTGGAGAAATAGTCACGAAACAGTTGCTTCGCGGAGGATAAAAAGTGGGAGCGTGCTGTCGAACCCGTCAGTGACCAAGGGTCAATGCGGAACTCTACGGTTACATGATCTCCGATCTTCGTGGCAGAGGACTTGGTGCCTTCGTCAACGTAATCGAGTATAAGATAGGCGATTCGCGCCGGATCAGCCGTAGCTGCTAGTTCTTTGTTGCGCTGTTCGTCCTTCCGATACGCTACGACAAGAATGCCGATTACAATAGCTAGAACGACGCCGCACCCAGCGCGGAGTTTGCTCGGGGGATTGTTGCCGCAACGCATACAAAGGCCCCCTGTTCGTTTTGCGGTGTCAGGGAGGATCTTGGAACCGCAATTCTTGCAGGCAACCTTGGTTATGGAATCGCTCATTTGGTGGTGGACGTTGGAGCGCCTAACGACCCCAAGCTCAGCGACTCCGGGCCGGGGGCGCGGCTGTGAGCACGCCGGCGCGAGGCGAAGGCGCGGGCTGTGCCGGGCTTCATGGCGGGCCGCACAGGCCGTGACTGAGCCGGTCGGATGAAAGCCGCGCGCGGTAACTGACCGCCAAAGCCCGGAGTTCGCTGCAGCGCCTGGTTAGGCCGCGTTCGCATCGGTTATGTCCTTGGCTTGCTTCGGGAACTTACTGATGAGCCACTTGAGGACTTCAAGCTGGTCAGGACTTGGCGCGCGGCGAATCTGGACGAGCAGCTTGTCGGCGCGTGGTCGCTGCAAAGTGAGATTGGATGCGCCCTCGTTGCAGACGGAACAAACGGCGCGAAGGTTCGATGCGTCGTCCGTGCCACCAAGAGACTTATCAATGACGTGACCGAGGTGAAGGCGTGTTCTGCGCGTCGGGTCGTAAGGATGAGGCTCGCCTGCGACAGCGCCGCACATCTGGCAAGTGAAGCCGTTGCGGTCGAGAACGTAGGCGCGTGTCTCCTTGGAGATTGCGCGCTCAAAAGCTGGTTTGGGTGCCGGGTCGAGAAGGATGTATTGGCCGGGTTTGAGGTCGTCCCGGTCGTTGTGGGTAAGAATCTGATAACCCTCCTCAGTGCGAAGTTCGCGCACTCGCCGCGCCCACTCGGTAATACCTCCGGCGACGCGGCGGAGTTGGTTGGAGTCCATGACCTTCCCGATGTTCTTGAGGAAGTGTGCGCGAAGATTGTCTCTGGCTCCCATAAGTTAGGCGGCGGCGAGTTTGCGGGTTGCTGCGGAGCGAAGCGACGCAGCAATCCCGCTCGCCACCGCCGCCGCCACCGGCGGCGGAAAGGCATTGCCAACCTGCCGATAGGCAGCCGTCTTCTTGCCGGAGAATTGCCAGTCATCCGGGAAGCCTTGCACGCGGGCAACCATGCGAACGGTGAGGCGCGGCATACCCACAAAATCCGCTTCCGGCGGTTCGTTGGCGATGCCCATGCCATCAACGCCGAGCGCGGCCCACGCGCGCTTTGCGCGCGTTGGGCCAAGGTCGGGGCCGCCATGCTTCTTGGAACCGCCTACGATGGTCGGGGCGACTTGCTGGGCGCGCTCGCGCCACGCGCGAGCCATGCCCCAGCCGCGTGCCGCAAGCAAATCGTGGAGCGTGTCGCCAACGGTTATTGGCTGGCGGAGCGACGGCGCGGGCCACGGCACGTTGCCGGTGACATCGGAGCGGAGCGCGATGAAAACGACGCGGGGCCGCAACTGCGGAACGCCGTAATCGGAGGCGTTGAGCAAGCGCCAGCCGGTGCGGTAGCCAAGCCCTGCAATCTGGCCGGAAATGAAAGTGCGATAGTCCTCGAAAACAGCGTCCAAAATGCCTCTGACGTTCTCAATCATTACGGCGCGGGGCTGCATCTGGCGGACGAGGCGAATCGCCTCGGGAAAAAGATTGCGCTCATCGGCGTCGCCGAGTTGCTTGCCGGCCTTGGAGAACGGCGGGCACGGCAAGCCGCCTGCCAGCAGGTCAACGCCCGCGTATGGTGCGCCGTCGAAGGCGCGCAAATCCTGCTCGACGACATTCCAGTGCGGGCGGTTCGCTCGGAGTGTGTTGCAGCAGTGCGGGTCAAGCTCGACGAGCGCAGAGTGCTCGAATCCGGCGCGCTCAAGGCCAAGCGACTGCCCGCCGGCTCCGGCGCAAAGCTCCACTGCGGTCAGATGTTTCATGGCGCGAGTTTGGGCGTGGATTCGGAGTCAGTCAATTTCAGAAAGACGTTCGCAAGCGGCCTAACGACCCCAAGCTCAGCGACTCCGGGCCGGGGGCGCGGCTGTGAGCACGCCGGCGCAAGGCGAAGGCGCGGGCTGTGCCGGGCTTCATGGCGGGCCGCACAGCCCGTGACTGAGCCGGTCGGACTAAAGCCGCGCTCGGCAACTGAACGCCAAAGCCCGGAGTTCGCTGCAGCGCATGGTTAGGCGACGGTTGATTCAGATAACGCTCCATGAGTCGAGGTCTCCGGGTAGGTGCAGCGACCAAGTAAGATAATGCCGAGCCGCGGCCTCCGCGCTGCTGAAATCTGTCTTGGATGCCTCTGCGACGCTGTGCGGGTTGAGGGCGTAACTACGCTGCGCGTGATAGACGAAGCGATTCGGGGCGACACGCTCAATGACGCCGAACTCGTCAACGGCTGCGCCGGGCTGATGCGGCTGTGGCTGGTAAGGAAACCAATCCTGCGCTGAGATAACTTGGGATAAGTGCTGGACGAGAGACTCGAACCGCAATGGCGGGTGTGGCCAAATGCCGCGTTTGATACGGTCGGGGACATTGTAGTGACCGCCGCCGAGTAGGTATGTCAGCGATTCGGAGTCCATTGGGTTTCGTTC
>JANMLS010000250.1:0-7055 GCA_031372675.1 Verrucomicrobiaceae bacterium
TTGCGTTCGGGGAATCTCACATGGTCCACGACGGCGAGAAACGCGCTCAACCAATATACCAGCCGCACACAGTTCCCCGGCCTCGGCGGCGGCACCACCGCGCAGAGCTTCGGCTACGATACAAATGGCAACCTCACTAGCTCCCAAAAACCCGTCCACCGAACGGATACCCCTCTCCCAGCTCCCGAAAGACCCTCCACCGAACGGATAGCCGCTCTTTTTTCTCCCCATAGACCGAGAAAAGCGCGCCCCCTCCCCCCCCCAAAGACGCCCAAGGAACCCGCGCAAAAAAACGCAGCAAACATCTCCAAAGATGGCACAAAAAACGAGTTCACGAATGCCCTACGACAAAACAGCCCGAAAGACGTTCAAACTGTCAAAAAAATGTAACAAACCGAGAGTCCAAACCGGCTACGGCGTCACTCATCTCGACGAACCAGCCCGCCTCGGAAGCAAGCATAAGCTACTCGCGCAAACCTTTCACTAATGTATGTCGTGAAAAAATGTGATTTTTGCTTTCGGGTGGGTCGCTCTCAGTGCGTCTATGCTCTCTTTTGTCACCTTAGGGCAGAAGACGCTTTCCACATATTTCAAAGCGGGCAGGTTTTTGAGCGCATCTACGTTTTTTAGCTCCGTGCAGTCAGAGAGAGTTACCGTGTTCAGCTTTGAAAGCCCCTCAATCCCGTCCAGATTAGTTAAGAGCGGGCAATTACTTATCCAAATACTTTCCAGTAAGGAAAGCTGCTTGATGCCATTCAAATTTGCAATTTGAGCGCAGCCATCAAGTTTAACGAACTTCAACAAAGGCAGGCTTTGGATTGTATCAACATTCGTCAAATCGTTCGCATTACCGATCACCAAGTAATCCAGCCTTCGTAATCCTTCCAGCACTGAGAAATCGTTCAGACGATGGGCGTGTTCGATTAGCACTCCTTGGGGATTCAGACGCTCAAGCAGCTTAGTGTGCTGTAGAGGATCACTCCTTCTAGGGACGCGCAAAAAGGTTACTCCTTCTGTCCACGTCTCTTTCTTGAAGGCCATTTTCCAATTAGCCTGAATCTCCTCGTATGGGTCGGTATAAACTAGTTGCCACCCCAGCATCTTTGCCTCCCACCGTGCCTCGTTTGCATCATAAGCCCACCAGCCCGCATACCCAAACGCCATCCCGAGCAAAGCCAGCAGCCAAAGCCAGACGCGCCGTTTCTTTTTAGCGGGTGTGGGTGTGGTGAGATTCATGGGCGCTGCTTTAACAATCCCGACGCCGCACCGCAATCCACGATCCCTTAAATCACGGGCGAGGTTGCGAAGTCTTCGAGGTAACCACCGACGGCATGGAGGCGATTCGGATTTTCGACGATTGAGGCCCGTTTAGTAGGAGGGCCAAAAAGCAAACTCTGCCCTCACGCGGATTGCACACTGGCGTTGGGGGTCGGCACTTTCTTTTCCGCCCCAACGCGGCGACCTTTGCAAATCGCGCCGCACTCCGGGCATTCCCGGAGCTTCCGCAGCGCGACGATGGAGACGGCGAGCCAGCTCACGCTCCAAAGCCCCAGAGTCAGCACCGTCATCAGCGCGTGGAAGCCATGCTTCGGCTCGATGCGCTTGAACCACTGGTGGCATTTGCAAGACGGGCAATAGATGTTTTGGCGTTGATTCATAAAAGCCCGTGCATATTGCCCACAACACGTTGCATTCCCCGCACAACCGTGAGTGCAAACTGTAAAAGTCCCGTGGCACTTTTAAGACACGCCGCTGAGGGAATGTGGGCACGAAAGTAGCCCGGTCACGCCGTGAGTGGCCTACTTCGGCGCGGGGATGAAGCGCACTCCGTAGTCGCCGCTGGGAATCCAGAATCCATCGGCGATGCTGCCGGCGATGCTGCCTTCGCGGTTGAGCGGCGAGTTGCCCCAGTAGGATTGCCAGTCTCCAAATGTCCCGATGCTGGTAAGGTCCGCAGGGTTTTCGAGGTTTGCGACGGTGATGCTTGCGCCGCCGCTGTTGAAAATGGCGAGGTTGTTGTGGATGGCCCACTCGTAGGAGGCGGGGATTTCCACGCTGTCGCGCTGGACGAATTGGCCGCTGTCTTCGATCGCCCATGCTTCGATGAGTCCCTGCCCGCGACATTTTTTTTCTTCGTAGGAGATGCGGTTCACGAAGACGTTGCTGTTGGTAAAGCGGACGCTGTTGCTGCTCCAGCGCTCGCCGAGTGGGATGCTGGCGATGAGGTGCGCCGCGCCATCGAATGCGACGGCGTGGAGGAAGTTCCCGGAGCCATCGGCTTTGCCTGCGGCATCGTATCCGGGGCCGGTGACGTGGAGGAGTTCGCCGTTCATCGCGACGTTTTGAAGTGTGCCGGGAAGGCTGACGGGCGGCTTGATGACGGGCACTGCGGCGTCGGAGAAATCTACGACATTGAGGAAATGGCGGTTTGCTGTGGGCTGCTTTTCTTCACCATCTTCGAGGTAAGCATATCCGCGCCATCCGCCGGTGTAGTGGCTGGCGAAGACGCGGCTGTTCATGGCGAATGGCTCGCTGAATGAAGTGGCGTCGTCGGGCTTGAGATTCGTGGCGGCGAGGAATTTCGGTGCGCGTGAATTTGATACGTCGAAGGCGTGCAGTGCCATCGTGCTTTCGCTCGGCCAACCCCAGCCGCCCCAGATGGGCATTGAGCGTGAGACAGACAGGTCGGCGGTTGTGCGAGTGATTAAAGTGGTTTGCAGTTGGAGCACGGGAGCACCGATTGCGATGACTCCGCCATCAATCGGATAGGGCTGCCTCCAATATCCGCCGGAGTTTTTCTTCGCGACGATTGCGGTGCTGTCGTTTGGAAAAAGGAGCGAGACATCGCCGTATGTCCCCGCGCCGGTCGCGGTGGATTCGCCGAGCTTCACGAGCTGCGGGAGCGAGGCGACGCTGTAAATGCCGAGCTTCAAATCCTGCGTTTCGTTTTTCTGCGAAGACGCGGATTGCACGATGTAAAGCAGGTCGCCTTTCAGCGAAGCGGCCTGCACTTCGCCATCGGGGAGATCGAGCGTGGAGATTGTGTCGTCTGGATTTGCCAGCGGCGAGACGGAGAGGACAGGCTTGCGGTCGCTGAGGTGCTGGCCGATTTGGAGGAGCTTGCCGCCGATGATCCAGTTGCGGTTCACGTTCCAGGCGAGTTCCACGTCTGCTTTCACCACGGGATTGTCGCGGTCGGCGATGTCCACGGTGAGCAAATCCGATGCGCTGAGTGCGAGGACGGCGTTGTCTTTGATCGCGGTGCGCCGTGGCGTGAATCCGTGGCGGATGACTCCGCGCAACGCGAGGCTGTCGCGCTTCAAATCAATGAGCTGCACGCCGCCCTGCGAATTGCCCCAGTGCCACCACGAGCCGCCAAACGGCAGCATCACCAGTCCGGCTTCGGGCAGGACGGTGAACGCTTTTTCGTCCCACTCGGCCTCGCTGGAAGTCCAGCCAGAGCCGACGGGAAGCTGCGAGAGTTGCACGGGTTTTGTAGCATCGCTCACGTCGTAAAGTGAAACGGCCACGCGGTTCTGCCAGTTCCCCGCAGCGTCGGTGCCCCAAAGTCTGCCCACGGTGACGAGCCGGTCGCCGAGCGGCTCGATGTAGCTGGAGAAGCCCGGCACATGCAGCTCGCCGGAGAGTGTCGGTTCCGCAGGGTCTGCATTATCAATGATCCAGAGCGGGTCCTGTTGCACGACGGTGACGATATAAACGCGGTCGCCATCGAACCGCACGGCGCGTGTGGATTCGTTGTGGCCGACGGCGATTCCGCCGAGGTGCTTTGGCGATGCGACGTTGCTCACGTCGAAGTTCTGGAGCTGCGCAAACTGCGTCCAAGTCCCGCTGCTCCAGTCGGAGATTGCGGAGACGACGCTCATCACGCCGCCGCTTTCGTGCATTTTGAATTTGTCGGGCACATGGCCTTTCACCGTCGTCGAGCCGCCGCGAACGAGCGTGCCGTCGGGGTTGCTCACATCCACGAGATGAATGGCGGTGCTGTATCCGCCAGCGGTGTATTGATAACTCGGACGCGCGACCATGAAGCACTGGTTGCTGGATTGCACCGCGCTCACCCACGAGCCGTCGCCATTTTCAAAAGTGACGGTGTTGCGCTCGACGGGGTTTGCGGGATTCGAGAGATCGTAGCCGGTGACTTCGAGATTCGTGCTCCAGCCCCATTGGTCCGCTTTGGCAGGGACGTTGCGAGCGATGACGAGTGCCGATCCGATGAGGCGGCTATTTGCGATCCAGCCATCAAATGCGATGCGCGAGACAATCTCCGGCTCGCCTTTGCTCACGTCGCAGATCACGAGTTCGCCGCTTTGGTTCGCCTGATCAAAACTCGGCGAACCACTCGTCCAGCCCAGTGATTTCGGAGTGCGCTTGAGGATGGCGACGTGCTTCGCATCAAGCTGGTAAAGGTCTTCGCCCGCAGCGGGCATGTGCAGCGTGCCGAGCAGCGCGGGTTTTGAAATATCGGTGATGTCGATGTTTTGCAGCCCCCGGTAGTGGTTGAAAAAATAAAGCCGGTCGCCGTCCACCTTCCAGATGTCGCTCTCCGTCACCGTACGCGTGGACTCACTGCTGCTTTTCACCGCCGAGTCCTGCACGGAGCCGCCCAATGTGGTGACGCCGCTGGAGAAATTCATCGTCGAACCCGGTGCGGACACGACTTGCTCGCCAAGGAAGTTCGTCGTGCCGGAGAAAAACGAAGCCGGGAGCCGTCCCTTATGCTGGCCAAAAACGCGGAGCATCTGCCGCGACATGCGATTGCGGAGTGTGAAGACGATTTCGTTTTTGGAATCATCCACGCTCGTTTGCGAGAGCGTAGCCCAAGGCTTTGTGCGGCGGCTTGTCTTGCGCTGGAGCGTCACACTTTTCAAGCCATCCGGCACGCTCACGCGCACTTTGCGCCCACGCACTTCGAGGATGACAGGCTCGGTTTCCTGCGTGAGCGAATGGCGCAGATTGTCCCCGGCAAAAGCAGGAGTGGCGATTGCAGCAGCGATGGAGAAAACGAGGATGCTGTGGCGTGTGAGGTAGGATTTCATGGCAGGCGGGCTGTTTGTATATCTCCTAATCGCAGCGGCAAGCAGCAGTCTTTGAGTTATCTGCGCTTTTCTAAATGACTCGCTTCGCTGAATGACGAATCGGCTATCGGCTATTTGCGATTAGCCAATTTCAAATAGCCAATAACCAACTCGCCTGCGGCTTCGTCATTCAGCGAAGCGCACCCTCAGTCCTACCGACGCCGCCGCCCCAGCAGAAATCCCACGCCGCCGAGTAGCATGAAGCTCGTCGCAGGCTCGGGCACGTAATGCAGCACGAGCAATTGGCCACCGTCCACCTGCGCGCTTGTGAGGCCGAGGGAGTAATGAGCCTGCACGTCCACGAGATACCATTTTTCGTCGGGTTCGCCCGAATTGAGCGCACTGCCAGCCATGAGATCGGTGATGTCAATTACGCCCGACGATTCTTTGTTGGTGGCGAAAGGAGACACCGCTGGCGAAAACCGCGCAGGGTCCGTTTTCGCCAGCTCAGTCAGGGTGTCGCCGGCGATGTTGTATTCCCAAATTTTTGCCGGGAGCGGACTCGCGCCGGGGTCTTCCTGGATGATGATTTTGCCGTCGAGCGTGACTACCATGTTGTCGAACATATCGCCATCGCCGGGGCTTCCGCCTTCGATCAACATCGAAAGTGTGCCGCCGATGGTGAAGTCCATCGCATCAGCAAAATCGAGTTTCCACAGGCGGCTTCGGCCACCGGAGCTGTTCTGCGAGTCGGTGGTGACGAAGTAAGCGATGCCCGCGTTATTTGGGTCCCAGTGGACATCTTCCGGGCGGAGAAACTCTGTCACTCCAGCGGCGACGCTATCGCTCTGCAACTGGATGCCCGTTTTGTTTTCTACATTTCCAAATGGGCTGAGTGTAAAAGGGACGACATCTTTATTTCCGGCGACAAGGTCGAAGCCTGTTGTTCTGCTTTCACTTGCGATGCTGTTCGCGACGATGCCGTACAGTCCGCCATTCGTCAGCCCCGCACGCTCGATGTCGTTGCCGGTATTTGTTTTGTTGCCGAGGTATAAATAGACCTGCCCCGGCGATGAATCGTCGGTGCCGAGCACGACAGTCTGTGCGCCGCTATTCGGATTCGCCACGGCGTTTTCCCACGAGAATCTGCCGAGGCGGGGTAATTGGTAAGAGATGCCCGCGCTGGGACCGCTCGCGATGTGGGCAAAAGCGCGGCCCACATTCCCGGCTTCCTCGCCGGTCATAAAGATGCGGTTTTGGGTGCCAAAGCCGGTGTTGCTATCGAAAAACGCGCTGACCGCCGGAAGGTCGGCGGAGCAAAAGCGCGACATCTGCACGCCCGTGGCGGGCGCGTTGTAGCTGCTCGTGCCGGTATTCCAAACGGAGACTTGCTGAATGAGATCGCTGCCCGCATTCACAGCGAGGGTGTGTTTATTGATCGTCCACTTGGAGACAAAAGCGCCAGTCGAGCCGTGGGCGCGCACCGCGCCAAGACTGCCGGAGAGTTCGTGATTCATCAGCACCGTGAACGTGCCGTCCGCAATGTCCGTGGGAGTTTGGAAAGCACCGAGGCCATCAGGAATGCCAGCCATCCCGTAACCGCCGACGGTGTCATCTGGATTCGCGCCGGTATTATCCACCGTGAAGATGGAGTGCGTCTGGACGTAAGGGTTTGAAGGGACGAGGTAAGGCGTCGAGCCAGTGCTCGGCCCTTGGATTTGAGCCTGCGCAGCACCGACGACAAAAAACGCAGCGGCAGCAGGCAGAGATCGTGGAAAAAGTTTCATTGTGGAAAAAATCAGCGAACCACTGCCCAAGCAACTACGGCACCAAAGCAGCAGCGGAAGTAATCGCGAGCCTTACGAAAACGTAGAGTGTAGGGCACCTCTGGAAACCTCCAATAGCACTGACAACGCTTTCAAAAGCCAAGAAAGTGAGTAAAGCAGCGGGATGAAAAGCTATCGCAAGACGGAAAGTGGAGGAGGGTTGTTCAGCGCCATAGAGCACGAGCAAGCCGTG
>JANMLS010000301.1:0-1853 GCA_031372675.1 Verrucomicrobiaceae bacterium
CCGCCAGGCACGGGCGATATCCAGCTGACGATTGTGCAAACGGTCTCGGTGGACGGTGCGGTCATCGTCACCACGCCGCAGGAGGTTGCGCTCATCGATGCGCGCAAGGCCGTGAGCATGTTCGCCAAGGTCAATGTCCCCATTCTCGGCATCGTCGAAAACATGAGCTATTTCCTCTGCCCCAGCGATGGCAAACGCTACGACATCTTCGGCCAGGGCGGAGGAGCGAAGGAAGCCGCCCGCCTCAACGTCCCCTTGCTCTCCCAGATCCCCATCGATATTCCCACCCGGGAAGGTGGCGACTCCGGCAACCCCATTACGCTTCAAGCGGAAAATGCCGTGCGCACTGCCTTTCAGGAGCTCGCCGGAAAAGTTGCTGCCGCACTTGACGGTTGAGAGAGTCGGGGAAATGAGAGAGTGGGCAAAATGAGGGAGGATTTCCCCACCTCCCCTCACGCGCCTTCCCCGAAACCCTTGCTTTTCCTACTCTCCCACTCAACTCACTCCCCATCCCATGGCCCTCCTCAACGAAAACTACCTCAAACTCAAAGCCGGCTACCTCTTTCCCGAAATTGGCCGTCGCGTCAGCGCTTTTGTCGCCGCCTCCCCTGATGCCGCCAAGCGCCTGATTCGCTGCGGCATCGGCGATGTCACCGAAGCCCTGCCGCTGGCTTCGCGTGAGGCAATGCACGCCGCGGTGGACGAACTGGCCGACCGCGCCACCTTCAAAGGCTACGGCCCTGAGCAGGGGTATGATTTCCTCCGCACGGCTATCGCGCAGAACATGTTCAGGGATCGCGGCATTAACGTGGCCGATGATGAAATCTTCGTTTCCGATGGATCGAAATGCGACACCGGCAACATTCTTGACATCTTCGGCCAGGGCAACCGTCTCGGCATTCCCGACCCGGTTTATCCCGTCTATGTGGACACTAATGTCATGGCTGGAAATACCGGCGATGGCGATGCCAGCGGGCGCTACGAGGGCATTCATTACCTGCCATGTAATGAGGGCAATGGATTCATGCCCGATGTCCCGCAAAACGAGGCGCTCGATTTGATCTACCTTTGCAGCCCGAACAATCCCACCGGCGCCGCGGCAACGCGTGGGCAGTTGGAAGCCTGGGTGAAATACGCCATGGCTCATGGATCAATCATCCTCTTCGATGCCGCCTACGAGGCCTTTATCACCGACCCCAACATCCCCCATTCCATTTTCGAAATCCCCGGTGCCCGCGTCTGTGCTATCGAGTTCCGATCCTTCTCCAAGCACGGCGGCTTCACTGGTGTGCGTTGCGCATTCACCGTCATCCCCAAAGAACTGATGGCCAAAACTCGCAGCGGTGAATCCCTGCCGCTTCATCCGCTCTGGTCCCGCCGCATGACGACGAAATTCAACGGAGCCAGTTACATCGTTCAAAAAGGAGCCGCCGCGCTCTTCAGCGACAGCGGCAAGCAACAGGTCACGGAACTCATTAGTCATTACCTGGGAAATGCCGCGATCCTCCGCCAAGCAGCCAAGGATGCAGGGCTGACGGCGTTTGGCGGTGTGAATGCCCCCTACATCTGGGTGCGCACTCCCAATGGCGTGGGTAGCTGGGAATTCTTCGATGTCATGCTCAACAAACTCAATGTCGTCGTCACGCCCGGTGCCGGATTTGGCGCTGCGGGCGAAGGCTATTTCCGCATCTCCGCCTTCAACTCCCGCGCCAACGTCGAGGAAGTCGGCCGCCGTCTGCGCGAGGAACTTTAAACGCCCCGTGACCGCCCATCCGAGCATCCACATGGAGGAGGAGGTGATGTTTTACGACACCGATTGCGGTGGAGTCGTCCACAACATTGCCTACCTGCGG
>JANMLS010000230.1:0-12077 GCA_031372675.1 Verrucomicrobiaceae bacterium
CCGACCGGCGCCGCTCGAGGGGTCAAAAAGGGGGGGCATCTGACCTCTTTTCCCCGTGCTCCGCAGACTCCAATCGCAGCATTCGGGTTTAACCCCGCATTTCCATGCCCGATATTACAAGCTATACGCAGCCGTGATGAATTGCCGCTGCTCGATGTCGCTCATGCCTTTCGAGCCGACGGCGGTGCTCGCGGCTTCGTCGCGGCCTGCGTATTGCAGGCGACGGGCGTTGCCGGTGGAATCCATCACTGCGCGGAGTCGTGGGTGGATGAAATTCCATGCGCCCATGTTTTGCGGCTCTTCCTGACTCCAAATCCATTTCACGGCCTTCGGGTACCGCGCACAAATTTTTGCGAGCGCCTTGTCGTGCAGCGGGTAGAGCTGCTCGATTCGCACAATCGCGGTGTCTTTGATCGCCTGCTCCGTGCGGAAATTGACGAGGTCGTAGTACACTTTACCGGCGCAGAAAATCACGCGCTTCACACGATCTGCGACGGCTTTTTTTGCAGTCGTCGGGTCGTCAATAATCTCGCGGAATCCGCTCTCGGTGAACTCCTCCAGCTTCGAGCCAGCGGCCTCCAGACGGAGCATGGATTTCGGAGTCATCAACACGAGCGGCTTGCGGAACTTCCGCTTCATCTGCCGCCGGAGAATGTGGAAATACTGTGCAGGCGAAGTGAGATTCGCCACTTGGATATTGTCCTCGGCGCAGAGTTGCAGGAAGCGCTCCAGCCTTGCGCTGCTGTGCTCCGGGCCTTGTCCCTCGTAGCCGTGCGGGAGCAGCAAAACGATGCCGCTCGGGCGCTGCCATTTGCTTTCCGCGCTAGCAATAAATTGGTCAATGATCACCTGCGCGCCGTTCACAAAATCTCCAAACTGCGCCTCCCACTGGCAAAGCATTTCCGGGTAGTTCAGCGAATAGCCGTAATCAAATCCCAGCACCGCTGCCTCACTCAGCAGCGAGTTGTAAATGCACAGCTTCGCCTGATCCGGCGCGATGTTTTGCAGCGGGAAATAGCGTTCGCGCGTCTTCTCATCATACACCACGGCATGACGCTGGCTGAAAGTCCCGCGCCGACAATCCTGCCCGCTCAGTCGCACCGGCGTGCCTTCCAGCAGCAGGCTTCCCCACGCAAGCGCCTCGGCAAACGACCAATCAAATCCCTCGCCCTTCGCAAACACCGCCGCGCGTTTATCGAGCACGCCGCGCTTGAGTTTTGGGAGCACATTGAAGCCATCGGGCACGGTCGTGATTCCCCTCACGATTTGCGCCAGCCGCTGCTTACTCACAGCGGTCTTTGTCGGCTCGTGCGAAAACGGCGGCTGCACCACTGCGGTGCTATCGGCAAACTTCGCATCCTTTTGCGCCTTGCCGGTTTTCTTTGCCTCCGCAGCTTTTTTTGCAGCGGCAAGCGCGACTTCGTGGCGGTCGCTGATTTCTTTGCGAATGGCAGCGGCGGCGTCCTCGGTGAGGACTCCCGCAGCCACGAGCCGGTCTTTGTAAATCGTCGCCGTCGTAGGCTGCTGCGCGATTTCGCGATACATGTCGGGCTGGGTAAATGCAGGCTCGTCCGTCTCGTTATGCCCGTGGCGGCGATAGCAAACGATGTCCATGACCACATCGCGCTTAAACTGCTGGCGAAACTCAAACGCCAGCTCCGCACAAAAGCGCACCGCCGCCGGATCATCGCCATTCACATGGAAAATCGGCGCCTCGATCATCTTCGCGACATCCGTGCAGTATTCCGTGCTCCGCGAGTCGGCGGGCAGCGTCGTGAAGCCGATCTGATTGTTCGTCACGATGTGGATCGTGCCGCCCACGCGATAGCCTTGGAGCTGCGACATATTCAGCACTTCAGTCACAATCCCCTGCCCCGCAAACGCCGCGTCGCCGTGGATTAAAACGGGCACCACTTTCGTCCGCTCCGACGCATCGCCACGAATCCGCTGGCGTGCGCGAGCCATGCCCATCACCACCGGATTTACAGCCTCCAAATGGCTCGGATTCGCCGAGAGCCGCACTTCCACTTCCGCGCCGCTGGGCTTGATCGTGCGCTTCTGCACATAGCCGAGGTGATACTTCACATCGCCATCTCCAAAAACAGAATCGGGGATGTAGTTCGGATCAAATTCCTTGAACATATTCGCGTAGGGCTTCTTCAAAAACTCCACGATCACCGCGAGCCTTCCGCGATGCGCCATGCCCATGCAAATCTCCTCCACGCCAAGGCGCGGGCAATTTTCCAGCACCCCATCGAGTGCCGAGATCAGCGCCTCGCCACCCTCGATGCTAAAGCGCTTCACGCCGAGAAACCGCGTGTGCAAAAACTGCTCAAACGCCTCCACTTTCATCAGGTGCCGCAGCATCCGCGTCTGCGTCTGCGCATCCAGCGTCCATGCGCTCCGGCCTTCGATCCGCTCGCGCAGCCAGTTGCGCACGCGCGGGTTTTGGATGTGCATATATTCAAAGCCAATCTCGCCCGAATAAATCGCCTTCAGCCTCGCCACCATGTCGCGCAATTTCATCGCCTGACCGCCGAGGAAGAACTTCGACGCCACCATCAAATCCATATCCTTTTCCTCAAAGCCCAACTCCCGCAGCGCAAGCAACGGATGCTCCGGCGCAGCTTCCTGAAGCGGATTTGTCCACGCATTCAAATGCCCCAGCGTGCGGTAGCTATACACTAGCCCATCCACGCGCGTTTGCAGCGCACCATCGCTCCCCGTCGTGCTCGTGGCGACAGCGCCATTTTTCTTCGCAGGCTGGATAGAGCCAAGCTCGAAGCCCTCGAAAAACGCGGCAAACGAAGGCTCCACGGAAAGCGGATCGCGCTGCCAACGCGTGTAAGCGTCATCGAGAACATCAGCATTAAAACGGGTCGCAAAAGTAATGGCCATAAATGAGAAAAGGGCGGCATCCTAATACGTCTGCGGCAGAAGGGGAAGTACGTGATTCCTGAAAATGCGCCGAGTCCTTTCCAGCGCCAATTGGACATTAGAAGTGCTGGAATTACCCACAGTCGCAGCGACTACTTCTGCAACCTGTGCGTTCAGCATTGCATCCGCTGCGTGGCTTCGGGAATGTGCGCGGAGTGACTGCTCGAATCGCCACTCTTTTCATCGTCGTCTGCGCCGCGCTGTTTGCCGGTTGTGGACCCACCTCGGACCGCGCGGAAATTGTCGTCATCAACGGCGCAGAACCCGCGACGCTCGACCCGGCTAAAATCTCCGGCCAAGTCGAAGGCCGCGTGGCGAGCTGTCTGTTCGAGGGACTCCTGCGCTTCAACCAAAAGGGCCGCAGCGAGCCGGGGCTGGCCGAGCGCTGGGAGATTTCGCCGGATGGGAAAACTTACACTTTTCACCTCCGCGAAGCGAAGTGGAGCAATGGCGAGGCGGTGACTGCGCAAGATTTTGTGTGGTCGTGGTTGCGCGTGCTGAAAGACCCGGAGGCTGAGTATCGCTACCAGATTTATTACCTGCGCGGCGCGGAGGAATTTGCAAAGGCGCTGGATGCGCAGAAGAAGCCCGATGAATCCACGGTCGGCCTGCGTGCGCTCAATGATCGCACGCTGCTCGTGGAGCTGAAAAACCCGACGGCGTTTTTCATAGACCTGTGCGCTTTTTACACGCTGGCACCAGTGCATCGCGCAACCATCGAGGCTGCGCAAAGAGACGGCGTCTCTTGGCTGCGACCCGAACGACTGGTGGGCACGGGAGCTTTTACAATGAAGGAATGGCGGCTGAATCACCGCATCCGCGTGGTGAAAAATCCGCGCTACTGGGACGCGGCGAGCATCAAAGTCGCGAGCCTCGATCTGCTGCCGGTGAACAATCCGAACACGGCGTTCAATTTTTACCACAGCGGCGTCGCCGATTTGATGCTGGATAAATCGCTCGTCCCCACATCGCTCATCGCGGAACTGAAGAAACGGCCCGACTACCACGCGACGCCGATTCTCGCGACCTACTACCTCCGCTTTAACGTGACGAAGAAGCCTTTCGACGATGTGCGCGTGCGGCAGGCGATCTAGATGGTGATAGACAAGGCGCTCATCACCGAAAAAATCACGCAGGCTGGCGAGGTACCCACGGATGCGTTTGTCCCGCCCGGCACCGCAGGCTACCAGCCGCCGCCGGGCCTGAAACGCGACTTGGAGACCGCCCGCAAACTGCTCGCTGCGGCAGGCTATCCCGGCGGCAAGGACTTCCCGCTGGTGCGCTATCTTTACACGAACAAGAGCGACATTGACGACAAGGCGGCGGTGGAATTGCAGGCGATGTTCAAGAACGAACTCGGCATCACTATCAATCTCTCCAAGCAGGAATGGAGCGTGTATCTCGGCTCGCTGGCGAAGCTGGACTACGACTTCGCTCGCTCGTCGTGGGTGGGCGATTATTTGGACCCAAATACTTTCCTCGACATGTGGGTGACCAATGGCGGCAACAACCAGACTGGCTGGGGCAACAAGCGCTACGACGAACTCATCGCGCAGGCCGCTGCGGAGACGGACCAGAAAAAGCGGTTCGATATTTTCCGCGAGGCCGAAAGCATCCTGCTGCAAGAAGCCGCGATCTGTCCGGTCTTCAACTATGTCGTCATCATGTTTTACGACGACAAAAAGCTCGGCGGCATCGAGGGGAATCTCACCGACGAACACCCCTACCGACTGCTGCACTGGAAGAAGCCGTGACGGACTACATTGTCTTCCAGCTTTATCGCGCAACCGGCTTTTTGCTTGGGTTGCTGCCGCTGGGAGCAGTGGTGCGGATTGGCCGCGCAGTGGGTTTGTTCGGCTATTACTTCGCTGCGAAATACCGTGGCATCGCGCTGCGAAATCTCGCCATCGCATTCCCGGAAAAAAACAGCGCAGAGCTTCGCGAAATCGCTCGCGAGCATTTCGCCGCGCTGATTGGGAACTTTTTCGCGGCGGAAAAAATCGCGCGACTTTCGCGGGAGCGGATCATGAGCATCGTGACGATTGAAGGGCGCGAAAACATGGATGCGCTCATCGCGCAAAAGCGCGGCATCGTGCTACTCGCGAGCCATATTGGGAATTGGGAGTTGCTCGCGCAAATCCTCCCCATCGCCTTCGCGTGCCCCATCGGGACCGTCTATCAACAACTCGGCAATCGCCACATTGATGCCAAAATCCGCGTCACACGAAGCCGCAATGAAGTCGCGCTTTTTGAGCGGAAGGAAGGCTTCACGCAGGCGATGGCGATGCTGCGCAAAGGCGGTGCAGTCGGGATCATGTGCGATCAGCACGCTGGCGACGCGGGCGTCTGGTGCCCGCTATTTGGCAGGCTGGCCAGCACCACTCCGCTGCCCGCGATGCTCGCGCTGCGAACAAAGGCCGCGCTCATTCCCGTGACGATGTACACGGATGGCGTGGGGAAATGGCGGCTCATCATCGAGCAAGCCTTCGTGCCGGAAAGCAGCGATCCCGGCGCAGTCACCGCGCAGATTAACGTGGCGTTTGAGCAACGAGTCCGGCGTCAGCCCGCAGATTGGTTTTGGGTGCATAACCGCTGGAAAACACCGAAGCCGGAGTTTTTGCTCACGAACTACAAACGCGGAATCGCCTGCACTGACGAGGCGCGGTTGCAGCCGTTTCGTATTTTGCTCCGCTCATCAAACTGGCTCGGCGACGCAGTGATGACGGTGCCCGCGATCCGCACAATCAAGCGCGGCAGACCGGATGCGCACATCACCATCCTCACTCCCGCAAAGCTGGCAGACGTCTATCGGCAGATACCCGAAGTGGATGACATCATCCCTTTCGACGCGCTTGCGGGAAAAGGGATCGTGAAAACTATTCGCAGCATTTTACACGTTTTCGCCGTCGCCAGTCTGATCAAAAAGCGCGGGCATTTTGAGGCAGCGGTCCTTTTTCCAAACAGCATCCGCACCGCCATCGAAGTGTGGCTCGCGAGGATTCCCCGGCGCGTCGGCTATCCCGGTCATTCGCCAAGGGCGCGGCTGCTCAATCAAATCTATCGCGAGAAGCCGCGCAAAAAGAAGGCCGCGCCCGCGCCGGTGCATCAGGTAAATCACTACCTGCGTCTTGCAAAATTCATCGGTGCCGAGGTGCAGCTCGATCAGGAGGTCGTGGAACTCTCGCCGCCCATCGCGGTTGATTCCGCCGCATCGCCAATCAGCATCGCAGTCTGCCCCGGCGCAGAATACGGTCCCGCAAAACGCTGGTTGCCGGAGCGATTTGCCGAAGTGATGTGCGCCGCCGCAAGCAAGCACGCTATCGAGTGGTATCTTGTGGGGACGGCCAAGGATCGCGCTGTCGCCGAGGAGATCGAGCGGCACGCCGCGCTCTCGACGGTTCACAACACCTGCGGAAAAACGAGCCTCCAGGAACTCATCGAACTACTCAAAACGTGCCGCGTCCTTTTGACCAATGACACAGGAACCATGCACCTTGCCGCGCTGCTCGGTCTTCGCACTGTATCTATTTTTGGAAGCACAGAGCCAGTGCTCACCGGGCCGCTCGGAGTGGGCCACATCGTCATCCGGCATCAAGTGGAATGCAGCCCGTGTTTCCTGCGCGAATGCCCGATAGATTTCCGCTGCATGAAGTCCGTGCAGTCTGCGGAAGTGAGCACCGCGCTGCTTACGCTAATCGGGGATAGTGACTCGGCGAAATAGCCGAACTCAGTTATCCTGAATGCTGACTACGTTTGACTGTAGTTCTACGCGGCCTGTCCTGCTCGGAGTCTTGAAGATGCCGAAAGCCTTGTTTTCACCTTGGATGAAAACCCCAGTCATACGCCTCGTTAAGCGCGATGTGGCATCGTAGAAAGTGCCTGTAAAAAGTCCGCTTTTCGCAGTGGCAACAAGCTTCGCAGCCAGCCGCTTTGAATTATCAAATTCAACTAGGTATGGGCCTGCAATCGGGCGATTGCCGATGACTACACGCTCGGTCCGTGGCGCAGGCAGACCGCCAGACAGTGCGGTGAAGTCGCCATTGTAGCCGATGACTTTCGGTAAGCGGACAATGCTATCTCCGGGGCGCGGCTCACTATAAAGAGAACCACGGGGTGTGACTGTGAGATCGAATCCACGCGGGAAATCTCTCCTCTTAAGATCACGCACCGCAAACCAACGCAAGCTGGCAGTAAATCCAGACGCAATCACGCGCGCGCGCGAATTGCCGGTGTTTATATTACCAAAAATGGAACCTGTATTTCGGAGGATTCCGTAGAGCGACGTGGTGTATCCGTCCGGCTGCACATAGGTAGCCGATGAAAATGGCCGATTGTCACCAGCTCGTCCTTGGATGGTGACTGCACCTTTTCGGCTTATGGAAATTGTCGCGAAACCATGGCCTTGCGGTGTCGTTGTGGCGGTGTTTGGCGCGGGGATGACCATCGTGTAACGCCCAAAGTTCAAGGAAGGTCTGCTATCGCTCCATGCAATCAATGGGGCGACAAACTGCACACTTTCAGCCCCGAAAGATAGCGTGCCTGTGAGCTGCCGCGATTTGCCATCAGGAGGAAACAACAGAGCAAGTTGGAGCGAAGGAAGGCCGGGACGTGAGATTTCTCCCGAAAAGTTTCCATTTAGATCAAACTGCCCGCGAAATCTGTAGGCGGCACCCGCAAAACGGAAAAAGCAGGAGAAATCCCCCGTGCTGGCGACAGTCATCGAGAGATAACCCGAAACATCATGCGAGCCGCCCGCGCCCGAAATAGGTGCCGCATAAATACCCTTACCGATCAGAAACGGGTTGCGAATGGTGACTGTCGCAGTCGAGGAGTTACCCGTGCCGTTTGGACGGTCATTGATTTGGTAGGTGAAAGAATCTGTCCCAAGGAAAGCAGAGCTGGGCGTGTAAATAATGGAGAATGAAGGCACACGGCGAATCTCCACTTTGCCAAATTGCGGCGTGCCTACGCTAACGATTGTGAGAGGGTCGTTTTGCGGATCGGTGTCGTTTGCAAGAAGGTTGGTAATTGGAATCGGGCCACGAGCGAGCGCGGTGATGACCGTGTCGTTGTTGGCCGTAGTTACCGGTCCTTGCGCATTCGCTGTTGGTGCAAGAATGGCGAGAAATGCAGAGAGTGCAGAAACGATTACAGGAGTTTTCATGGGATTAAGGTGAGTTACATCGCCCCTTTGTGAAGCAATCAGTGCGCAAAATGCCCTAGAACAGGAAGTCGAGCAAGTGACATTACCCGAAAAACGGGAAGGGATTATTGCGTCAAAAATACCACTAAGCTCCGAGGCTCGCATCAAGCGCAGCGAGCAGTTCGCGCATCGTCTCCGGCGTCTCGTCGCCCATGTTGGAAAGGCGGAAGGTTTTGCCTTTGAGCTTGCCGTACCCGCCATCAATGATGAAGCCGCGCTCCTTCGCTTTTTTCGCCAGTTCTGCGATGTCGCTGCCCTTGCTGTTTGCGATGCAAGTCAGCGATTTTGAGCGGAAGCCTTCGGGCGCGAAGAAGTCAAAGCCGTTTGCCCGCACCCAGTCGTGGACGATTGCGTTGTTCTCCGCGGGGCGTGCGTGGCGGTTTGTGACGCCCTCGGTGAAGATGTCGTCGATTTTCGATTCCAGCGCGTAGATGTGGCTGATGCTCGGAGTGCTCGGCGTCATGTCTTCGGCTTGGTTTTTTGCAAACTCCACGAAGTCGAAATAGTAGCCGCGAGTGTTCACTTTCGCCGCGCGCTCCATCGCTTTTTTACTGGCTGCAAAAAGTGCGAGTCCCGGCGGCATCGCCAACGCTTTTTGCGAGCCGGTGAGCAGCACATCAATGCCCAGCTCATCCATGGGAATCGGCACGACGCTGAACGACGACACCGTATCCACAATCAGCAACACATCGGGGAATTCCCGCATCACCGCCGCGATTTCACGAATGTCGCTCATCACGCCCGTGGATGTTTCATTGTGAATGAGCGTCACCGCATCGAAGCCGCCCGCGCTCAGTGCCGCGCGAAGTTGCTCGCCACGGATGGGCTGGCCCCACTCCACTTGCAGCGCCACCGCTTCTTTCCCGCAGCGGCGCGAGACATCGATCCACTTGTCGGAAAACGCGCCATTCATGCAGTTGAGCACTTTGCCCGTGTTCACGAGATTGCGGATGCTTCCCTCCATCACACCCCACGCGCTGCTGGTGCTCAAAAAAACCGGCTGCTCGGTGCCGAAAAGCTCCTTCAGCCTTGGCTGGATGCCGCCGTAGAGCTTTTTGAAGTCATTGCTCCGGTGTCCGATCATCGGTTTACAAAACGCGCGGAATGTTTTTTCGGAGACTTGGATGGGGCCTGGAATGAAAAGTTTTGGCATGGTGGTTTGGATTAAGAGATTCGATTCCCGCAGCGCGGGAGATGCGGAGTAAAAAGCAAAAAGCCCGACAATGGGAAATGAAAACGGCACGGATTTTACCCCGTGCCGTTTTCTAAAAATGAACCGTTTAACCGAGCTGCATTTCGGAGGCTTCGAGGAAGCCTTCGAGCTGCCGGATACGAGTCGGGTGACGCATTTTGCGGAGTGCTTTCGCCTCAATCTGGCGAATGCGCTCGCGTGTTACCTTAAACTGGCGACCCACTTCCTCAAGCGTCCGGCTGTAGCCATCCACAAGGCCGAATCGCTGCTCAAGCACCTGGCGCTCGCGCTCGGTGAGTGTGTCCAGAACGTCGCGGATTTTTTCCTTCAGCAATGCGATTGCTGTCACATCCGACGGATCTTCCGCAGTTTGATCGGGGATGAAATCGCCGAAGCTCGTGTCATCGCTGTCGCCCACCGGGCTTTGCAGGGAAATGGGCTGCTGCGCCATTTTCAAAACGGCACGCACACGCTCGACGGGGAGGTTGATTTCCTCCGCGACTTCCTCCGGCGTAGGCTCGCGTCCGTAGTCCTGCACAAGCTGCTTCTGCACGCGCATGAGCTTGTTGATCGTCTCGATCATGTGGACGGGGATACGAATCGTGCGGGCCTGATCCGCGATGGAGCGCGTGATGGCCTGCCGAATCCACCACGTTGCGTAGGTGGAGAATTTGTAGCCACGGCGATACTCGAATTTCTCGACCGCTTTCATCAGGCCCATGTTTCCTTCCTGAATCAAATCGAGGAACGAAAGGCCACGGTTTGTGTATTTTTTCGCGATGGAAATCACGAGGCGCAGATTGGCTTCGACCATCTCGGTCTTGGCACGAAGCGCCTTGCGGAGCCATTTGCGAAGTTCCTGAAACTCGGCGAGAAATTCCTCGGTGGACATCCACACACGCGCCTGCACTTCTTTGAGCTTCGCTGCGTAATCAACCTTCACGCCACCGACTGCGCGTTGCTGGTCTTTCTTGGGCTTGTTTAGCTCGTGGGAAAGCGCGGTGACTACGCGGTGCTGTTCTTCGACAATCACCACGAAATCCTCGGTCACTTTCTGCTTAAAGAAGAACTTGGGGTAAATCTTCTGCACAGAGACGGTAGCTTTCACAAAATCGCTGTAAGTCTTGCCGTCTTTCTTCACCCCGCCGTGGGCCATGAATGCTTTGTAGGACTTGATCGCGTCATTCGTGCTGTCTTCAAGCTGCTTCATCAGCTTCGGCAATCCCTTCATGTATTTGTCGCGGCTCTCGATTTTTTTATCGAGGATGACGCGGTCAAAACGCTCGCGGTTATCAATGAGTTTTTGCGCAAGATCGAGGTAGGCCCGTGGGATAAAACCGAATTTGTTGACGTATTTCTGGACGTTTAACTCAGCGTCCTCAATACGCATGGAAATCTCCACTTCCTGCTCGCGAGTGAGCAATGGAACCTGCCCCATTTGCTTGAGATACATCCGCACCGGGTCATCGAGAATATCCAGCTTGTCGTTGGGCTTCTCTGGTTCTTCCTCGTCCTTGGTTCCTGGCTGTTGGTTGTCGGCATCCTTCGGGCCGACTTTGTAATTATCCACCTGCGAGGCATCAATGATGTCGATCTCCATCGCACGAAGCCGGTTCATGACGATTTCCATCTCCTCCGGCTCGTTCACCGATTCGGGGAGGTTTTCGTTCAAGTCATCAAAAGTGAGGTAACCCTGGTCTTTTGCGATCTTTACGAGTTCGCGAAGTTTCTCCTGCCCTTCTTGAGTGTCCAGAATGCTCTGACCCGGCTTGAGCGGAGTGGATTGCTTGGTGTTGAGATTGAGCTTTTCCGCGAGCTTGGCGCTGATTTTCCCCACTAGACTGTTGCTGTTTCCCTTGGACGCTTTTTCAGCGGACTTGCTTGGGCGCGGGGCTTTTGAAGCAGCAGCTTTTGCGGGTTTGGCAGGTTTTGCGACCTTCGGTTTTTTCGACGGCTTTACGGCCTTCGCAGCCTTCGTCGGCTTAATCACTTTTTTTGCTACCTTTTTGGTAGGTGCTTTCGCCTTGGGTGCTGGTTTCCTAGAGGGCTTTGCGCTTTTTGCGGCGGGAGCTTTCTTCGAGGATTTTACTTTGACTTTGGCTGCTTTTGCTTTGGTTTTCGGCATTGGTTCCACGAAGTATTTAGAGATGAAAATGCCCACCGCTGAATGCCATCTGGCACTTAGCGGCGGGTAAAAGAGGGGAGTTGTAAAGCGGAACGGCCCCGTTCCGTCAAGTAAGAGTTCGTTTTTTGTTCCTACTTTTCTAGGACTCCGTCTTCAGCGGGAGAGGAATGTCTGCCTCCATGCTCGCTGTGTGTGAGGATTTAGACGAAACCACAAGTGGTGATGAAATGTCGTTCATCGCAGCTTTATTTCACGCCGTGTTTTGAGACGAACTCCACGCACTGTTTAGCGTCTTCTACGTTTTTGTCCCAGTTGTATTCAAACTCGACGGAGATGGGGCCGACGAAGCCTTGGGCTTTGAGTTCAGTGAGGATTCCGGCGATGTCGCTGACGCCGGTGCCATAGACGACATCGTGGCCGCTGGGGAGCGGGGCGTGGAGGTCTTTGAGGTGGCTGGAGACGACGCGGCCTTTGAGGATGCGGAGGCAATCAACGGGCTTGAGGTTGCTGCGGACCCAGTGGCCGGTGTCGGCGCAGGCACCGATGCGGAGGTCGCGGTCTTTTACGAGTTCGAGGATGTAGTTGGGGTCCCACATGCGGTAGCTGGGATCGTTGGGCTT
>JANMLS010000335.1:0-1942 GCA_031372675.1 Verrucomicrobiaceae bacterium
CCCGAGCACGTCAACTTCAAGCTCTCGCGCACCGGTGATTCCATCTATTTGCTCCGGGCGAACAACGGCACGCAGATCGACGCCGTGTCCTTCGGGCTGCAAAGCCTCGGCGTCTCGCAGGGCCGATTGCCGGACGGAGCCACGAACATTCTCTTCTTCCCCGAGACGCCGACGCCGAAGAACGCGAATTACCTCCCTCTCCCCAACATCGTCGTGAACGAAGTCCTCACCCACACCGACCCGCCACTGGAGGACGCCATCGAACTGCGCAACCTCACGGGGCAGCCGATCAACATCGGGGGCTGGACCTTGAGCGACGCGAATGATTCGCTGATCAAGTTCCGCATCCCGAACAACACGATACTTCCGGCGAACGGCTTCCAGGTTTTCTACGAAATCCAGTTCAACAACGACACCAACGGCGTGGCCTTCTCCCTGAGTTCATCCAAGGGTGACGAGGTCTATCTCGCCCAGACGACGACCAACGGCCAGCTCACCGGCTACCGCGCCATCGCGAAGTTTGACGCGGCCGCCAACGGCGTCTCCTTCGGCCGCTACGCGAACAGCCAGGGCGTGGTGGATTACGTGGCGATGAGCGCGCTCAGCCTCGGCACCGCCGTTACCGCGCAAAGCCCGAGCAACCAGATCACCGTCTTCCGCACCGGCGCGGGCGCGACCAATCCGTATCCCAAGGTCGGGCCGGTCATCATCAACGAAGTCATGTATCACCCGCCGGACCTCATCGTGCCCGGGGTCTCGACGAACGACGTCACGGTCGAGGAATTCATCGAGCTGAAGAACATCAGCGCGCTCACCGTGCCGCTCTATGACACGTCGCATCCCACGAACGGCTGGCGCCTGCGCGATGCGG
The DNA here is from genome assembly GCA_031372675.1 of Verrucomicrobiaceae bacterium. Classification (GTDB taxonomy): domain Bacteria; phylum Verrucomicrobiota; class Verrucomicrobiia; order Chthoniobacterales; family Chthoniobacteraceae; genus SXWH01. The sequence goes on from JANMLS010000335.1 coordinate 872, forward strand.
TGGACTTCACCTTCACCACGGCGCACTCGATCCCGCCGGGCGGGCATCTCATCGTCGTCAGCTTTGACCTGCTGACGAACACGGCGGCGCTGGCGCAATTCCGATCGAAGTATGGATCGAACTACGTCCTCGCCGGACCGTGGAGCGGCAAGCTCGACAACAGTTCCGAAAGCGTGGAACTCGTCCGGCCTGACGACCCGCAGCCTGACGGCGACGTGCCGCAGATTCTCGTCGAGAAGGTCGTCTATCAGGACAAGGCACCGTGGTCCACAAACGCCGACGGCTTGGGCCGGTCGCTCCAGCGACTGAGCGCCAGCGGCTACGCCAACGACGTGACCAACTGGCTGGCGGCCCTTCCCGCGCTCGGGCCTTTCGGCGACACGGACGGCGACGGCATGCCCGACGATTGGGAGATGGCAAACGGGCTGAACAAGAATTTCGCCGGCGACGCCGGGCTCGATCCCGACCTGGACGGCATGACGAATCTCCAGGAATACCTCGCCGGCACGAATCCGCAGAGCGCGGCCAGCGTGTTGCGACTGGTCGCCACGCTCAACGCGGGCGGGGTGGACCTGACCTTCACCGCCGCCGCCGGGCGGACCTACACGATTCTTTACGCCAACTCGATGCCCAGCGGCGGCAACTGGCACTGGCTGACGGACGTGCCGGCGCAGGGCGTGACCGGCGCCTTCGTCGTCCGTGACCTGTCGAACCAGTCCGGGGTGCAGCGCTACTACCGCATCGTCACGCCCGCGCTGCCGTGACCGCGAAGACACCAATCATGGCTTTGCTTGTTGAGGCGATTCGGCTACTAATCAACGGAATTCCGATCCAGCCGATGAACGCTGATGTGTCTTTGCGTAACCGAAACTAAGCCAATTCTAGCCGAGGTGGTCTCCGGCAGAACTCAAGATTCAATGTATGTCTCTCATGAAATTCGTAACTGAAAACTCCCGGTCCTGGCGTTTGCCCGCCCTTGTCGTTCTCTCGCTGGTCGCCTTCGTCGGTCAAGGCGTTGCCCAAATGCTGACCGTCCAGGTCGGTGTGCCGTCGTCTCCGCCCGCGCCCACG
>JANMLS010000241.1:0-2882 GCA_031372675.1 Verrucomicrobiaceae bacterium
GCCACTGGGTCGATAAGCAATACGGACAGCAAGGAGTAGGCGCATGAATCGCAAAGGTATCGTCCTCGCCGGGGGCTCGGGCACCAGGCTCTATCCGGTGACGCAAGTGGTATCGAAGCAGTTGCTGCCGATCTACGATAAGCCGATGGTGTACTACCCGCTCACCACACTCATGCTTGCGGGCATTCGCGATATTTTGATCATCTCTACCCCGGAAGACACCCCGCGCTTCACCCAACTATTGGGCGATGGCCGGAAGTGGGGCATTAACCTTTCATATGCCGTACAACCCTCGCCCGATGGTCTGGCGCAAGCGTTCATCATCGGCCGTGAGTTTGTTGGGAACGATGTGTCGAGCCTCATCTTAGGCGACAACATTTTTTATGGTCACGATCTTTCGGTGATGATGCAACGTGCCTCGGCGCGAAGCGAAGGGGCGACCGTATTTGCCTACCCGGTGCACGACCCAGAGCGCTACGGCGTGGCACAGAATTGTTTGTGGTATTTGTAAGTAAGCAGCACACCCGTCGGACAAGGATGCCACTTATGAGGCCAATTCTTTTTCTTATCCATCACGTCGCGTTGCCGGAAATTATAAAAGAATTCCACATCCGGCTTTACCAAAGGAAGCTTATGGAGGGAAGGAGCCCGATAGAACTCTGCGGGGTAGATCAATCCCGTACAAGACTCCGGGTAACGGCGCATGATTTCTTCGGGCGGGAATGCATCAATGGATACGGATTTTTCCTTCTGCCTCAGATCCAGCAAACGGCTTCGCGGTCCTCCCCGGACTTCGATCTGGCCGTTCTTACCATAGCTTTGGTAATAGCCTGAAGGATCGAAATAGCGCAGGTCTTTCGAACCTAGTTCCGTCTTCAGCAACGGTCCCGATCCATAAATTTCAATGCCGAGTGCCCATAGTGTTTTACGATCACAATCATCGAGTTGGCCGGTCAAATCCTGCATGCTGCGTGTCTCCATGTATGGAAAAACAAACAGCTCATCAACGTCCACACAAAAAGTCCATTTTCCTATGCAAAAGGAATGTAGAAGCGTATTATAAAATCGGCGTCCATATGCGGATTCCTTGAATCCCAGCGATGTCGTCCAAATGGAGCAATCTTCCTGCTGTGTTAGGAATTCGGAAGCCTTGGCGCAACCGCTGCAGTCGATAAAAAGCATATGTTCCACGCCCATCCCGCGATAGTGACGCATGAAAACCGGAAGTTCGTTTGTTCTGGGCCCAATGCAGCAAATCAGAAGACGCTTCGCCGCCGCAATCGCCGCATTATTCACATTCAAAGGTTGAAGGTGGCGCATATCGTCAAGCACCCGAGAACGAATTTTCATTCTGGAAACACGCCGCCAGTAAGGCCATGCGGCCTTGATGTAGGCTTTCTTGATTTTCTTGAATTGTTTGATCATCGAGAACGAGAGCTCTGTTAGGCCGCTGGATTGTTACTTCACGGGAAGACGATGCAAGTACCTTTTCCGAACAATTCGGTAGCAAGACCATGAATTTCAACAGTGGCGTAAGCCCTGATGTCCATGGCTTTTATTCCCGCCGTAACGTGTTTCACTTGGGTGGGCTCATCGGTTTCGCTGTGCCGACAGAACCGCTCTCACCTGATGCTTCCGATTGCCATGGGCAGGATTTTTTCGTGTGACGCAGGGCATACGCCATGCATACACCTTGTCCGTGGCTGATTACCTATTGCTGAACGGGCCTCGCCAAGGGTGGCTCGGCACGTTCCTCGAGCGATGTGTTGCCCTGCCATTGTTAGGGAAAATCATCGCCCTCATCCAACACATGCGGCGCAGGCGGTTTCGCGCACGTCTGGCATACCGACCTGCTCACCGCGCGGGTGTCGAGGCTCGCGGCTTGGGACGAGAGTTCCAGGAAACCCTTTCAGGTCGCATTGCATCACCGCATCAGTTGATCACACTTCCTCCGCTCGCCGGAGTGCCGCAAAACCCAAATATCCGCTGCTCGGTCATCATCAACACCATTGACCGTGCCGACCATTTGGTTCTGACCCTCTCCGATCTGAAAGCCCAATGGCGTGCGGATCTCGACGAACTCGTCATTGTCCTCGGCCCAACGTCAGACGAAACTCGCGAGCGCATTGCTCAGAGCGGTTTCGCCTGCAAGGTGATCGATTGCCCGGAGCGCAACCTGGCCATTTCCCGCAATCTCGGCCTCGAAGCGGCGGAGGGCGAATTTGTTGCGTTTTTGGATGATGACGCCTCACCGTGCGACGGCTGGTTGGAGGCATTGCTGGATCCACTCGTGCGCTGCCCTTCACTGGGCACATCCGCCGGATTCGCTTTGGACGGCGAGGGACGGCGCTTCCTTACGCGCTATGTCGTATCGGACCGGCTTGGTTGGTCGAGTTGGTGGGAAGATGAAGATCATGCCCTCCGGCACATTGCCCGCAACGGGGCTGACCGCACCTATCTCACAGCAACCGGCTGCAACATGGCCTTCCGCCGTGACCGCATAATTGCCCTCGGCGGATTCGACCCATTTTACGCCTATTTTCTGGAGGAAACCGACCTCATCCTGCGCCTACACGAAGCGGGGTATGCGTGCATGGCCGCCCCGCAAAGCGTCGTCCGTCATCGACTGGGAACCAGCCCTGTGCGTGCCCGCGATGCGGCCATGGCCGGACGCCGGGTCTTGATTCGCAGCCAGCTCCATTTTGCCAGCAAGTTTGGCGGGGGACTCTACCAGCAAAAGGAAATCGAAGCCAGCATTTGGTTGCGAGTTCTGGCCGATCTCGAACGCATCGCATGGAAATACCCTGAAAGTGCCGCATCACTTCAGGTCGCTTATATCGAAGGTGTAATTTCGGATTTGAAAAACCGGTGAATTCGTTAGC
>JANMLS010000439.1:0-4362 GCA_031372675.1 Verrucomicrobiaceae bacterium
TCTTCCTTGCCGCTTTTCCATTTGCTCAAATCCTTGCCGTCAAAAAGAACGACCGCAACGCTCGGCGCGGTGCCCGGTTTTTCCTGCGTGCTGAATTCTCCGGATTTCACCACCCGAGGCTGTGGGCGGAGTCCATCATGAACATGCCAGTTGGTCCCCGGAATGATCGGCGTGGTCTGGTAGCCGAGCTTGTCCTCCGGCGCGGCAGCAGGCGCGGCGGCAGGCTTGTCCTCGGCGAAGGCGGATGTGGCGACGATCATGGTGGAGAGTATGGCGATGTGTTTCATAGCGCAGCGGCGGTAACAGTGGCCCCGCGCTGCCGCAATGCCTAAAAAGTAGCTCGCCAGTCCCATCGCGGGCTATTTTTTGTAGCGAGAAAAAATTCTCCGCAAAACCGGCTTGCCACATTTGCGAGGATCACTATGTTCCGCAGCCCGCTGACGGAAAAAAGCCAGGGTAGCTCAGGGGTAGAGCAGGGGACTCATAAGCCCTTGGTCGGGAGTTCAACTCTCCCCTCTGGCACTTCCGACACTACGCGAGCAGCGCTTCCAGTTCCTCCACGCGGCGGCCAAAGAGCGCCAGCGTATCGTCCACCGGCTTCGGCGTGGACATATCCACTCCCGCATCGCGCAGCGTAGGAATCGGGAAACGACTGCCGCCGCTTTTCAGGAAGCCGAGATATTTCGTGGCGTCGCCCGTTTTGAGAACCTGCTCCGAGAGCGCGACCGCTGCGCTCAGGCCCGTCGCATATTTATAGACGTAGAAGGCGTTGTAAAAATGCGGGATGCGCAGGCATTCGAGATCGAGTTGTGGATCAATCGTGAAGCCGGGGCCGAAATACGCATCGAGCAAACGACGGTAAGTCTGCCGGATTGTTTCAATGGTCACTGGCTCACCTGCTTCCTCCATCGCGTGAATGTCGCGCTCAAACTCCGCAAACATCGTCTGCCGGTAAACCGTGCCGCGAATGTCATCGAGCTGGCGGCTGATGAGATAAGCCCGCATCTGGCGGTCGCTCGTGTTGCTGAGGAAATGATGCGTGAGGAGCTGCTCATTAAAAGTGCTCGCCACTTCCGCGAGGAAGATCGGGTATTCCGCATCCTGCCACTTCTGCGCACGATTCGAGTAAAACGAGTGCATCGAGTGCCCAGCCTCGTGCATGAGCGTGAACACATCGCTAAACACGTCGTCCTTGTAATTCATAAGGATGTAATTCGGAGAGCCATACGTGGAGCTGCTGAATGCTCCGCTGCGCTTGCCTTTGTTTTCGTAGCGGTCGCACCAGCGATGCTTTTTCATCCCATCGCTTAAAGCAGCGATGTACTCGCTGCCGAGTGGACCGAGGGAAGCGAGGCAAAGCTCCACCGCTTCGTCAAAACTCGTCACCTTCTCGAAGTCCTGCACAATGGGCACATACGTGTCGCACTGCCGGATTTCCTTCAGCCCCATCACCCGTTTGCGCAGCGCGTAGTAGCGATGCAGTTGCGGCAAATTTGTGCGCACGCTAGCGATGAGGTTTTCATAGACCGCGACTGGCACATCATCTTGGAACAACGCCGACTCCCGCGCACTTGCGTAATTTCTAGCGCGTGCGCGGAAAACATCCGCCTTCACCGAACTCGAAAGCGTCGCCGCCAGCGTGAACTTGTGAGCATCAAACTCCGCGTAAAATTGAGTGAACGCGCGATGCCGCAATTCCGCGTCGTGCTTCTGCAAAAAGGACGAGTAGCTCGACTGTGTGAGATCGCGCTCCACGCCCTTGTCATCCGCGAGCTTCCCGAAATCCATGTCCACATTCGTGAGCTGCGAAAACGCCTCGCCGTGCCCCGAAGTCGCGCTGTGCCCCAGCGCCAGCAGTCGCTCCTCGCCCGCGCTGAGCGTGTGCTTGCGAAGGCGGCGCATTTTTTCCAAACGGCACGCCCACTCCGCCAGCTCCGGCTCCGCGACGTAGGCAGCAAAAGTCGCGTCTTCGATTGCCATGATTTCCGGCATCAGAAACGCCGCTGCCTCACCGATTTTCGTCAGCAGATTTTGCAACTGCGATTCCCTCGCGAGATTCGCGGAATCCGAGCTGTCCTCGGAGCCGCGAAGCGATGCGTAGTGCCATAGTTTTTCGATAAGCTGAGTAAGTTTCCGGTCGCAATTTAGCGCATCCGCAAGCGTCTTTGCCGACTCCCCTACCCGCCCGCGAAACTGCTCGATGACAGGATACAACCGCCCCAGCACCGCGAAATCATGCTCCCAATCTTTCGGTTCTTTGAAGAGCGGCGAAAGGTCCCAAGTATCCTCCACGCGCACCTCGGAGCGAGAGAGAGTTCCACCGCCACCAGCCTCGGATTTATCGAAAGTAAAATGATTCATCCGCCCAACTTTGCGGGCGCAATCGCAGGCGGCAAGCCCGATGTGAATGCTGTCCTTCATTTGCCCGCGCTTGACTCGCGATAGAATGAAATCCTGGGCCTACTCGCGGCGCCAGTAAATCGCCCACTCCATTTCCATTTAGATATTTGAAGTTCTGCCACACACCACGCACTTTCTTTCTCGACCTGCTGCGGTGTGGTGAGGAAGGGTGCGCCGTGCTTCGCATCGTTTTACTGCTGACGAAGGGTATCATCCGCGACCAGAAAATGCGGAGAGCGGTGATGTTTTACGTGATGCTTGCGGCGTTGCTGATGCTCTTTGCAGGCACCGTCTTCATCCCCGATTCGTGGGCGCGGAAAAATGCGTGGCTTTACATCATTTACTGGCTGCTCTGCGTTTGGCTCACGGTGACGGGGCTTTTGCTCGCTGCGCTGGATATTTTGATCATCCGGGCGACTACGCGGATTCGGAAGCGGAAACTTGAGGCGGAGTTACTCGGTCAGCAAAAACCGGAAAACGATACGCCATGATCCGTTCGCGCAAGGAACTCGAAACCGCCGAGACCGCGATGCTCGCGCCTTTTGCGCAAAAGTCCGGCGACTCGCGCGGGCGGATTTACAAAGAGAGGCAGCATCCCACGCGCACCGAATACCAGCGCGACCGTGCGCGAATCATCCACAGCCGCGCATTTCGACGGCTGGAGTATAAAACACAGGTTTTTCTAAACGGCACAGGCGATCATCTTCGCACCCGGCTCACGCACACGTTTGAAGTCGCAAACATCACGCGCATGATCGCCCGCTCGCTAGGGCTGAACGAAGACCTCGCCGAGACTATCGCGCTGGCGCACGATCTTGGGCATCCGCCTTTTGGGCACAGCGGCGAGGAGATGCTCGATGAGCTGATGCGCGGGCACGGCGGCTTCGATCACAATGACCAGAGCCTGCGCACAGTGGATGTCATCGAGACGCGCTACCCGAAATTTCCCGGTCTCAATCTCACCCACGAAGTCCGCGAGGGACTGCAAAAGCACGCAAAGTTTTACCAAGGCAGCGACGACTCATTGCCGCATCCGCAGCCCTCGCTGGAGGCGCAGCTTTCCAATCTCGCGGACGAAATCACGTACTACAGCCACGACCTCGATGACGGCCTCGACTTTCAGCTTTTAGAACCTGACCAGCTCGAAGAACTCACCGTGTGGAAAGAAAGTGAAAGCGAAGTGCGCGAGCATTTCCCAAAACTCAAGGGCCGCGAGTTTCGCTCCTACGTCATCCGCTGCATCATAGATCGTCAGGCTAATGACGTGATCCACACAAGCGCCAAGCTCATCGAGCGGGCGAAAGTCGGCAGCGCAGACGAAGTGCGCAAACATCCCTCGCCGCTCATAGCATACAGCCGCCCGCTTTTGAAAGCGAACCAGACGCTCCGCCGCTTTCTCTACAAAAATCTCTACTATCATCCACGAGTCGCTGGCGCGAATCAGCGTGCCTGCGAGATGCTGCGCGATGTCTTCGAGGCGTATCTCAAAAAACCGAAGCTTCTCGGCAAAACCACCTCGCGCCGCCTCAAGAAAGACGGCATCCACCGCACCGTCTGCGACTACCTCGCGGGGATGACGGACCGCTATCTCCTCGGCGAACACGCACGCCTTTTCACGCCGCGAGTCTACAGCGATTTGCGGCGGTGACTTTTCAGCAAAAGTAACCCGCTCCCGACGTGTCGGGATTCGCGGCGTTAAGTCTCTCGCGAAGCGACACGAATAAATAAAGCGTCGCTTCGCGAGTTGTGCAGGACCGCGAAGGGACTCGCGGGCTACTTTTTCGCTTCGCGTTCATCGATCACACTGCTGGAGGTCGAGGGAGAAATCTATTGCCGGTGCCGAATGCGTGAGCGCACCCACGCTGATGTATTCCACTCCGGTCGCAGCGATGGCGGCGACGGTCTCCAGCGCGACTCCGCCGCTGGCCTCGTACTCGTACGCCGCGACGCCCCAGAACGCGA
>JANMLS010000035.1:0-5594 GCA_031372675.1 Verrucomicrobiaceae bacterium
GAGAGGATGTGGCGAGCCGCTTGCGACTGGGAGCGGCTACTTTTTTATGATTACAGCGATGGGCTGCGGTAGCCTTCGGGGTCTATCTCCATGGCTGCGTAGCCGGCGGCGAGGATGCCGCGTTCGATCTCGGTGGTGAGGGTGGAGGCGAGGGGGAGTTCGTCGGGGGCGACTAGGATTTTGGCGCGGGGCGGTTGGTCGTGCTCGATGATGTGGCGGACTCGGAAGATGCGGAAGCCGAGCTTGCGCAGGTGTTCTTCGCCGCGCTCGACCATGGCGAGGGCTTCGGGCGTGACGGGCGTGCCCCACGGGATGCGGGAGCTGAGGCAGGGTTGCGCGGGTGCGTCTGCGGTGGGCAGGCTGAGTTCGCGGGAGAGAGAGCGGATTTCGGCCTTTGTCAGCCCGGCGTCGCGGAGCGGGGCGATGATTCGGAACTCTGTGGCTGCGGCGCGTCCGGGGCGCTCGTGGTGCATGTCGTCGGCGTTTTCGCCGTATGCGATGGCGCGGTAGCCGCGCGATGCAGCGAGGTGGTCGAGCCGCTGGAAAAGTTCCGCTTTGCAAAAATAGCAGCGGTTGGGCGGGTTTGCGGTGTAGTCGGGGTTTTCGAGTTCGAGGGTCTTTACGACTTCGATGGCGGCTCCGAATGCGCGGGCTACGGCGAGGGCTTCTTCCAGCGCGGCGCGTGGCAGGCTGGGGCTGTCGGCGATGACTCCGAGTGCGCGGTCGCCGAGGATGCGATGCGCTTCGGCGAGCAGAAACGCGCTGTCCACTCCGCCGCTGTATGCGATGACGAGCGGCGCGGAGTCGCGGAGGATTTGCGCCAGCTTTTCGCGTTTGGAAGCGAGGTCGCTCATCGGCGATTACAGCATGTTGCGGCGGAAGATTTCGTCCACCGGGAGTTGCAGGCCGATGTAGAATTCGCCGAACTCGCCGTATTGCGCAGTCACTTCGTCGAAGCGCATTTCGTACACGATTCCTTTCACGTCCATCGGGTCGTGCGCGAGCAGTGTGACGCCCCATTCCCAATCATCGAGGCCGGTGCAGCCGGTAATAAGTTGTAGGATTTTGCCGCTCCATTTGCGTCCCACTTTGGCGTGCCCCATCATCATCTCGCGGCGCTTATCAAACGCGGTGGCGTACCAGTTTTGCCCCGGAATCCCGCGACGTTTTGCCATCGGGTAAAAGCACATCGCCTCCCACGGTGGCAGCACGGGATAAAGGCGATGCTGCTCGTAGTGCTTCATGCGCTCGCGCCATTCGCCTAGCGATTTTTCAAATTCCGGCGTTCCTTCCGCGAGGCCTTTGCCTTTCAGCTCGGCGACAAACTCCGGCTCCGGCGTGGCGTATTCGCTTTTCTCCGTCATCGAATAAAAGGAATACGCGGGGACAAGAATGTCTGGCCCAAGCGAGAGGGTGAGCTGCTTTTCAAAAATGTTCGCCATTTGCAAATCGGCGCAGAGTAGCATGAAGCCGACATCGGCCTTCGGTGAAACCATCGAGAAAGTGAGCAATTGGCAGCCTTCGGTGCTGCGAATCTCCTGCACCAGTTCGCTGAGATTGGTGCGGGCGCGGAACTTGTCTTCGTCGGTGAGCATGGACCACGCGCCGTGTTCGACTTTGTAAAAAAGATGCAGGACGTGCCAGCCTTCTGCGGAAACGAGTTTTGGGATTTCGGTCATAGAACACACGTAATGCCCGGTGCGCTTGCGTGCCAATCCTATTCACAGTGCTTCGCCGTGGATGATGCTTTTCGCGCTTGAGCAGGGGCTTTTTCTCAACCACTTTTCGTACATGAAAGTTACGACCGCAGGCCAGATCACGATTCCGCTCGAAATCCGCGAGCGCTTTCATCTACTGCCCGGGACCGATGTGGAATTTCTCCCGCAGGGTGATGTCGTGGCGATTCGTGCTGTGAGTGAAGGGCGAAAAGAGCCGCGCTTTGAGCGTTGGCTTGAGCGTGCGCAAGGCAGCGCATCGAACCGCCTCACTACCGATGAAATCATGGCTGCAACGCGGGGCGAGGATTGAGAAATGGTGCTCGTAGATACCAATGTCCTGCTCGACATCTGCACGAAAGACCCCGTTTGGTTTGAATGGTCCAGTTCGCAGCTCCAGCCAATCATCAATGCAGGCGAAGCTGCGATAAACCCAATCATCTACGCTGAACTCGCGCCTGCTTATGCGACCGCAGCGGAGCTTGATTCAAGGCTCGTTCCACCCGGCGACTTCCTGCGACTTGCGCTTCCTTACGCTGCTGCATTTCCAGCAGCTCGCGCATTTGCCGCATATCGAAAAGCAGGAGGCACCCGCACAGCGCCGTTGCCTGATTTTTTCATCGGTGCCCACGCAGAGGTGGACAATCTCACTCTCCTTACTCGCGACCCACTTCGCTACCGCACACACTTCCCGAGTGTGAGGCTGATTTGTCCGTAACACGCAGATTCTCAGTGCGCACCGTGCGGGACATGATGTAAACGCGCCGCCTTCCATGCACCGTTTGAACACCATTCTGGACTACCTCCTCTGGCCCGCGATCCTTTGCGGCGGGCTTGCCGCGATGCACTACGGCATCGCACGGAACCAAGGGCCGATGGTTTTCAATATCGCCTACCTTTGTATCGCGTCGTTCCTTTTCTTCCTTGAGCGTGCGCGGCCTCACGAGCGGAAGTGGCAGGAATCCGACGGGCAGTTCTGGCAGGACCTTGCGCATACGCTCACGACGAAAGTGCTCGTGCAGGTGATTATCATTTCGCTGATCAACTTCGGCATCGTGCATCAGCTTGGCGACCGCGAGAGCGCGGGAATCTGGCCCGGCGATTGGCCGATGGCTGCGCAGGTGGCGCTTGGATTGGTCGTGGCGGAGTTTGGACTGTACTGGGCGCATCGGATTGCTCACGAGTGGATGCCGCTCTGGCACTTTCATGCGGTGCATCACAGCCCGCAACGGCTTTGGTTTTTCAATACGGGCCGCTTTCATTTTGTGGACACGATCAAGAGCATGTTGCTCGGTGCGCCGCTCGTCGCGCTCGCTGGTGCGCCGGGGGATGTGCTGCTGTGGGGCAGCGCGATCACGGCGTTCATCGGCATCCTCACGCATTGCAATGTGCAGATGCGATTCGGCTGGCTGAATTACGTCTTCAATACGCCCGGCCTGCACCGCTGGCATCACTCGATGGACTTGCGCGAGGGTAACAAAAACTACGGCGAAAACCTCATGATCTGGGACCTCGTTTTCAGAACCTACTTCGACGACAAGACGCGCCGCCCGCCTGCGGAAATCGGCATCCGCGAGGCGATGCCGGTGAAGTTTATTGACCAACTCGCAGCGCCGTTTCGCTGGCGGCACTATCAGCAAAAAGGGAAGACACAGGCGAACGAAGAACGCTAAAATTTCGCACTCCCCGGCGTGCGCGGGAATGGGATTACGTCGCGGATGTTTGCGACTCCGGTGAGGAACATGAGCAGTCGCTCAAAGCCTGCGCCGAAGCCTGCGTGCGGCACGGTGCCGTAGCGGCGGAGGTCGGCGTACCAGCCGTAATGCGCTTCATCCAGCTTGTGCTGGCGCATGTTGGCTTCCAGCACGTCGAGGCGCTCCTCGCGTTGCGAGCCGCCGATGACTTCGCCGATTCCGGGGACGAGCACATCCATCGCGGCGACTGTGGCTCCGTCGTCGTTGAGCCGCATGTAGAACGGCTTAATTTCCTTTGGATAATTGAAGACTGTGACGGGCGATTTGAAATGCTCCTCCGTGAGAAATCGCTCGTGCTCCGATTGCAGGTTCGCGCCCCGGACGACGGGATACTCAAAGGTGCGCCCGCTCTTTTCTAAAATCGTGACCGCCTCCGCGTACGGCACTCGGACGAATGGACGCTCGACTACGAAGTTCAGCCGCTCGACCACGCCTTTATCCACAAACTTCGCGAACAGTCCGAGGTCTTCGGCGCAGTTTGCGAGCGTGTAGGCGGCCATCGCTTTGATGAACTCTTCGGCGAGGTCCATGTCGCCGTGGATGTCGCAAAATGCCATCTCCGGCTCGATCATCCAGAACTCCGCCGCGTGCCTCGCCGTGTTGGAATTCTCCGCGCGAAACGTCGGGCCGAACGTGTAGATATTCGACAGTGCGCACGCAAACGTCTCGCCTTCGAGTTGTCCACTCACGGTGAGAAAAGTCGGTGTGCCGAAGAAATCATCCGCCGCCTTTTCGCCCGGCGCGCCTTTCAGCGTTGTGACGCGAAACATCTCGCCCGCGCCCTCGCAATCGCTCGACGTGATGATCGGCGTGTGGACGTAGAAGAAGTCGCGCTTTTGAAAAAACTCATGCACCGCAAATGCGAGACGACTCCGCGTGCGGAAGATCGCGCCATACAAATTTGCACGCGGGCGGAGGTGCGCGATGGAGCGCAGGAACTCGACGGTGTGCCCTTTCTTTTGCAGCGGAAACGTCGCATCCGTCTTCCCAATCAACTCCACGCGTGAAGCCCGCAGTTCCCACTTCTGCCCCTGCGCGGGCGACGGAACGAGTTCGCCCTCGACCGCCACGGATGCGCCCGTGGACATCTCCGGCAGATGCTCGGAGCCGGGCGTGCCTGCATCCACAACGACCTGCAAATTGCCGAGACACGAGCCATCGTTTAGCTCCAAAAATGAAAACGCCTTCGAGTCGCGCCGCGTGCGGACCCAGGCTTTCACAGTCACAGAACCGGCGGCATCGGAAGCGGCGAGGATGTTTTTGATCAACGTGTGCATCCACTCCGTATGCACCGACACCGCACCCCGCAGCAACTCCACTGTTCGGAAAACCCGATGACACTTTGGCTTTTCATCGCCGCTGCTTCCATTCATTCAATCACCATGTCTGAAATCACCACGCTCACGCTCGGCCACAGCCCGGACCCCGACGATGCCTTCATGTTTTACGCTCTCGCGGCGGACAAAATCCCCACGGACAAATGGCGCTTTCAACACATCCTCCAAGACATCCAGACGCTGAATGAACGCTGCACGCGCGGCGAACTGCACATCTCCGCAATCAGCATCCACGCTTACGCCAGCGTGCTCGACAAATACGCGCTGCTGCCCTGCGGCGCGAGCATGGGCGAAGGCTACGGCCCCATGCTCATCGTGAAGCGCGGCAAGGCGCTGCCCGACCTCTCCGACTTCGGCGCGATCCGCGAATGGCTCCAGCACCAGCGCATCGCCATTCCGGGAAAAATGACGAGCGCATTTCTCGCGCTGAAGCTTTTCTTCCTTGGCGAGCCGATGCACACGGTCGTGCCGTTTGATCAGATTTTCGACTGCCTTGAAGAAGGCAACGCCGACGTGGGCCTCATCATCCACGAAGGCCAGCTCACTTATCAGCGCGACGGCTTCGACCTCGTGCTCGATCTCGGCGCGTGGTGGATGGACGAGACGGGCCTGCCATTGCCGCTCGGCGGAAATGTCATTCGCAAGGACATCGCGCCGGCGGATCGCTCCGAGATCAATGTCATCCTCCGCGAGAGCATCCGATACGGGCTCGAAAACCGCGCGGCCGGCGTGGACCACGCGCTGCCGCTTGGCCGGGGATTGGACCGCGCGCTCGCGGACAAGTTCAT
>JANMLS010000039.1:0-79061 GCA_031372675.1 Verrucomicrobiaceae bacterium
GAAATCTCCGAGGCGAAAAAGCAGCAGCGTATCCGGCGGCAAAGTGCGCCGGATGCCGTGGTATTGCTGCATCATCGGAGTGAGTGTTTCGGACATCGCGGCGGAGGCTAATATGATTTTCAGATTCAAAAAGCATGAAACTAATGCGGGATACGAGATACGGGATGCGTGAAATGATGGCTGCGAACTGTGCTTGTCGGCTGTGTCCGGTGAATAGTGAATTGTGACTTGTCGCAAGCGCAGCAGTCCGCTCACTGTCGCTTGCGACAATTCACCAGTCGCCAGTCACTATTCACAGACTCGATAGTAAAATGAATTGCCATCAAACAGTAACATACAAAGCACTAGCCGCCTTCGCCGCCATCCTGCTTTCGTTTGTGATTTCCGCGTGTTCATCGAGCACGGTTCACTATCGCTACGATCCCTCAAAAGGCGGGCGCGTGGTGGATGGGCAGGCTGAAGTGGACGACGATGCGCCCGATGAAGTGAAAGCCGCAATCGCCGCCGGCAACCGCATCGCCGGGCTTCCCTACCGCTACGGCGGCGGGCGTTGCGAGGGGATCGATGAAGGCGGCTACGACTGCTCCGGCGCGGCTTCCTACGTGCTTCGCGAGGCGGGTTTGCTCGGCGATTGGATGACTTCCAGCGGCTTCCGCAAATACGGACGCAGTGGGCGGGGAAAATGGATCACGGTCTATGCGCGATCCGGCCACGTATTTCTGGAAGTCGCAGGGCTGCGCTTCGACACCGGATGGCACGGCCACGGCGAAGGCCCGCGCTGGACGACAAAAAGCCGCCCTTCCAAATCAACAGTGCTGCGGCATCCGCCGGGTTTGTAGGTGGAGCTATGAAGGGACGAAAGGGACTTAAAGGACGCCGTCCTTTGTGTCCCTTTCGTCTCTTTTGTCCCTTCTCAGCAAGCTTGCCCCTCCTACACTTTCGCCGCCGTGTATTCCCAGCCAGCGCGGTATTTCGCACGCTTGATGAACTTGTTGGCTTCCTCGTGATTCGTGACTTTCAGCGCGGCGCTGTTCCACGCGAGTTTCTTGCCGGGGAAGCGCATGGCGAGGCCGCCGATGAGCGTCGTCTCGGTGAGCGGACATGCGTAATCGAAGTGGCTCATGCACTCGAATTCCTTGCCGTTGCGAATCGCCTCGGCCCACTCAGACTGCGGGTTGCCTTGGCGCACGCTGCGCATTTCCGTCTTCGGAATCTTGTCCGCAGGGAACTCATCGCGGCGGGCTTTTGGCCATAGCTCGATTTCTTTTGCCTGATCTTTTTTGCTCAAAATCACGCCCTCAGAGCCGATGATCATCCAACCGCCTGCGCTGGCTTTTCCTCCGGGAAAAGCCTCGGCGAAATCAATCGCCGCCGGGAACTCCGGCAAATACGGCGTGCCGTCCTGCTTTTTGCCTTCGTACCAGGTGAAGGGGATTTCGCCGTGTCCGGGGACGGCGGTAAAATCCAGCTTCACAATCGCGCCAGTCGGCCAGGCAACATCCGTGAGATCGTCCACTTGCACCGCAGTGATAAAGCTCGGCGTCTTCAGCCCGCAGGCGACAAACGGCGCATCCATCAAATGACAACCCATATCGCCAAACGCGCCCGCTCCGTATTCGAGAAAGCCGCGCCATTTGAAAGGATGCACATTGTCCGAATATGGCGCATCCGGCGTTGCGGCGAGCCAAGCCTCCCAGTTGAGATGCGGCGGCACGGTGCCGCTCGCATTGAGCTTCGCGCTTTTGCCCTGCGGCCAAATCGGGCGGTTTGTCCACACATGGATTTCCTTCACCTTGCCGATTGCGCCCGCTTTGATCCACTCGGTCGTGAGCCGGTTGCCTTCGTAGGTGTGGCCTTGATTTCCCATCTGCGTGATCACGCCTTTCTTCCGCGCTGCGAGGTGGAGTTCGCGGTTTTCCCAGAGCGTGTTGGTGAGCGGTTTTTGGATGAAGAGATGCTTTCCGTGCCCCAGTGCGTGCATTGCTGCGGGGAAATGCGCATGGTCCGGCGTGCTGATGGTCACAGCCTCGATGCTCTTCACTTCATCCAGCATCTTGCGGAAATCGGAGAACGCTCTCGCATTCGGATACTTCGCCTGCGCCTTCGCGAGGCTGTTGGCATCCACATCGCAAATCGCGACCATTTCATTCCCCGCAGCAGCAGCGGCGGCATCGCTTCCGCCTTTCCCTTCGACGCCGATGGAGGCCATGCCGATTTTTTTGCCCGCGCCTTGAGCGATGAGGATATTTGGAAATGCGCTCGCGGCTGTGATGCCTGCGATTCCGCGCAGGAATGAGCGGCGGTTGGTTCGTGGAGTGGTGATCATAGTGTGGATTTGTCGTGGCGTGTGCCGATGGTTTGGTGGGTGGATTGATCCGTTGCCGCCCGGAAAATTAGTCCGCGATTTCATCTTCGGAAAACATCTCCCGTTCAAAAAATCGTTCTCTGCAAAAAATTTTGCGCACTCTGCATCGCGCTGAAATCCTTTGCCTATCTTGATCGCCACGTCATACCCCAAAATGTTGTGTCAAAGTGGGGAAAATATTTATTGACCAGCCTACCCGTTGTGACTACTCACCTTTCCCCAGAGTGATGTCTATTTCCAACTCTGCAAACTTTTTCTCCCAAATGATTTCATTACCTACCGCCTACTGCGGTCGAAAGGGGGTGTCCCAGAATGGCAACTAAGAAAGCTCCTGCAAAAAAAGCAGCTCCTGCTAAGAAAGCTGCGCCGAAGAAAAAGGCCGCTGCTAAGAAAGCACCTGCGAAAAAAGCAGCTCCTGCGAAGAAAGCACCTGCAAAGAAAAAGTAAGGCCCAAACGCCTGAACTAAAAACATGGGGGGTGAATCCTAGGATTCGCCTCCCATTTTTCGTGTACGCAAGTGTCTTGATCCCGAACGACGGGATTGAAGGCGAGAAGCGTAAAGGAGTCCCGATGTATCGGGATGCGTCTCGCCGCCGACCACCACAACGCGAAGCGGAAATTTCTACAGCGTGCCACGGCAATAAATTGTGCGCTTTGCGGTGGCGACGGTCGGCGGCCAGCGGCATCCCGATACATCGGGACTCCTTTACGTCTCCCGCACAAGGTTTACTCCAATCGCGGCATCCTGCTTTAAGTGAAATAGACTGCTCGCGATTTGAAGTTGCGGAGTGTCGCCGGGCGGGGTATCTCCGCGCACTCCAAACAACTGGCCGATGGTGTAAAGGCAGCACAGGTGACTTTGACTCACCTAGTCAAGGTTCGAATCCTTGTCGGCCAACTTCTCTCAAAAATCCCGATTCCCATGCTCGACGCACCTTCCGGCAATTTCATCCTTTGGGGAACTCGCGGCTCCTCTCCCACGCCCGGCGGTCGCTACATCCGGCACGGTGGCCACACTTCCTGCCTCTCGGTCCTGCACGATGGGATGCAGCTCATCTTCGACGCCGGCTCCGGCATCCGCGAACTAGGCCGCGAACTGATGGCCGGCCCACCGCAGCGGCTCCACCTTTTCATCACCCACACGCACTGGGACCACATCCAAGGCTTCCCCTTTTTTCCGCCCGCCTACACGCCGGGATGGGAGATCGATATTTACGGCGCGAAACATCTGCACAAGCCGCTTCGCTCGGTTTTCAAAGGGCAGCTCGACCGCGAGTATTTCCCCGTCCAGATGGAGGACATGCGCGCGCATTTGGACTTCCACCATTTGCACGAAGAACCCATCCAGCTCGAACGAGTGAAGGTTTCCTGGATCACCGTGGACCACCCCGGAATCACCCTCGGCTACAAGATCGAGCTAGAGGGGAAATCCATCGTCTGGATTCCCGATAACGAGTTTCTAAAAGGCCACCTCGACCCGCTCGATGATGTCACCAGAGCCAGCGAATGTATGCTGCCGTATCTGCCGCTTTTAGACTTCGTCGCAGGCGCGGATACGCTCATCCACGAGGCCCAATATACCGACGGCGAATATCCCCACAAAGTCGGCTGGGGCCACAGCTCAGTTGGTAACGCCTGCCTGCTCGCGCACCTTTCCGGCGTGAAGCGCTGGCTCGTCACGCACCACGATCCCACGCACGACGACGCATTTCTCGAAACAAAGCTGAATCAAACCCGCCGCCTGCTCAACCGCCTCGGCAGCAAAGTGCAAGTCAGCCACGCCTACGACGGGCTGATTGAGTACATCTGACGCTGCTTAACGCGCGAGTTCACCCGCTGCGGCAGCGATGGCTTGCAGGAGTTTGGCCCAGTCTTCGCGTGTGGTTTGGAAGCCGCTGCTGATTCGGATTACGCGACCTGCTTCGCCCGGCGAGATGCCCATCGCGAGGAGGACGTGCGAGGGTTTTTCCTTGCCGCTGGAGCACGCGGAGCCGGTGCTGACTGCAAAGCCGAGGCCATCCAGCACGACGACCCAGCGGCGGCGGCAGTCGGCGTGTTCGGGCATGATTGCGGCGACGGTGTTCCAAAGCACGGCATCGCGCGGTCCGAGCAAACGGACGCCGGGCAGAACGCGAAGGAGTTCGTTTTCAAACCACCGCCGGTCGTCGGCGGTGCGCGGCTCGCAGGCTTCCAGCGCAGCGATCATCGAGAGGACGGCGGGGACGTTTTGCGTTCCTGCGCGGCGGGATTCCTCCTGCGGCCCACCGGTGATCAAAGGGCGGAGGTTGCGCGGACATTTGAGGAAACCGATGCCGACGGGTCCGCCAAATTTATGTGCGCAGCCGGAGACGAAATCGCACGCACCCAGACCGATGGCAGGCATTTTGCCGAGCCATTGCGCAGCATCGCAAAAAAACGGGACGCCGTGCGCGGCGCAAAGCTGTTGTACTTCGCGCCAAGGCTGGAGGACGCCGGTTTCGTTGTTCGCAGCCATGAGCGCGACGAGCGCAGGGCGTTTGCGGCGGAGTTCATCGGCGAGAAATGCGATGTCGAAAACACCGTCGCATTTTACAGGCAGAACGCGGTGAAGTCCCGGCAACCATTGCGCGGCAGACTGAATGACGCACGGATGCTCGATTGCCGAAATCCACGCTTCGCCGTCAATGGCGTGAAGCACCGTGCTTGCGGACTCGGTCGCGCCGCTGGTGAAGACGATCTCATCCGCCGCGCAGCCGAGCTTTGCGGCGAGAGCTTCGCGAGCTGTTTCGAGTGCCGCATCCGCCCGCTGTCCCGCGCGATGGGGCGAGGAGGGATTGGCCGAGAACCGCTCCACGGCATCCAGCCACGCATTTTTCGCAGCCGCAGTAAGCGGATGGGTCGCATTGTGATCGAAGTAGAGCACGGCCAGCGTGATAGCGGGCCGCGCAGCCCAGCCGCAAGCCGGATGAGCAGTGGCGGAAATATGGGTAGTGGCTTAATTTGGAAGGCGCGAAGGCGGGAAGAAAGAAACGAGACATTCATTCCCGCCTTCCTGCCTTCCAAATTTCTTTCTAGCGCCCTTTGCGAGTTCAAATTGAACCACTACCGAAATCTGTCAAAGTTAGTCAGCTTCAGAGTCCCCCGATTGTTCCGCGCAGATTGGCCCCGCAAACATCCGCAGTCTGGGAACATCCCCATTCACCGAATCGCGATCTTTGTGCCGGGAACAACAGCCGCAGGCAGTCCGATGCGCATTTTCTCAAATCGCCTGCCATCCGGGAATACTTCGTAAATAACCCCATCAACCACCTCAACAACGCTCAACCCAGAAGCCAGAGCCTCGCGCCGCGCCTTGGAAAAAGCGACTCCCGACAATGTAGGAAACTCCGCCTCCAACGTTGCGATCTGTGCTTCTGTGTTTGTCATAACTATCGGAAATCTATGTTTGGTTGATTGCTGTGTCGATGCGCTTTTCGGCATCCCAATCCTCCCAGCTATTGGTCCGTTGCTTTGTGCTATCAAAGCATGAGCCTCAATCTGTGTTTCACTTGAACCCAAACTTGATTCAAGGAGCCATTGAAATACGATAAATCAATGAATCTTGAATGTGGCGACGCTTTTGAAAGAGAAAATGCTGAGTGGATACGAAATAACCTCCCTACCTACGAGGCAGTTTGGCGGCAATTTATTGGCAACGCCGGAAATAACCGGATGCTTCCAATGCACGGTTTACATCCCGAACTTGAAAAGCGCCGGAAAGCTTTTTCTCAAGCACATTACTCTTTGGCTGTGTATTGCTTCCAACTTGATAAGTCTTTTAAGAAGGCCGCCACAAGCGTTGGAGAGATTGGCGGGCCGACAGCTTTGCATCGCGATCTTGAGCTTTTAAGGAAGGTGGTAACTTTGATTGGTAGTATCCGGGATATGCTTAAGCAGATCGATGAAAGTCTGAAGTTGAATGGAAGTCTGTATGGTCCGCTTCAGGAGTTTTACGTAATCAGAAGTGCTTTGCTTCACGGCCCTCAGCCCCCACATTGCTACGTTGATGGACTACTCAAGTTACCGAAGTTTGCAGGGATTAATCCGAAACGTGGTGAGTGGGATGACAAGCAGGACTGGGAGAATGTCGATATTTGTTCGTTCGTTTATTTTTCTGACTTTTGCGATGAGTTGAAAAATTCATTTCATCAGCTTTTGAATCGGCAAACTCCGCAAATTTTTGACGGTGCGGATAGGTTGTTTGGAACATCCGTTTCGTCACAGAACGATGCTAGCGTATTCCCCATCACACAAAGTAGTGGATCAGCGGATCCGCTGCTTCAGGGATCATCCGGACGACACTCCTGTTGAACGAAAGCTACTCTCATCCTGACTATTATGCCCCCAGCAACTGCTGTAGTGCATACGGCAGGAAGTAGTAGAAACGCGGGCAGTGTGCGAAAAACCGACAAACTCATGGCAGGAAAGCCAAAGCAGTTGACCGGAGCGTTCCGGCGTGCGCCTTCTCTGCTCAATATCTGAACGGGCAATAGTGGATTTCTCACTTCCTGCTTCCAGTGTGAGCCGCTTCCAAAATGCAGCGTTCCGTTGACACTCCCCGCGCTGCCGCGTTACGCACGGGATGCAATGAGCGATCTTGAATCATCCCGCACCCGACTGCTTGAGCTTTTGAAACGCGATTCCGTTTTCCACGGCGACTTCGTTTTGGCTTCGGGCGCGAAGAGCAACATCTACGTGGACTGCCGCATCACCACTATGAATCCCGAGGCCGCCGTGCTTCTCGGGCGCGTGCTGTATGCAAAAATCCGCGCTGCACTGGGCGACCGCAAGCCTGTCGCAGTGGGCGGTCTCACGATGGGTGCGGACCCTGTGGCGATGGCCGTAGGTATTGCTTCGTGGAATGCGGATGGGGAAAACGGACTGAAAGTTTTCTGCGTACGCAAGCAGGCGAAAGATCACGGGCAGGGTCGGCGTGTGGAGGGAAATTTCAAAAAAGGCGATCATGTCGTGGTGGTGGATGATGTCATCACGAGCGGAAAATCCACGCTGCAAGCCATCGAAGCCATCGAAGCGGAAGGCGGCATCGTGGACCTCGTCGCGTGTCTCGTGGACCGCGAGTCCGGCGGGCGCGAGAAGTTCGCGGAGAAAGGATTCCAGCTTGTATCCGTGTTCTCAAAGGCGGAGGTTTTCGGGAGTTGAAAAAACCTTCGCAACCAATTCTGCCGGGCGCGACGCTCGGGGTGATGGGAAGCGGCCAGCTCGGGCGCATGTTTGCAATCGAGGCCCGCAAGATGGGCTATCGCATCCACACTTTTTCGCCGGACAGCGATTCGCCCACGGGCCAAATCGCCGAGCGCGAAGTCACGGCCAGCTACGAAGACGAGGCAGCCGTGCGCGATTTTGCGAAGGGGATTTCGGTGCTCACATTTGAGTTTGAAAACGTGCCGTCGCAAACCGTCGAGTGGGCGGCGGAGCATTGCATCGTGCGGCCTGCGGGTCGTGTGCTGCACATTTGCCAGCATCGTCTCCGCGAAAAGGAATTCCTCTCCGGTGCGGGGCTTCCAGTCGCGCCATTCCGAAAAGTAACCTCTGCCGATGAGCTTGCCGCAGCCGCGAAAGAAATCGGTTTACCCGGTGTGCTAAAGACCGCCGCTTTTGGCTACGACGGCAAAGGCCAGCGCAAGCTGATGCCCGGCGACGACCTCGCGGAAGCATGGAAGCCCTTCGCCGGCGCGCCCGCAGTGCTGGAGGGCTTCGTGAAATTTGAGCGCGAGATTTCCGTACTCGTCTCGCGTGGAATTGACGGTGCGATGGCCACATGGCCGGTGTGCGAAAACGAACATGCAAACCACATTCTCGACATCACCTACTGCCCGGCACGAATCCCGAATGCTGTCGCGGAAAATGCGCGTGCCCTCGCGGAGCGCGTCGCACTATCGCTCGATCTCGTCGGCGTGCTCGCGGTGGAAATGTTCCTGCTCGCGGATGGCGGAATCGTGATCAACGAACTCGCGCCGCGCCCGCACAATAGCGGTCACTTCAGCTTCGACGCCAGCGTGACTTCGCAGTTTGCGCAGCAGGTTCGCGCCATTTGCGGATTGCCGCTCGGTAGCACGGATTCCCTCGCGCCCGCAGCGATGTCGAATCTCCTCGGCGACGTGTGGCTCGACAGCAAAACCGGCACACCAGACTGGGCCGCGGCGCTCGCCATTCCCGGCGTGCATCTTCATCTTTACGGAAAATCCGAACCCAAGCGCGGACGCAAAATGGGGCACATCACAGCGACTGGCACAAACGTCGAAGACGCCGCCGCAAAAGCCCGCGCCGCCCGCGCCGCATTGCTTGGCTGAGACCGGAAACACTCCGCATGGAAACCATTCTCGCCGCCGCAAACAGCCCGATAGAGCTGGAGTCATCCGCGACTCCGGCGGTGCTTTTTCTGGAGTCCGGGCAGCCTGTCGCACTGCCGACGGAAACCGTTTATGGCCTTGCGGCGGACGCGCTGAATCTCGATGCCGTGCTGAAGATTTTCCAGACGAAGGAGCGTCCGCTTTTTGATCCGCTCATCGTCCACATCCCCACGCGCACATGGTTGGAGCGGATTGCGGCGATTCCCGCCGGGGATCGCGTGCTCGTGGAAAAACTGGCGAATCAATTCTGGCCGGGACCGCTCACGCTCGTGCTGCCGCGACAGCCGATTGTGCCGGATATTATCACCGCCGGGCTGGATACCGTCGCAATTCGCATGAGCGCGCATCCGGTTTTCGATCACATCATCCGCGCTTTCGGCAGACCGCTCGCCGCGCCGAGCGCGAATCGTTTTGGCCGAATCAGCCCCACTTGCGCAGCGGATGTTATGGAGGAATTGGGCGGGCGCGTGCCGATGATTGTGGACGGCGGACGCACGACGCACGGGATCGAAAGCACCATCGTGATGGTGAAAGATGGCGCGATGATTCTGCTGCGAACCGGCCCGATCACGCCCGATGAGCTGAGGAAATTCGGCACGCTCACCACATCCGGCCCGCTGGCGAAAATGGTCGCCCCCGGCCAACTCAAAAGCCACTACGCGCCGCGCACACCGCTCACATTGCTCGATCCCGACATTGAGCCGCACTGGCAGGGCGGCGGAAAAGCCGGGCTGCTCGCGTGGTGTAGTGCGGACAGTGCGCAGGGTTTCTCCACAGTCGAAATCCTCAGCCCCACAGGGAATTTCAAAGAAGCCGCAGCCACGCTGTTTGAAAAACTCCGTCGTCTCGATAACAGCGGCCTCGACCGGATCATCGCGGAATCCATTCCCGATGAAGGCATCGGAATCGCAATCATGGACCGCTTGAGAAAAGCCTCGGCGAATGGCTGAACCCGCTCCAGCCGAGACGCCAAACCGCGCGCGCACCGGACGCGCCACGGCCATCGTGAGCATTGCGGTGATGTGCTCGCGCGTGCTGGGGCTGATTCGCGAAGTCGCGTTCACGACGCTCTTCGGCACGGCGACGATGAGCTACTTCATCACCGCGTTTCGCATCCCGAATCTCCTGCGCGATCTATTCGCGGAAGGTGCGCTCTCGACCGCATTCATCACCGTGTTCTCGCGCAAGATTGCGAAGGAAGGCGAGGACTCCGCATGGCAGCTCGCGAACCGAGTCGGCACGCTCACGCTCGTGGTGATGGGCATCATCACGATTGTCGGGATGGTGTTCTCGCCGGAGATCGTCGGCTTTATCGCGAGTGGTTTCAAAGGCGACGACGCAAAGCTCACGGCGGAGCTTACGATGACGATGTTCCCCTTCATCCTGATGGTCTCACTGGCTGCGCAGGTGATGGGAATGCTGAACGCAAAACACGTCTTCGGCTGGCCGGCGATGGCGTCTTCTTTTTTCAATATCGGCAGCATCGTCGGCGGGCTGACGATTGCGTGGAGCATTGACCACGGCTTCGGGCGCAACGCGCTTTTCGGCCTCGCGTATGGCACGCTCATCGGCGGATTTCTCCAGCTCGCCGTGCAATTTCCCTCGCTCCGCAAAGCGGGCTACCGTCCACGGCTGGATTTCCATTTTCGTGATTCCGGCGTCGCGGAAGTGCTCCGCATCATGGCTCCGGCAGTCATTGCCGCCAGCGCGGTGCAGGTGAATGTGATGGTGAACACGAGCTTCGCGACGCACCTCACTCAACTCGATGGACAGGCCGGCGCGGTCACCTGGCTGAACAACGCATTCCGGCTCATGCAGCTTCCGCTTGGGATGTTTGGCGTTGCGATTGCCACCGTCACGCTGCCGCTTCTCAGCAAAAACATCGCGCTCGGAAGGCGCGAAGATTTTCGCAAAAATCTCTCACGCGGAATCCGCCTCGTCTTTTTCCTCACACTCCCCGCAAGCGTAGGGCTGTGGCTGCTCGGCAGGCCGATCATGAGCATCATCTACGAGCACGGCAGTCGCGTGACGCCGCAGGACATCACCGAAAGCGCACACGCACTCCGCTGGTACGCGCTCGGTCTCGCGGCTTACGCGGGAGTGAAAGTGCTCGCCCCCGCGTTCTACGCGCTCGATAGGCGGCACACGCCGATGTACGTGAGCTTCTTCTCCATCGCGCTCAACTACGCGCTTAACTCGCTGTTCGTAAAACTCGGCTGGGGACACGAAGGACTGGCCTTGAGCACAGGCTGCGTGGCGCTCGCAAACTTCGCGCTGCTCTACTGGTTCATGCGGCGACAGATCGGGAACCTCGACACCAACCGCCTCATCGTCGCGCTCGCAAAAATCCTCCTCGCCACCGACGCACTCGCGCTCGTGTGCATCGGCTGCGACTGGCTGTTTCTCTCAAAGTGGGACGGCATGAACTTCCCGCTCCAGGCGCTGAGTCTCGGCCTCACCATCATCCTCGCGCTATCCGCATTCATCGCCACCGCCCGCGCGCTGAAGCTGCGCGAAATGCGTGATGTGTTGGATGCCGTGAACCGCAGGCTCTCTCGGCGCCGGGCTTCGTAGAAATTATCCCTCAGTCGGAACGATGCTGCGTCGTAGCTGCGACGCTGCATCGTTTTTCAGATCACCGATTCCAGCGGCGGATGCGGTCGGCGGCGATTACTACGAATGCTGTGAAAACGATGAACACGGCGGAAACCGCGTTGAGCATGGGATTCAAGCCCTTCTTCACGTTGTCGTAGATTTCCAGCGGCAGCGTTTTCGATTCGGGGCCGTTCACGAAGTAGGTCACCAGCACTTCGTCCATTGAGAGCGTGAACGACATCAGTGCGCCGGAAATAATCGCGGGCATCATGTAAGGAACCATGACTTTGAAAAACGCCTGCAACGGCGTGGCTCCGAGGTCCATCGCGGCTTCCTCCAGCGAAGGATCGACATCCGCCAGTCGCGCCTGCACGGCCACGAGCACGAAGGGGAAACAAAACGTCACATGCGCGATGATGACGGTGAGAAAACCGGGGCCAAACCGTTCCGAGCCTGTGTTTCCGAGCATCGCGTCGAGCGCACTGTTCAGCGATGGCCCGACCGCGCTGAAAAGAATGAGCAGCGAGACGCCCATGATGATCTCCGGGATCGCCATTGGGATGAAAAGCAGAGTCTCCCACAGCTTTTTGAAACGGTAGCGGTAGCGATACAGCAGCCATGCGCCGGTCGTCCCCAGCACCACGGAAATACATGTCACCCACGTCGCGATTTTTACGCTGTTGGCGAGTGCGCGGCGGATGCCGTCATTTCCCCACATCTCGCGATACCATTGAAGCGTGAAGCCCTCGAAATTGATGTTCAGCTTCGACGTGTTGAACGAATAGACGATCAGCAAAAGGATCGGCAGGTAGAGGAACGCGAAGACAATGCCGGTCCACCACCCGCAGAGCAGGTTCACAAGCCGCATTCCGGTAGGCAAACGCATGGAGAGCGTCTTGCTCAAAATCACGCGCCCACGCAACCCTGCATCGCGAGTCTCGCCATGTAAAAACCGTCGCCGCCGTTTTCGCCGGTGTGCAGTCGTCGCTCGGCTTCCAGTTTCCACGCGGGGTGCTCGGCGAGGAATGCGTCCACCTGCTGCTCGCCTTCGGATGGCAGCACGCTGCATGTCGCATACACGAGCTTGCCGCCCTTTTTTACAAACCGGCTGTAGTCGCGCAAAAGCTGCGCCTGCAAGGTGCGGAGACGCTCAATTTCTTCGGCGGAGAGCTTCCATTTTATATCAGGATTTCGCCGCACCACGCCGAGGCCGGAGCACGGGACATCGAGCAGAACGCGGTCTGCTGTTTCGCGAAAACGGCGCACGGATTTCGCGTCGGAAATCGCGTGCGTCTCGATGGTATCCGCGCCTGCGCGGGCGGCGCGGCGGCGGAGTTCTTCGAGTTTCCACGCTGCGACATCGAGCGAGATGATGCGGCCTTTGTTGCGCATGAGCGCGGCGAGGTGGAGCGACTTCCCGCCCGCGCCTGCGCAGGCGTCGATCACGCGCATACCGGGTTTTGCGTCGAGAAACGGCGCGACTTGCTGCGAGTTCACATCCTGCACTTCCACCCAGCCGTCTTTGTAGGGCTTCGTGTCATAAAGATCGCGCCGTCCGATTATTCGCAGCGTGCCTGCGAAGGCCGCTGGCTCGCACTCGTGCGGTGTTCCGCGCAGTGCGGCGAGCACTGCGGCGGGCAGTGCGCGGAGCGTATTCACACGGAGAAAAAGATCGGCTGGTTCGTCCATCGCGGCGCGGACCGCGAGCCATGCGTCGCCGATTTCGCTGCGCCCGATTGCATTCAGCCAGTCGGGGACATTCGCTCCGCGTCGCGGGATTCGTTTGCCTGCAAAATGTGCGCAGACTTTTTCCAGCCGCGGCTTCGTGCAGGCGAGCGGGCTGAGGAAATTTTCGTCGGGAAATCCCGCGCTCGTCCACACATTGCGCCACGAGCGCACGAGCGCGTGGATGGCAGTAACAAAAGCCCCGCGCTCTTTCGCCTCCCACGCACGGCGCGAGCGCAAAGCTGCGGTGACTGCGCGATCCAGCGTCTGCCGCTCTACGAAAACCGCGTGCAACGCCTCCACGCACGCAGCCTGCAAATCCGCGCCTTCCGGCCCGCTTCGCTTCGACGTTTTACTACGCACAATTCCCATAACCGCACCAAGCGTCCCGCGCCGTGCGCAGTCAAAGCAAAATCCGGTGCGAGCCATGCCAAAGTAGTCCGGTCACGGCGTGACTGGACTACTTTCGCCCAGCTTGCTGAAATCCCCGCCATGCCGACAAATCAAACCGCCGCCTCGCTCCGTAAGAAACTGCACGAGCTCGGAGACTCCGAACGCGCAGCCGGTGCACTGCGCTTTTTCAAAACCGGACCCGGCGAGTATGGCGAGGGCGACCAGTTTATCGGCGTCGTCGTCCCGCAGCTACGCGCACTGGCGAAGCTCGGAGATGACTGCGATGAAGAGGGCATCCTCTCGCTGCTGCATTCCAAATGGCACGAAGAGCGGTTGCTCGCGCTGTTCGTCATGGTGCGCCAATTTCAGCGGGCGAAAGACGACGAGCGTGCGCAGAAAAGCATCGTTGCGCTCTACCTCGCAAATACGCGCTGGGTGAATAACTGGGACCTTGTGGACGCAAGCTCCGCCTACATTTTAGGGCCGTGGTTGCTGGCTCGCGACCGCAGTATTTTGCGCAAGCTCGCCGCTTCCAAAAATATGTGGGAGCAGCGCATCGCGGTGCTGGCGACTTGGGCGTTTATCCGTGCAGGCGACTTCTCCGAAACGCTCGCACTCTGCGAAATCCTGCTCTCGCATCGCCACGATCTCATGCACAAAGCATGTGGCTGGATGCTGCGCGAAGTCGGCAAGCGCGATGTGGAAGTGCTGCGCGGCTTTCTCGATGCCCACGCGCCCCGAATGCCGCGCACGATGCTGCGCTACGCCATCGAAAGACTGCCCGAAGTAGAGCGGCGCAAGTATCTTTCCATCAAGCGTGAGACGTAAAGTAGCCCGCGAGTCCCATCGCGGCGTCACATCACTCGCGAAGCGACACTTCATTTGATTGGTCGCTTCGCGAGATGTGTTCAGCCGCGAAGCAAGAGACTCGCGGGCTACTTCCAGTTTGCGGGCTGCTTTTTAATCCGACCTCGCGAGACGAATTCCAATGCCACGCCGAGATCGTGCGCTAAAGCGGGGGCGCGTCACATAACTTCATCTTCAAAATTCACATGACTGATAATCTCTGGCTATGGGTTGGTTTTAACATTTTCGTGCTCTTCATGCTCGCGCTCGACCTTGGCGTGTTTCATCGCAAAGCCCACGTCGTCACTTTACGCGAATCACTGACTTGGACTGCGGTATGGGTCTCTCTAGCGCTCATTTTTAATGCCGGACTCTGGCACTATCGTGGCAGCACCGTCGCGCTGGAGTTTTTCACCGGCTACGTCATCGAGAAGTCTCTGAGCGTGGATAACATCTTTGTGTTTGTGATGTTGTTTACCTACTTCCGCGTTCCTGCGCAGTACCAGCACAAAGTCCTCTTTTGGGGCATCCTTAGCGCATTAGTCATGCGGGCGATGATGATCGCTGTGGGGACAGTGCTGATAGCAAAGTTCGCGTGGATTCTCTACATTTTCGGGGCGTTCCTTATCCTCACTGGCTTGAAGATGATCTTCAAAAAAGAGGAGGAAATCCACCCTGAGAACAATCCCGTGGTGCGTTGGTTTAAGCGCTTTATCCCGGTAACGCCGGACTATCGCGGGGATCGATTTTGGGTGCGTGAAAACGGCGTCCTTTTCGCCACGCCACTGTTCGTCGTGCTGATTCTTGTCGAGATTACCGACGTGATATTCGCAGTGGACAGCATCCCGGCGATCTTCGCAGTCACGAAGGATCCGTTCATCGTCTATACCTCAAACGTGTTCGCCATTCTGGGCCTGCGCTCGCTCTATTTCGCGCTTTCCGGGGTGATGGACAAATTCCACTACCTCAAGATCGGCTTGGGTGTGGTCCTAACATTTGTCGGCGTGAAAATGCTGCTCGGTCACACGCCGTATAAACTGGATACGCTTCTCGCGCTCTGCGTCATCATTTCAATTCTGGCTACCTCAGTCATCGCCTCGCTGATTTACCCAAAACACAAGCTGCCGACCCTGCCCGAAAGCTAGTCGGGCAATGCGAAAACCTCTTTTACGAGGCTTGCACTCAGGGCGCGGATTCTCCATTTCACACGCATGAAACTGACTCTCCTGTTTTCTCTCGCCCTCGCCTCACTCGGTTTTGCCGCCGATAAAAAGAACGTCATCCTCATCGCCGGTCGTCCTTCGCATGGGCCTGGGCAGCATGAGCACAATGCAGGCGTGCAACTTCTCGCAAAATGTCTCGAACAAGGCGCTGCGGATCGCGTTGCGGTGCAGGTGAAGCTGAATGCGGAATGGCCGACCGCCGAGGAGATGGCTGCTGCAAATTCGATCCTGATTTACTCGGATGGCGGTGGCGGACATCCAGCAATCCAAGGCGACCGACTCCAGCAACTCGATAAGGAAATGAAACGCGGCTGCGGCTTTGTCTGTCTGCATTACGCGGTGGAGCCTGCGTATGAAAAAACGAATTGGGCCGATGGCGAACCCGGCCCGGACGGAAAGCCCACGAAGACGATGCCGCCACCGGCAGAGCGCGGCTCGCAGGGCAAAGGTGCGCCGGAATTTCTGAACTGGCTGGGCGGATATTTCGAGCAGTGGTGGAGCGTGAATCCGCACTGGACGGCGGATTTCAGCACGCTGCCTAAGCACGCAATCAGCTCCGGTGTGAAGCCCTTCAGCACGAAGGATGAATGGTATTACCACATGCGTTTCCAGCGCGGGATGAAAGGCGTGACGCCGATTCTCAGCGCACTGCCGCCGGAGGAGACGACCACACGCGGTGAAGGCCCGCACGCGGGAAACCCGGAGCAGAAAAAAGCCGTGCTGGAACTCAAAGCGCCACAGCATGTCGCATGGGCGGTGGAGCGTGAAGATGGCGGACGTGGCTTTGGTTTCACGGGCGGTCATTTCCACGCGAGCTGGGCGAATGACGACCAGCGCAAGCTCGTCCTGAATGCGATTGCGTGGACGGCGAAAGCGGAAGTCCCAGCAGACGGCATCGCGAGCAAAGTGACGGATGAGGACATGACTGCGAACCTCGATCCGAAGGGCAAAAAGAAATGATGGATAGTCGCGGTCAGCTCCTAATGACGGGCGTGCCCGGTCTGGTGCTGGATGCGCAGACTGCGGCAGCTTTTCGGCGGATTCAGCCGGGTGCTTTCATCCTTTTTGGGCGCAACATCCAGACGCCTTCGCAGCTTCGCAAATTGTGCGACGACTTGCGCGATGTCTCGGATACTCCGCCGATTATCACCATCGATCAAGAAGGCGGGCGCGTCTCGCGGTTGAAGCTCATCGGCAATGAACCGCCCAACGCAAACCAGCTCCGCGACAAGGACGATGCGACGCTCATCACAGCTCACGGGCGCATTACTGGCGGGCTTTTGCGGATGTTTGGCTTCAATCTCGACCTCTGCCCGGTGCTCGATATTTCGTTCGACGACGAGGCGGATAATTCGCTGCGCGGACGCTGCTACGGCAACGACGCCGCGCATGTGATTCGCAATGCCGCGCTTTTCAACGACGCCCTCCGCACAGCGGGCGTGCTGTCGTGCGGGAAGCATTTCCCCGGCTATTCGCGCTGCCCGGCGGACGCGCATCACGAGTTGCCGACGGTTCCATTTTCACGCGCAGAACTCGATGCAAACGAGCTGGCGGTCTTCCGGCATTTTGCGTCGCCGTCGAGCGCGAGTCCGGTGGATTCGATGATGATCGGCCACGCATTTTATCCAGCGCTGGATGATTCCGGCGTGCCGACTTCGCTCTCTCGCCGCGTCATCACGGACATCCTGCGCGGCGAGCTGGGATTTCGCGGATTGGTGATGACCGACGACCTCGACATGGGCGCAATCCTTAATCCATACGGCACCGGCGATAGCGGGATGGAGCAAGTCATCCACCGCGCAATCACCGCAGGAAATGATCTGGCGATGATCTGTCACCGCGTAGAAATGGTGGAAAAAGCGCACGGCTATCTCGCCGGAGTCGCGCAGGCGGAACTCGACCGCGCACTTGCAAACATGGCGGATTTCAAAGCGAAGCTCTCGCCGCAAGAGCCGTGGGATGAGTCCGAATTTATCCGCCGCGATGCGGAAGTGCTGGAGCTGCGAATCGCGACACTCGGCCAGGAGCGAGGCTCTCAGCGCAGCGCCGAAGACGGCAAACGCTCGCCAGTCGAGGTGTATTGAAAACCTTGTAGTGCGGTGGCAAGCGACAGCGCGACACCGCCTTCGCAAGCAGGGATGATCTTTGGACTCACAAGCGATGGCTGCTGCCCACATGCAGTCTTTCTACCACGCGCTGCTTACAAGGCGGTGTCGCCGTTACACTCTGCCACCGCTCTATCGCTGCGTCCGGTTTAGTTCCAAGCCGCCGTTTCCGAGATCGATTCCGCCATTTTCGTCGGGGTCGGGTTGCTGTGGTGTCGGTGCGGGCGCGGTGATGGTGCCGGGGGCGATGTCCACGGTTCCAGTCTGTGTGCGGCCTGTGAAAACGCCTGTTGCTTTGCTGGTTTGCGAAAGGATGACGCCTTGGAAGGTGCGCTTATCTCCATCGAACGGATGCTCGAAAGTGCCGATAAACAGACCTTTCACGGGGTCAAGCGAGAGTTTTGAGATCACGCCGCGCTCAAGTTGTGCGCGGTTATTTTTGTCTATGGAGAAATTGCGCACGATGCTTCCGGTGAGGTCGCCGCCTTGGAGCGTGATGTTTGCCTTGCTGTCGGCTGCGTTGAGGACGCGCTCGTTTTTTTCCGGTGCTACATACGCGCCGCCCGACGCATTCACGGTGGTGAAAAAACCATCGTTGAACCGGTTACCACCGTCTCCCGGTTGGCGAAACCATTTCAAATTTCCAGTGGCTGTGAGCGTGTCCGTCCCGGTGAGTGCGATGGTGCCGCTCACACGCGCATCTTTTGGCGAGAGCCAAAGCGGGACGACGCTTGCGGTATCTGTGCCGGAGAGCGAGGAGGCGTAGGAAAATTTACTGCCATCGCCGAGAAGTCCCTGCACGCGCACGCCGCCCCATTCTTTCACCGTCATGCGGATAAAGCCCGCGCCTTCCGGCAGGCCGCTGTTGGTTTCGCCCTCGGTGTTGCGGGCGCCGGGCGCTGGAATGGAGAGTGTGTAAAGCCCGGCCAGCGCTTGCTTGCGTGCGCCCGTGAGAGCGTTCACGGGCGTGTCGCTGGAGTAGCTTTTCCCGTCGCGCTCAAACTCTGCGGTGATCGAATTAGTTGCGCCCGATTGTTTGATTTCAAATTTCACCGATGTGCCGTTTGGCAGGACGGCGGAAAATTTCCCCTCGGAATCGAGCTGTCCCATTACCACGGAATCGGTGCCGCCGATGCTCACCCGTGCGGTAAATTTCCCGTTTGCTGCTCCCACGATTTTGTAGGCACCCGCTGCGTTGTCATCCTCGTCGGTGATGATTGCGGTATTCACTCCCTGGATGACGACGGCGGGCGAACTGATGGTGACGCGCCCTGTCGCGACGCCAGCGGGCGATTGGTCGTCGGCAATGGTGTAGGTAAATTCATCGCGCCCTTTGAATGCGCTGCCGGGCGTGTAAATCACTTTGTCATCCGAAACGGCGATGGTCCCGCGCTGCGGCTTGGAGACGGTTTCCAAAGTGACCGGATCGCCGTCCGGGTCGGAATCATTGGCCAGCACTGCGACAGTCACGGGATTTCTGGCATCGGTCTGCACGGAATCGGCCTTCGCGACCGGGCTTCGGTTTGCGAGGGTTTTGAAAGTCGCATTCGCGGTGGTCGCGTTGCCGCCGCTGTGTTCCGCGCGCACTTGGTAATTATAAGTCGTGTTGCGGCTCAATCCGGTCACGTCGAAAGTCTGCGAAAGGTTCACCGCGTTTTCTGCAACGCCGTTGATTACGAGCGTTGATCCGTAAGCCGTGGTGGTGCCGTAGCTCAGCGTTAATTTCACCGCTTCGCCGTGTGCGGTCACTTTGGCTACGACCTTTGCGGAGCTTACTCCGGGAGTCGCGGAAGCAGTGACTTGCGGCGCTTGCGGGACGGTGAATTGCAGCAGCGAGCTTTCCGTTGTGCCGACGCTGTTGGTGGCGATGACTTTGTAAAAATACGTCGTTTTAGAAAGTCCGGTGAGCGTGATGTCCACGGCGCTGGAACCATCTGCCAGCACAATCGTGGTGGATGCCGCCGAAGTGCCGAGCGCGTTCGTCGTGCCGAAATCTACGCGAACCATGGTAGTCGCGCCTTTTGCTGTGATGGTGGATGTGATCGTCGCTTGCGTGGAATCCAGCACATTTACCGACGGCGCACCGACTCCCGGCGCTTCTGCGGGAATCGTAAATGTGAGGTCTCCCGAACTCGTGTCGGGTGACTCGCCGTTACTCGCCGTCACTTTGTAATGATAAGTTGTCGCATATTTCAGCGCGGAAAGCGCGATGGTGAACGGCGAGTTGCTCGCTGCTGCCGAGAATGAATCCGTGGCTCGCACGGTGGAGCCGTAGTCCGTCGTCTCGCCAAAATCCACGCGGACGGTCGTCGCCGCGCCGTTTGAAGAAACAGTGCCGGAGATAGTCGCCGTCGCGCCGGAGGGCGATGCAGCCACGCCGCCGAGTGTAGGCGGCGCGGCACGGAGAAGCGTCGCTTGTAGAAAAATCGCGGCGGCAAAAAGGAATGCTTTCATGGAAAAATGACGGGCTGGCAGGCACATGCTCCGCGCTGGAGCGGCAAGTTCAACCATTTGTTCAGCAAAGGTTGCGATAAATTATGAAAATAGATCGTGAACATTTGGGCGGGTTCATTTGTCCTACTGCGCCACATCGGACTAGAAAAAATACTCATGCAAACAAACACAGCCCCCTCACCAGCAGCACAGGAAGCGGACGTAGTAGCCATAGACAAACTGCGCGACATCTACGGCAAACTCCGCTCGGAAATCGGCAAGGTCATCATCGGCCAAAACCACGTCGTCGAAAAACTGCTCACCTGCATCTTTGCACGCGGCCACGCCCTGCTGATGGGCGTTCCCGGCCTCGCGAAGACGCTGCTCATCCAATCGCTCGCCGATGTGATGCAGCTCAATTTTAGCCGCATCCAGTTCACGCCCGACCTCATGCCGAGCGACATCACCGGCACGGAAATCCTTCAGGATGGCGAAGGTGGAAGACGCTCGTTTGAATTCATTAAAGGTCCGATTTTCGCCAACATCGTCCTAGCCGACGAAATCAACCGCACCCCGCTGAAAACGCAGGCCGCACTTTTGCAGGCCATGCAGGAACAGGTCGTCAACGCAGGCAAACACCGCTTCGTTTTGGAAAAACCCTTCTTCGTTCTCGCGACGCAAAACCCAATCGAGCAGGAAGGCACCTACCCACTGCCCGAAGCGCAGCTCGACCGCTTCATGTTCCTCATCAACGTCGGCTACCCATCCGCCGCCGAGGAACTGCAAATCGCGAAAGCCACCACCGGCTCCGGCACGCCATCGCTGGAGAAAATCATGACCGGCGCAGACATCCTCCTTTTCCAAGACATCGTGCGCCGCGTCCCCGTGCCCGACCACGTCTATGAATACGTGGTGAAGCTCGTCCGCAAATGCCGTCCGAAAGAAGTCGAAGCGCCGGAATGGGTGAAAAAATGGGTCATGTGGGGACCCGGCCCACGCGCAGTGCAGTATCTAGTGCTCGGAGCCAAAGCCCGCGCAGTCCTGCAAGGCAGCTACCTCGCCCGCCTAGAAGACGTGCAAGCCGTCGCCGAACCCGTGCTCGCGCATCGTATTTTGGTGAATTTCCACGCTGAAAGCGAAGGGATTGATTCCGCAGAGATTATCCGGCGCGTGATGAAGGAAACAGAGGGTTAATTTGGGTAGCGGACCGTTCGCAATCATTACGAAGACCGCATGGACTTCCTAGACCAAGCCATCATCGCCCGCCTTTCGCGGCTGCAACTTGCAGTTCGTACTCCCATGCTTGGCTCGGTCACTGGGTTGCATCGTTCGGCGACTCGCGGCGCGAGCGTGGAGTTTGCCGAGTATCGCAAATATGCGCCGGGCGATGATTTGAAGTTCCTCGATTGGCGCGTTTTTGCGCGGACGGACAAATACTTCATCCGCGAATTCGAGGCAGATACGAATCTGCGCTGCTACCTCGTTGTGGACACGTCGGCTTCGATGAAGTTTCAGTCTGCGGACAACATGACGCGCTTCGACTACGCCCGCAGACTCGCCGGTACGCTGGCGCATTTGCTCGTTCACCAAGGCGACGCGGTGGGGTTGACGGCGTTTTCGGAAAAAGCCGTGGACCTTGCGCCGCGCAACACGTCTTCGCATCTCCGCCAGCTCTACAAGCTGCTCGAGGAAGCAAAGCCATCCGGCGAAGCGAACATCGTGCAGACGCTCCACGACTTCGCCGAGCGCGTTCGCAGCCGGGCACTCGTGGTAATTATCAGCGACTTCTTCGCCGAGCCGGGCGAGTTGCTCGACGCCTTTAAGCATCTCCGTTTTTACAAACACGACCTCGCCGTTTTTCACCTGCTCGACCGGCAGGAATACGATTTCGATTTCACCCGCCCCGTGCGTTTTGTGGACATGGAAAACGGGGCCGACCTCATCACCGACCCCGCCGTCATCCGCGAAGCCTACCGCGAAGCTGTGAACGACTACCTCGCCGCGATGAAGCACGGCTGCACGCAATTCCAAGTGGACTACCACCTCACGTATCTCGACCAGTCATTCGAGGGCGTGCTCACGCAATTCATGCTGCAACGGATACGGCAGTCGAAGAAAGGGGGAAGATGATGCGCAAAGCGCCGTGGAGTGCTGGAACTTGTTCCAGCCGTAACTCAAGCGACTTGTCGCGCAGAGCCTCATGCACACGGGAGTCGTTGCCACGGCTCTTCTGCGTGACAAGTCCCGCAGCCCACGGCTGGAATAAGTTTCAGCACTCCACGGCGCTTCGCGCATCCCAAACGCCATGACCTACCTCCAACCATGGTCGCTCTGGCTACTCGCGCTTTGCCTCCTCCCGATCATCATCCACATGCTGAATCGGCTGCGGTACAAAACCGTGCAGTGGGCGGCGATGTACTTTTTGCTGAAGGCGAATAAAGCGGCGACGAAGCGTGCGAAGCTCAAGCAATACTTGCTGCTGCTGTTCCGTGCACTGGCGGTTTTGTTCCTCATTTGGGCGATGATGCGGCCACAGGTTGGTGGGTGGCTGGGCAAAAACTCGGGCGGTGCGCCGGAGGTGATCATCGTGATGCTGGATCGCTCGGCAAGTATGGAGACGCGGGTCGGAGCGGATCGTCAGGACACGAAGCGCCAGCAGGCTATCGCGCTGCTTTCTGAGGCGGCCAAGGATAGCCAGGGGAGCCGGTTTGTGGTGATTGAAAATGTGCTGCGTCAGCCGCTCGAAGTCGCCGATTTGAAAACGCTGGCGACGATGCAAAACGGCGAGCCGACTGACTCTGCGGCGGATATTCCCGCGATGTTCCGCGCGACGCTGGAGTATCTCGTGAAGAACAAACCGGGCAGCGCGGAAATCTGGCTGGCAAGTGATTTGCAAAAGAGCAACTGGCGCGATGAAAGCCCGGAATGGCAGGACATCACCGCCCGCATCAATGCGCTGCCGGAGACGCACATTCGCGTGATTGATCTGTCCTCCGCACCCGGCGCAAACCTCGCCATCGCGGTGAAGGCTGCGGAGTTTCGCCCGTCGAAGACTGCGCTGGAAAAAGGGGCGCTCGTGATTTCGCTGGAGACGCGGGCAGGCGCATCAACAGGCACTTTCCCGCTGAAGGTCACGCGCGACGGAGCGACGAGCCAGAACGACCTCGTGCTCAATTCGCCGATCCGCCGCGAAGCCCTGAAATACGACATCGCCGCGCTGCCCGAAGGCGGCGGCTGGGGAAAATTCGAGCTGCCTGTGGATGAAAACGACCGCGATAATTCCGCGTATTTCACCTACCGCCAACCCGTCCCGCTGCGTGCTGCGGTGATCAGCGAACTGCCCGGAGCGAAGCGCATCGCATTTGCCACCGCGCCGGATAAATCGCGGCTGGACCGCACGGCGGACATCATCCCGCCGGGGCGCACCGCTGATGTGAAGTGGAAGGAAGTCGCGATGATTGTGTGGCAAGGCGCGGCACCATCCGAAGCGGTCGCGAAGCAACTGCTCGCGTTTGTGGAAAGCGGCGGAGTGGTGTTCGCATTCCCCGTTGGTGGAGACAGCGGGAACGGGCCGCTCGGCATCACATGGTCGGCGGCAGAGAATGCGAAGGAGCCGTTCCGCATCGCAAACTGGGATGAACTCGACGGCCCGCTCGCCCGCACGGACAACGGCGCATCGCTTCCCGTCGGTCGCATCGAACTCACGCGGCGTCAAATTGGCCGCATCCCCGGCGACAAGGCGCATGTCTTCGGAGTTTTCGCCGATGGTCAGCCATTCCTTACCGGGCAACAAATTGGCGCGGGACATATTTTTGTGTGCTCCACCGCGCCGGATTCCGAGTGGGGTTCGTTTGGAGATGGATTCGTGCTTTTGCCGATGATGCAGCGTCTGCTCGTGCAGGGCGGAACCCGGCTTGCACCGCCTGCGCTCGCAGCAGCAGGAGATTGGAAGCCGCAGGATGGCGACATCTGGACATCCGTGGAGACCGACCGCCGCCGCGATCCGCGCTGGCATTCCGGCGTCTATAAACACGCCGGTCGCCTCATCGCGCTCAATCGCCCCGAAAACGAAGACGGCGCCGATTTTCTCGACGCAGCGACTGTGAAGAAACTCCTCCCCGGAACAAAACTCGAAGTGATGAGCGGCGTGCTAACAATGAAAGCCGACCGCCTCCGCAGTGAAATCTGGCCGCTGATGATCGTGGCGACGATGCTCTTCATGGTGCTCGAAATGATCCTCGCCACCAGCAAGGCGCTCATCCCGCAAAAGCCAAAGCCGAAAGTGCCAGCGGCTGCGAAACGCGAGGGCGTAGCAGTCTGAACTCTCAAATTCAGTATTTAACGCCGCAAGACTTTCGATAACTTAGGAGCATGACATCCGAATATCCAACTGACACCCGCCCCGCCCCTGCCGCCGC
This sequence comes from Verrucomicrobiaceae bacterium, assembly GCA_031372675.1. Classification (GTDB taxonomy): domain Bacteria; phylum Verrucomicrobiota; class Verrucomicrobiia; order Chthoniobacterales; family Chthoniobacteraceae; genus SXWH01. The sequence continues at coordinate 24,494 of JANMLS010000039.1, forward strand.
CATTGCGATGGCACGCGAGGCGTTAAAGAAACACGCTGGCTGCTTTTGGTTCCGGGCAAAGGACGCGCCGCTCGAAGACATAGGTGATGTCCAACTGGTCGTACGCCGTCTGCGGCAGCATGGCGACCGTGCGGCTTGGAACGTAGCTTACCAAATCCAACAATGCCTCTAACACCATTTCAAAGTGAAGTATTGCGCGTGATTGCCGCGAATCGCAGCGTGGAAAGCCACGTTGCAGGCGGCATCGCTTTGAACGCTGGTGAGGAGTCTCCCCGATTTAGCAACGACATAGATATTTTCCACGATGCCGAGGATTTTGTTCTTTCGGCTAGTGAAGCCGACTGTGCCAGCCTCCTAGCGGCGGGCCTTGGGATTGAACAAAAATTATGGACTCTAACGTTTCGCAGAGCCTGGGTGACGCGAGGCGACGAATTAGTGAAGCTCGATTGGGCGCTTGATGCTGCTTGGCGGTTTTTTCCCGTCGAGCGCGATCCTATACTGGCTTGGAAACTTCACCTCTTCGACGCATTGACAAACAAGGCACTCGCAATGGGCGCACGAAGCGAAACGAGGGACTTGGTGGACATCATCACGCACGGGGCGATACCGCTGCACGCGGTGATTTGGGCGGCATGTGCGAAAGACCCCGGTTTCACTCCGACACTGTTGCTTGAGCAAATGCGACGGAACGCGAGTGTCGATCCCAAGGCTTTGCTAGAGATGGGTGCGAAAATGCAACCGCCCGAATTGAAGCAACAGTGGCTCGCTCTAGCTCTGAAAGCGGAAGCAGCGATGAGCGATGCCATCGCAGCGAATGTCGAACCCGGCGTCGTTTTCCTCGCGCCTGATGGCTCGGTGAAATGGTTCGACACGCCGGGAGTCACCACCCACCGCGCTACGCTCGGCGGTGTGATTCCCCGGCTGGGAGGCGTGTATTACTAGTTTATGACCGAAGGCTGGCAAATTAACACTGCACCTTGGGTGCTCATCACCGCTGGCGCGTTCCTCGTGGCGAGCATCTGGTTTTTCTTCCGCTCGCTGAAACGCGAAGGCTCGGATGGCTGGCATGTCGCACTGCATTTACTGCGGCTCGTCATCGCGATTGCGGTGGCGGTCACGCTGCTGAAACCGGAGCGCGTGGTCTTTTCAAAACGCACGGAGCAACCCCGCGTGGTCGTGCTTTGGGATGGTTCGGGGAGCATGAAGACGAAGGATACGCTCGTCGGCGAGAAGGATGCCGCGAGCCGCGAGTCGTGGGTGAAGCAGCAGATTGATGCGAAGTTTTGGGAGCCGCTGGCGAAGCGTTATAACGTGACGGTGGAGCCGTTTTCCGTCCCGCCCGAAGACCCGAAATCGCTCGATGCAGAAACGCAAATCGGCAGCGACCTGAACACGCCGCTCGACCGTGCACTCAAGCAATATAGCGACATCCGCGCCGTCGTGATGATCTCGGATGGCGACCGCAATCTCGGCGAAAACCCGATCACCGCAGCGACCGCGCTGGCGCGAAAGGATGTGCCGATTTACACCGTCGGCGTGGGCAGCGAGACGTTTCTGCCGGACATCGAAGTGCTCAATGTTCTCGCGCCCAGCTACGCGCTGATCAACGAGCGCGTGAGCGTCGTCGTGAATCTCCAGAACCGGCTTCCACGCGAGGTGAAGACGACGATCACGATTGCCGGGCCGGGCGGCTCCACCGGCTCGAAAAAGGTGACGCTTCCCGCGATGGCACAAGCGCAGGAGATGATCGTTTTCACCCCGCAGAGCGAAGGCGCGGGGGATTTCAAACTGAGCATTCCCGTCGAGCGCGAGGAGGTTTTTGCGAACAATAACGAGAAGACGTTCCCGCTCGCCGTGCGCAAGGAAACGCTGAAGGTGCTCGTGGTGGATTCGCAGCCGCGCTGGGAATTTCGCTATCTCCGCAATGCGCTCCAGCGCGATCCGAGTGTGGTAGTGAACACGGTGCTGTATCACCCGCAAATCGGCATGGGTGAAGGGCCGGGCTACTTGCCGGAGTTCCCGACAAAGAAGGAAGACTTGCAGGGCTACGACGTTATTTTCCTCGGCGATGTCGGCGTGGGGCAGGGGATGCTCTCGCCGGAGCAGGCGCAGTTGCTTGCGGGACTCGTGAAGCAGCAGGCGAGCGGCCTTGTTTTCCTGCCCGGTCCACTTGGCCGGCAGAAGTCGCTCGCTGGAACCGCGCTCGAAGAACTCATCCCGGTGGAAACGGATTACACAAAAGGAATCGGCGTCGTGAGCGGTGCTGAGGCGCGGCTGGAGCTTTCTACGCGCGGGCTGAATCACTGGCTCACCATGCTGGCGACCGACCCGAACGCAAACCAAGCTGTCTGGCGCGGTTTGCCGGGCTTTTACTGGTATGCGCCCGTCGTGAAAGCGAAGGGTGGCGCGGAAGTGCTCGCCACCCACGAAGCCGCACGGACAAAGGACGGACGCATCCCGCTGCTCGTCACGCGCGCTGCTGGCAACGGCAAGGTTCTTTACATGGGCACCGATTCCGCGTGGCGCTGGCGCAAGGGCGTGGAGGACACGTACCACTATCGTTTTTGGGGGCAGGTCGTGCGGTGGATGTCGCATCAGCGCCATCTCGCGCAGGAGGAAGGCATCCGCTTTTTCTACACGCCGGAGCAGCCGCGTCGCGGCGACAAAGTGCGGCTGAATGCAACCGTCATGGACAAGCTCGGCGCGCCGGTGACTTCGGGCAAAATCATCGTGGTCGCAAAAAGCCCCGAAGGCACTTCCGAGACTATCGAACTCGTGAACGAAGACGCCGAGTGGGGCGTTTTCACAGGCCAGTTCATCCCGCGCGAGGGCGGAAAATACGAACTCGAAATCGCCAGCGAAACCGCCGACCGCCGGATGAAAACATCCATCACCGTGAGCGTGCCCACTTTGGAAAAAGAAGGACTTCCCGCGCGTCTGGATGTGCTCCGCGAAATGAGCGCACTCACGCAGGGGAAATTCCACGCGCCCGCCGAACTCGCGCAGCTCGTGAACAGCCTTTCCCTTTTGCCCGAGCGCAAGCCGGAGGAAATCCGGCTGCTGCTTTGGTGTCACCCATTCTGGTGCGCCGGGCTGCTCCTGGCGTTCGTGATTTACTGGGTCGGTCGGAAATTGGGCGGGCTGATTTAGAGTAGGCCAGTCACGCCGTGACTGGCTGCGCGAAAAACCCATCGCCACTTACGGCACAGCACTCCCGCGTCGCAGGAAATTTGGGCGTGAGCTGGAGTCCAGCCGAAGCTCGTGAAAACAAAATCTCCCGTTTTTCTAACAAACCCGCAGACTCCCCGTCTGAACCCTCGAACCATGTCTGCCAAACCGCACAAATACCGGAGCCGCATTTGGTGAAATGCCGATGATTTTGCCGCCCAGAAAACGATGGCCGTGAAGACACCGGATGAACCAAGTGCATCGTCTCCGCAATGGGGGACGGTTGAAGAGGTATTTGCTGCCCTTGAGTCGCCGCTGCTTGCGTATGCGCGTCGGCTGCTGGGGGACTTCAGTGCGGCGGAGGACGTGGTTCAGGAGGCGTTCATGAAACTACACACTCAATTCAACGAAGTCCGGCTCCCGCAGCCGTGGCTCTACCGCACGGTGCATAATCTGGTGGTCGATCACCAGCGGCGCTCGAACCGCATCGTGCTCGCGGGCGACAGGCAAAAAGGCGAGGAAGCACCGCAGGAGGAAGCGATGGATTCGCAGCCGATGCCGGATGAGGAAATCGCACGCTGGGAGAGCATCGGGTTGGTGCGGCTGGTGCTGGAGACGCTGGACGAGCGCAGCAAGGAAATCGTGCGGATGCGGTTCGATGAGGATTTATCATACGGAGAAATCGCCGGGCGCCTCGCGCTAAAAGTCGGGCACGTTGGCTACCTGCTCCACCACGCGCTCAAGGCGATGGCTGTGGAGCTGGAGAAAACGGAGGTGGCGCGATGAACACAGATCGCAAAGTAGCCCGCGCTACGAAGTCGCCTGAAAGTCAATCCCTTCGCGGAATTGCGCAACTCGCAGCGCGACATTTTTTGATTTGTGAGGCTTCGCCTTTGGGGATTACCGCGAAGGGACTCGCGGGCTACTTTGCGCGTTTCACGGCGGATGCCCAAGGAGATCGCCAATGAACCCGGACGCACCACTAACCCCACACGAGGAGCTGGAAATCCGCATCACCGCCCTGCTCATGGGCCAGCTTCCGCCGGACGAAGCCGCCGCGCTGGAGGCGCAAATCGCCGCCGACCCGGAACTCGCAAAACTCCGCGCTCACCTGAGCCGTGCTGTGGAGCTTTTGCGCGAGGCGCGACGGTTGCCGGAGTCTGCCGCCGGACCGCTGCAACTATCAAAAGAGCGGCGCGATGCGCTGCTGGCAAAGTTCCGTGGAATCAAGGCGGTGCCCTCGCCGCAGCCGGTTCGTGAGCAGCAGCAGAAAAAGAATGCGTATTGGAAATGGGTCGTTCGGGCGGGAATTGCGGCGTCGATTACGGTGGGGGCATCGTGGCTTTTATTTCCTCCGATATTGGCAAAGCGCTCGCAGGCGACGGCGGTTCAAGGCGAGCTTCGGATGATTGATGAAGATTTGTCGCGACTTGCAGGCGAGCCAGCCGCCGCCGCTGGTTCTTCCGGCAAGGACGCGCTGGCTGGCGGATGGGCTTCTCAGCCCGGAGCGGTGAGGTCTTCCGATTTGCAGATCATTCGAGAATATAACCCCTCCAACGCAATCGAATTGCCCGTTGTGCCGGGCGAATCTGGAATTGCTGCTGCCGCACCTGCTCGACAGGGCAGTAATGTGTATCTCCCGCAAGTTACCGCCGAGAGAGGAGAGTATCAGAGGTTTCCTAACAACGCTCCGGTTGGCGGCGATACTTCAATTGTAAGCAACACCAACTTGTTCGCCCAGCGCGACGAGCCTGCTGCGCCTTCCAAACCCATTCCGAATGGTCTGGTAAAGGCGGGCAATGGCACTTTGTCGTTCAATGGCACACTTCGCTCCGACAGCACCGCAGAAGTTTTTGTACGACCCGCCCAGCCAACTTCATTTGAGATGGCAAAAGCCAATACGATAACTTCCGTGCTTCCTAACGAATCAGGGATCAAAGCTCCTGAACAAAAAAACCTCGCCGATTTAGCCGAGGCTGCGCCGACTCCCAAGCCAGCGGAGCCTTACGCGAAATCGGAACCATTCAATACGGCTGGTAAAGCGCTGCTCGGCTCAGGCCAGAATGTGCCATCGAAATCGGAACCGCCGATGCTGGCCGAGGCTTATAGTCGGCTTACTGACTCGAACAGCCTGAAATCAGCGCCCAAGCCCGTGGTGAGCTTCGGCGGAGCGGCACAACCAGCGCGGCCTCCACAGGCCACACTGGCTCTCGAAGAACTGAGCAGCACGCGCGAAAACGCGAAAGCAAAACAAGAGGGCGAAGTTCGGGATCGAGTCGGCGGCGATTACGCAAAAAACAAAGTCGCTCAAGATGCGGATGAAAAGCCTGCAGCCGGGACCGAAATCGCGGATGCGCCGCCAGCCGACCCAGCGTTTTTCTTCAGGAGTGAAAATGGCAGAGATGGAAAGAAGGCGGTCATTGTGAGTGGTCAGGGTGTGACAGTACTCAGCGGAGCCAATACCTACACAGGCTCGACTACTTCAAATGGCGGGGTGCTTTCGATTCCGGCTTTACCAACGGCTCGCCCGGTGGATGCAGCTACATTGAATCTTGGTCCTGTTGCGCAGACCGGACCTTCCGGTGGAACCATGAATTTTGACGATGCCCGACGCAAAGGCTTGGTCAGCGAAGAAGCACAAGTGCCTGTCGAGCGTGAGCTGGAGGGACGGAAATCAAACGCTCCGAACGAAGAGCAAAGCAACGAACTCGGCATAAACGATCTTGCCGGCGTGAGTGCAGAAAAATCACTGAATCAGGGCGGCTATAATAAAGCGGCGGAGTCGCGGTGGCGGGAAGTGTCCGGGCCACAAAGTGAATTTAAGGAAGTGGATAACGACTCAGCGCGTGTTTTCGCGATTCGGGGAGCCTCCAAGGAATCGCAGCAGCCTTACCGGAGTTTTGGTAAAAAGTCGGATCAGGCCGATGTGGTGGATAGGAAAGATGGAACTGAGGCGGCTGCAAGTTTGGGCACCAACACCGCCTCGGAAAATTGGTTTTGGGACGGGCAGGCGACAAAAGGGAGAGAGGAAGTTTTGGCGGGAGGCGGTTTACAGATTGCGCAGAGCAAGGGCGCTTCATCAGCGGCTGCCGCGCCTGAGGATGCCGAGTTTGAGGGCTTCATCAATTATGGTTCTCCAGTCCAAATAAAGGGGAACGCCGCGACTGGAATCGTTGGGGGGAGCCTTATGAAGCGGTCTTTTTCCCAGAATCCAGAATCGCTCAAAGGAACGAAGGGCGCTGAGGGCGACAAAGACTCGCTGCAGCGGCTCGAAGAACTGAATTTTTCCATCGAGGCAAATGGCAAACCTGCCGAGCCAAAGGGCGAGCGCGTGGATGGATTGGCGGCGATGAAGCTGCCTGTTCTCGGAAAGCTCTCACGAGTCGGGGCCGACATAGTCTCGGAAGCGAAACCCTCGTCCGTTCCCTTGCCAGTGGTCCCGGAAATGAAGAAGCAACTCGCCGAAGCAGAGCCGCCCGCACCGCCGCAGAAGAGCGAGCCGCCCGTCCCGCAGCCGGAAGTTTCCACGAAGGACAATGCCTTTTCCACCTTCTCGCTGAACGTCAGCGATGTGTCCTTCAAGCTCGCGGGCGCGAGTCTCGAAAAAGGCGCGATGCCCGAGGTGGCTTCGGTGCGCACGGAGGAGTTTATCAATGCGCTCGACTACCGTGACCCGCAGCCGGGCGCGGGTGCGCCGCTGGCGTTTGCGGCGGAACGTGCGCGGTATCCGTTTGCGCACAATCGCGACTTGCTGCGCCTCTCCGTGAAGACCGCTGCCGCAGGCCGTGAGCCGGGGCGTCCGCTCAATCTCGTGCTGCTGCTCGACAACTCCGGCTCGATGGAGCGCGCGGATCGCGTGCGCATTTTGAAGGAGTCGCTGAGTGTGCTCACCAAGCAACTCAAACCGCAGGATAAACTGAGCATCATCACTTTTTCCCGCACACCGCGACTGTGGGCGGATGGTGTCTCCGGGGAGAAGGCGGGAGAGTTTGCGGAGCGCGTCGCAGGCATCACGCCGGAGGGCGGCACGGACCTCTCCGCCGCGATGGACCTCGGCTACAAGACCGCGCTGAAGCACTACGCTGTCGGCAGCGTGAACCGCGTCGTGCTGCTCACTGATGGCGCGGCAAATCTCGGCGACGTGCAGCCTGCTGCGCTCAAAGCAAAAGTGGAGACGCACCGCAAACAGGGCGTCGCATTCGATTGTTTCGGCGTCGGCTGGGAGGGCTACAACGACGATCTCCTCGAACAACTTTCGCGCAATGGCGATGGTCGCTACGGCTTCATCAATTCGCCGGAAGCTGCATCCACGGAGTTTGCCGCGCAGCTTGCAGGCGCACTCCGCGTGGCAGCGTCGGATGTGAAAGTGCAGGTGGAGTTTAATCCGCGCCGCGTCACTTCCTACCGCCAGCTCGGCTACGCAAAGCATCAGCTCAAAAAAGAACAGTTCCGCGACAACACCGTGGACGCCGCAGAAATCGGAGCCGCAGAATCCGGTAATGCGCTCTATGCAATCGAGGTAAATCCCGGCGGCATCGGCGACATCGCGACGGTGCGTGTGCGGTTCAAAGTGCCCGGCACTTCGGACTACCGCGAGCACGAGTGGGCCGTTCCCTTCAACGCGCCCGCGCCCGCCATTGAGCAAAGCAGCACGAGCCTGCGTCTCGCCGCGACCGCCGGAGCATTTGCGGAGATGCTGGCGCAAAGCCAGTTCGCCGCCGAAGTGAGCACGGACAAACTGCTCGCGATGATCAACGGAATCCCCGCCATCTACGGCGCAGACCCACGCCCCGCGAAACTCGAATGGATGATCCGGCAGGCAAAAAACATTTTGGGAAAATGAAAAGTCCCCGCAACACAATCACACTTATGAAACTCCACACACTCACCGCACTCATCCTCGCGCCATGTCTGGGCTTTGCGCAGACCGCTGAAGTCAAAGACCTGTCCATCAATGGCGGCGTCGCCGACGGAAAGGCGAAGCTCACCATCGAAGGCACATTCGGCGCACCCACTAGCGAGCAGAAAGTGATTTTCTCAACCGGCATCCGGCACTGGATCAAAGTCTCGCGCGAAAAAGTGAGCACGCGCATCGAAGCGGCGCTCGACGTTTTGCAGGGCGAGCCGAAGGAGTTTGCGCTCACCATCGCGGGCGAGGGAGACATCAAGGAAGTCACCGGCGAGGCTTTGCAGGATTGGAGTATCCGACAGGAACCGGGCGGACCGAAGACGCTCATCCTGCGCCCGAAGAAAGGCGAAAAGCCGCTCACGCAACTCGCCGTCTCCATCGTCGTCGAGCGCGATATGAAGACGTGGAAAACTCCGCTCGCCGCTTTCACGGTTACGCCTGCGAACGCCGGACTTTTCAGCGGTTTCGTGCGCATCGAGAGCACTCCCGATTTTGATGTGAAAGCGGAAGGCGCAAGCGGCCTGTTGCCGATGGAAGCAAAGTTTCTCCCGGAGCCGATGCGCGGCGAACAGCCAGCCGATGAGCCGGAGCCGCTGGCGTTTCAATTCCACGGCGCAGCTTACGCGCTGCCGCTGACGATCAGCGTCGCCGACCCCGAATCGCGCCGCGTGGTGATCCGCAATTTCAAACTCACCGGCCAACTCACGGAGCAGACCGCGACTTTTGTTCTCACCGCCACTGCGAGGGTCGCAAATCCAAACGGCGGCTCCATCGCGCTGCTCTCCGGCGGAGTTGCGCTGACGGAATTACCGAAGCATCCCGATTGGCGAGTCGGCGCGAGCACGGGAAAATACGTCCTCCATTTCGACAAGCCGGGCGAGTATCCGCTGACGTTCAAATTCAGCGCAGCCGTGCGGCAATCGGGTCCGTGGAGCGCGGTGGATTTCCGCATCGCGACGAGTGCGCTTCAGCCAGTCGTGCTTCAAGGGCTTGCGGCGGATACGCAATTTGACTTCGCGGGCGCAGCGAAACCCGAACGTGCAGGCGAGAATTTCACGAGCTTTTTGCCGCCGGATGGCGCGGTGAAACTGGCGTGGAAAAACAAGCTCGCAGAATCCGAAGGGCGTCTTTTTTACGCGGCGGAAATGCTGTCGCAAATCAGCGTCAGCCCCGGCTTGATGCGCCAGACTGCGATCATTGACAGCAAGGTGATGCAGGGCGAACTCAGCAGCGTGGCGCTGACTTTGCGCGGGACTGGAGAAGTTACGCGCGTACTTGGCGACGGCGTGCTGGCGTGGGATGTGAAGCCCGGCGCGGCACCGGGCGAAAGGCGACTGAACGTGCAATTTAACCAGCCGCAAAAGGGCGTGTTCACGCTCCAAGTGCAGGCGCAGACGCCCGTCGGCGTATTCCCGCAGACGATGGATGTGCTGGAAATGCGGCCCGAAAATGCGACGCGATTCGCGGGCTATTTCCGCATCGTGAATGAAGGCGCAGTCCGCCTCGAAGTGGTAAATTCAAAAGGGCTGTCGCAGGTTTCTCCCGAACAGTTTCCCGAAACGGAGACGACGAAATCCACATTCCGCGTGGGTGCGAACGCCCAGCGTTTTGCCTACCGTTTTTCCGGCGCGGATTTCGCGCTGCGCGTTGCTGCGGATCAGATTTTGCCGGAGCTGACGGTCTCGGAGATTCTCGCCTACCACCTCGGCGAGACGGAACTCAGCGTGGATGCGGAGTTCGAGGTGGATATTCGCGAAGCGCCGCTGCGCGAGTTGCTGCTTCGCATTCCAAAAGGCTACGCGGTCGCGAAGCTCACTGCGGCGGGTATGGTCGATTACTTCCAGCGCGAAGTGGACGCGAAAGATGCGGAGCTACGCATCGTTTTTGGGCAGCCCGTTTCTGGTCGTCAGGTTGTGCAACTTCGCATCGAGCAAAACAAAGCGCTCGGCGCTGCCGAATGGGTGCTGCCGCGTCTGGAAGTGGTGAAAGCCAAATCGGTGCGCGGACATCTCGCGGCTTCTGCCGATGCGGGTTTCCGGCTCACGGCAGCAAAGACGCAGGCACTCACGGAAATCGCGACTGCATTTTTTCCGCGCAAGATTCCCGGCCTCCAGACGGCATTCCGCCTGAGCGATGATTCATGGCAGGCGACGCTCGCTGTCGAACGATTGCCGCAGGCGATTCAGGTGGATGCGCTGCACCTTTTCTCGATAGGCGAAGGCGTCGCGTACGGAAGCAGCGTGCTGAACTACGTCATCACCGGCTCGCCGCTCGCATCGTTCAAAGTCGAGTTGTCGGGCGAGTATTCCAACGTGGAGTTTTCCGGCAAAGACATCCGCAGTTGGGAGAAAGCGGAGGGCGGATTCATCGTGCAGTTGCACACGCCGGTGAGCGGCCCTTACACGCTGCTCGCGACGTATGAGCGCGTGTTCAAGGCGCAGGGCGACACGCTCGGTTTTGCAGGCGCACGGCCACTCGACGCGCAATCGGAGCAGGGGCACACGCTCGTGATCAGTGCGCACCAATTTCAAGTAAAGGAGGCCAGCAAGTCCAAGGGTTTGCTCCCGCTGGAAACCGGCGAGGTGCCTTCCGAATACCGTCTGTTTTTCGATGCGCCGATTCTCGCTGCGTATCGCTACTCGGCACGGCCATTTGATTTGAAGCTGCAACTCAGTCCGCTGGCGCAGGGCGATTCCATCAGCCAGATCGTGGACCGTGCCTCGCTCACCACGCAAATCTCCAAGGATGGCGAGGTGAGCACAGATGCGCAGTATTTTGTAAAAAACCGTGGCAACACGCACTTCCGAATCACGCTGCCAGCGGAGACGCAGCTTTGGTCCGCGACGGTGAATGATGCGAGCGTGGTGCCGGTCACGGACGGCAACGCGAATCTCGTCCCGCTTCCCCAGCAGGCCGATCCGAATGCAGTGCTATCCATCAAGCTCAAGCTCGCCACGCGGTCCAAAGATGCGCGGCTGATCACCATCGCCACGCCCACCGTCGCCGCGCCCGTAATGCTCGCAGAATGGAAGCTCTCGCCCGACACCGCGCAGCGCATCGCGTACGAGAGCGGAACCCTGACGCCAACAGGCGGAGCCGTGGATACATCAGGCTTCGCGGGGATCATGCGGATGCTGGAGAAACGGACATTTTTCAGCATTGTCGGGATCGCTGGTGCGATTGGGATGTTGCTGTTTTCCGTTCTCGCATGGCGTTCCGGTGTGGCGGTGAGTGTGAATCGGCACACGCCGCGTCATTCGATGGCGATGTTCTTTGGAATCGTGGCATTTGTGTTCGCGATGCTCGCGCTCGTTGCGCTTGCGAGCCTCGCGGAGCGTCAAAACACTTTTGCGCCGTCCGAGATTTCCTTCCTTGCTCCGGTGCAGCAGCCGGGGAGTTCGCTGAATGTGACCATCTCAAACATCCCGATGAAAAATTCCGCAATCCAAATGCCAAACGTAGGCTGGCTGGCACTTGTCGCGGTGGCAGTCTGGATCACCGCCGCAGTCACAAAGCGTCCCGCGCTGGTTCTAGGCGGCTGGCTCGTCCTCGTGTGGGCGGTGCTGCAAGCGGAGAACGGCGCGAGTCTTCTGTTTGTGCTGCTCGGCGTCTTTGCGCTCATTCACATCGCCATCCCAGCGATTCGCAGACTTATGAAAGTGCCCGTCCAGCCAAGGCAGGAGCCGCCCGCGCCGCCAGCGGTTGCGGCGATGCTGATCGGTGCGCTGTCCATTTTCGCGCTGCCAGCATCCGCGCAGGAGCCGCCGAAAAATGCACCCGTAGCCGAGACGTTTGCGCAACAAATTCGCGTGGATGAAAAGTTCGCCTTCGCGACTGCGAAGATTCACTGGCCTGCACAAAAGGGGCAGAAGCTGCCGGTGCTGTTTGATCCTGCGGTGCTGACGAAAGCGACGTATCCCGAAGCAAAGCTCAAGCTGGTCCAAAACGTTGCCAACGGCGTGCGCGGCCACTTTTTGCTCGCACTGGAATCGGGCGATTACGATGTCGAGCTGGAGTATCAGTTTGCAGTCACGACGAATGAAAACGGCACGGGAATCAAAGTGCCGTCGGGCTTCGGAATCGTGAACTCGCTCACGCTCACGCTCGCAAATCTCGATGTGGATGTGATGTCGCCGCAGGCTGTCTCGGTGGACCGAAAGACTGCGGACAAGTCCACAGTGGCCGCGCTCATCCTCGCTCCGGCAAACGATTGCTGGATTGGCTGGAAGCCCCGCAGCCGCGATGTCGCGAAGGAAAAAACCGTCTTCCACGCAGAGCTTACGCAACTGGCGATCCCGACTGCGGGCGTGGTCGAAGGGCTGTCGCATATTTCCATCAAGCCATCGCAGGGTGAATTGGCGGAGCTGGTTTTCTCCGTGCCGAAAGGAACCACCATCACCGATGTGATCGATCCGAACACGCTCGTGGAGCGGAAGCCAAAACCGGCGGCGTCCATTGTCTCGCAGTGGCGTTTTGATCCTGATGCGGGCAAGCTCCGCGTCGCACTCGCGCCGAGTCAGTCGCGCCCGTTTGCGCTGCTCGTGCGTTCGCAGATCGCGACCGGACCGCTTCCTGTCACGCAGAATGTCGGACTCATTTCGCCGGAAGGCGCGGCGAGCGAGATCGGCATGTTTGCTGTGGCGACGGGGAATGAAGTGCAGCTCAACACGGTGACTTCCGAGAAGCTGACGCCGATCAATTTGGAGGACTACCCCGCGAATCTCGCGGGTGCGCTGGCAACGCAAGTTCCTGGGCTTACCGTGCGACGCGCATTCCGGTATGCAGACCCGAAATCCACGGCGGCGATTGCTGCGTCGGCGGTGGAGCCTGATGTCCGCGTGGAATCGCGCGATACGCTTTCGCTCGGCGAAGACCGCGTGTTGCTCGCTGTGGATGCAAATGTGGAAATCACGCGGGCGGGCATATTCCGCCTGAGCTTTCCACTTCCTGCCGGAATGGACGTGGAATCCATCGCAGGGGAAGTTGTGAGCCATTGGACGGAATCGAAGACCGGAGAAGCGCGAATCATCACCCTGCATCTGCGCGGTCGGACGGAAGGAAAGCAGAAGTTTTCCATCTCGCTCGCTGGCCCCGGAATCAAGGCGCAGAAAGCATGGAAGGCTCCGCGTGTCGTCTTCCGCGAGGCAGGAAAACAGCACGGCTCATTCGTCGTTGTGCCTGAGCAGGGGATGCGTTTGCAGGTGGCCGCTCGCGATGGCGTGACGCAGCTCGACCCGCAAAAATCCGGCATCAAGCAAAAGGGCGTGCTCGCTTTCCGCGTGCTGCAAACGCCGTGGAATCTCGCGATGGATGTGGAGCAAGTGGATGCCTGGGTGCAGGTGACGAGTCTCCAGCACGCAGTCGTCGGCGAGGCGCAGGTAAAAGTGACTGCGAATCTGCAATACGAGATCGAAAACACGGGACTGAAATCGTTCACCGTCGCGCTGCCGGTCGGCGCAGAGAACGTGCGGTTTAGCGGTGAGAATGTGTCCGATTTTCTCCTCGTAAAAGACGCCGTGAATGCAGGGTTGCAGACATGGGAAGTGAAACTTGGTCGTCGGGTAATCGGGCAGTATTTGCTGCAAGCGACTTACCAGACCGCTGTGGCTGCGCAGTCTTCCGCTACGAGCGTGACTGGAGTGCTGGCTGCTGGCGTGAATCTCCAGCGCGGGTTCGTCACTGTGCAATCGGGCGGGCGCTTGCAGCTCAGTGTGGATGGGCTTCCAGCGGCGCTCCAGCCAGCGGAGTGGCAGAGCATCCCGCGCTCGCTGCAACAGGATTTAACGGCGTCATCGGCGAGCTTTGCCTACCGGATTGTGGAGCCTGCATTCGTGCTCCCGCTCAAAATTCAGCGGCACGAAGCCGCGAAGCTGCTCCCAGCGCGAGTGAATAGCATCACGCTGAAATCCGTGATCGCAGACAGCGGCGCGATGCTTACCGAAGTCCGCATGGAAATGCTGCCGGGCGACAAGCGGCTGCTTTTTGTCACGCTTCCAAAGGATGCGCGATTCTGGTTCGCCTACGTGAATCAAAACGGCGTGTGGCCTTGGCGCGAGGGCGACCAGATTCTCATCCCGCTGGAGCAACAGTCGCAGGGCGGCGAAGCGATTCCGGTGACGCTTTTTTACAGCAGCCAGATCGGCAAGCCCGGCACCAGCACGCTCGATCTCCAGCTCCAAGCTCCGAAGTTTGATCTGCCGCTCGAAAACATCGTCTGGAACGTCTATCTCAACGAAAAATGGGACATCAAGGAGTGGACTGGTTCTCTGCAAAAAAAGGCGGACCGCGTGGTGTGGCGTTCGGAGTCGGTGAATGTGAAAGGCTATCTCGAAGGCGAGCAACTCCAGCAAAAGAAGAAAACCCAAGCTGCTGAACAGCAACTCGCGCTTGGCAACAAGGCGCTCGAAGTCGGCGATCAGCAAATGGCACGGCGTGCTTTCGGAAATGCCTACGGACTTAGCCAGCACGACATGGCCTTCAATGAGGATGCCCGCGTCCAACTCCATAATCTCAAGCTCCAGCAGGCACTTGTCGGCCTGAACATCCGCGGTAACAACACTGCTGCCGTGGATAACGGACTCGTCGGAAAACTCCGCAGCAGTGCCGCCGAGCCGAACTACACGCAGCAAGACGCGAAGCAAATCCTCGACAACAACAGCGCCGACGAAAACGCCGCGCTCACAAAGCTCGCCGAGCGTCTCATCGAGCAGCAAAACGCCGCCGTCGCCGCGCCAGCAGTGATTCAAGCAAGCATCCCGGAGCAGGGAAGGCTGATCACTTTCAGCCGCTCCGTCGCTGTGGACACGCAGGCTGATTTGCAAATTGGCATCAAAGCAAAGACGAGTGGTGCAGCCTCGCCACTCGGACGCGGTGTGATGCTCGCGGCCACATTGCTCTTACTCGCGCTCGGCAGAATTTCGGGACGCGCGTTTGCGAAGAACGCCTAGACCCGATGATCCCGAGTAGGAGTCTTGGCGCGTAAAGGAGCGGCGTGCGTCTCGCCGCCGACCTTGGCCTCCGCGAAGCGCATAATAATTTACTCTGGCACGCTGAAGATAATTGGCTTCGCGTTGTTGTAGTCGGCGGCCAGAGGCACGCCGCTCCTTTACGTCTCCCGCACCCTGCTTACACTTGAATGTCGTTACAGGATTATTCGTCGAGGTCTTCCAATTCGTCATCTGGCTCGATGTGAACGAGAACATCGGCGATTTCCCGACGATTGGCGCGGACTGCTTTTCTTACGTCATGGGCGATGCGGTGGCCCTCGCGCACGCTGAGTTGCGGCGAGACTCCGACGTGAATATCCACGTAAAAATCGAGGCCCATTTTACGAATGCGGCAGATGTCCAGTGCGCTCACGCCTGGCACAGCGGCGGCGATGGCGCGGATTTCATCCTCCATGGATTTTGATGGCGCAGTGTCCATCGCTTCGTGGAGCGCGGCGCGGAAAAACTGGATGCCATTCCAGCCGATGATGCCGCTGGCGATGAGCGCGGCCCAATCGTCAGCAGCGGCGTATTCCGTCCAAAGCGCGAGCGCGATTCCGAAAAATGCAAGCGCACTGGTGATGGCGTCGCTGCGGTGATGCCAAGCCTCGGTCTTCACTGCGCCCGATCCGATTTCCACGCCGGCCTTTGCGACTTTTCTATAGAGCGTCTCTTTTATGACGATGACGCCGATGAGCACGAAAAGCGTGAATGTCGCAGGCATCTGATGAGGCGTGCGAATCTCGCGGATGCTTTGCACGGCAAGGCCCACTGCGGCGGCGAGGATGGTCAAAGCGACGACCAGCGCCGCTACGACTTCGGCTTTTCCGTGGCCGTAGGGATGCTCATCATCCGGTGGTTCCGCTGCAACCCGCAGGCCAAACCACACAACGAGCGAGCCAAAAATATCGAGCAGAGATTCGACGCCATCAGCGATGAGCGCGTAGGTGTTGCCGAGCAGCCCTGCCATAATTTTCACGATGGCAAGGACGGCATTCACGAGCACGCCCAGCACCGCAAGCCGTGCGCCGGAAAGGTATCCAGTGCGCGTAGGGCGCTCAGTTGAAGGCTTGGCAGGCTCGGTCATCTGGATGCACGCTACCGATCCTATGAGCAATGTCAGCGCGATAGTCATTTCCGAGCACGGCGATCCGGCCACAGTAGCGAAGCTGGAGAGTCTCCCTCTCACGGAACCCGTCGCGGGCGAAGTGCCCGTGCGTGTGCTGCTCGCGCCCATCCATCCTGCGGACATCAATGTGCTCGAAGGCAAATATCCCGTGCTGCCGGAGCTTCCCGGAGTGCCCGGCGTGGAGGGCGTGGGTGAGGTGGAGGAAGACTGCGGGGATTTGAAAAAAGGGACGCGCGTTTTGCTGCCGCACCGCTTCGGGACGTGGCGCGAGGGCGGCATCGCAAAAGCTGCGGACCTTGTGCCTGTGCCGCACGACATCCCGCTGGAGCAGGCCGCGATGTTGCGCATCAATCCAGCGACCGCGCTTTGTATGCTGCGCGAGTTTGTCGATCTGGAGCCGGGCGCTTGGGTGTTTCAAAATGGGGCAAACTCCGCCGTGGGCCGCTGCGTCATCCGCATGTGCAGACACTTTGGATGGAAGTCGCTGAATATCGTGCGGCGCGAGGAACTGCTTACGGAACTCGGCAACGAAGGCGCGGAAGCTGTGCTGCTCGACTCCACGGAACTCCCGCGACTCGGCGCAAAGCTCGCGCTCAACACCGTGGGCGGCGAAAGCGCGACGCAGCTCGCCGGTGCGCTGGCAGACGGCGGCACGATTATCACCTACGGCGCGATGGCGCGGCGGCCTCTCAAAATCTCGAACGGCCAACTCATTTTCAACGACATCACATGGCGCGGATTCTGGGTCACGCGCTGGTATCAAGCAGCCAGTCCAGAAGGCCGCGCAGCGATGCTCGAAGAACTGTTTGGCCTTGTCCGTGCGGGCGTCGTGGCGACGCCGGTGGAGGCGATTTATCCACTCGCTGAAATCTCTCGTGCGCTGGAGCACGCGCAAAAGTCCGGGCGAAGTGGGAAAGTTTTGCTGCGATGCTCGGAGTAGCGACGTAAAGAAATCGCATGTCGAAAAACAATCCCGTCGAAATCATACGACCATCGCCGAAGTCGCTGCGAATCACGCTCGCCGTGATTTTTCTCTCCATCGCGGGCAGCTTGGTTTTTGGCTGGCTGAAGTGGAAACGCTTCGACGAAGAGTGGAAAAAATTCGGCCCCTGTGAAGCAAGCGGCGGTATTTTCCAGCAGCCGAGGCTGGAGTTAAAAGTGCCCATTTTTCGCCAGAGCGATGCGCGCTGGGCGCAGGATAAACTCGGTAGCACCGAAGCCTCGCTTGCAGCGGAAGGCTGCGCGGTGGCGAGCGCGGCGATGGTGTTTTCCTCCTACGGATTCGACACCGATCCCGGACGGCTGAACAAGCATCTCACCGACAACGAAGGCTACGTGGGCAATGGCTGGATTGTGTGGGAAAAGGCTGCGGAAATCACCGAAGGGAAAGTCGAGAAAGCCTACGAAGACGCTCCGAGTTTCTGGCTCATTGACATGAATCTCCGCGCTGGAAATCCCGTGATCGCGAGGCTGAAATCGCCCGCTGGAACTCACTTCGTCGTCATCTGCGGAAAAGACGGATACGATTACCTCACCTGCGATCCCGGCACTGCAGAAGGTCGCGGCGTTTATCCGCTGAAAGATTACGGCGGGCAAATTGATGGCCTGCGTTTTTATCGGCGGCTGCGTTAAGGGTTGAGATATTTTATTACTGCGGGGCGATGAAGATGCGGCCTGCGCGGCGGCGGGCGCAGAGGTCGCCGGGGAGATTTACTTTTGCGCGTGCGGTGGTGATTAGGGCGAGGACAGATTCCACTTCGTCGAAGCCGATGCTGCTGATTCCTTGCGCGGTGAGCCAGCGGTGGATGAGGCGTCGTTGCATCGCGAGTGGGAGGCTGCGGAGCGTGTCGGTGGAAAGCTGCGCGGAGATTTCGGTGAGTTCGGGAAGAGCGGAGAGGTATGCGTCTTCGGCGGCGTGGATTTCAGCGGCTCGCCAGACAGCGCGGCGGACATCGCGTTGCATGATTTCGTTGAGCGCGGGGATACCTTGGTGGCGGATGCGGTTGCGCGTGAAGCGTGTCTCGGCGTTGCTTTCGTCATCGCGAAACGGGACGCGGTGCGCGGCGATGTAGGCGTCAATTTCCTCGCGCCAGATGGGGAGAAATGGACGCAGCAGGCAGAGCGACACGCCATCCACGACGCGCTCGCTTTCTTCGCGCATCGCGCCGGGTCCGCCGCGAAGGAGATTGAAAAGGAATGTCTCTACCTGGTCATCGGCGTGGTGTGCGAGAAGGACGCGGCGGCAATCATGCTCGCGGGCCGCGCGAGCTAGAAAGCGGTATCGCGCTTCGCGGGCAGCGGCTTCGACGGAGCTTGTGGCGGGGATTTCCACGCGCTCGATGATTTCGGGCAGGCGGAGTAAATGCGCGTGTGCTTTGACAAATTGCGCGTCTTCCGCGCTGGCATTGCGAAGACCGTGATCGAGGTGGCAGACGACGAGTTGGCGACAACCGCCATCGAGCAGCCAGTGGAGCATCGCCATCGAATCGCGACCGCCGGATACGGCGACGAGATATTTCAGCGCGGGGTCGGGCAGCTTCGCGGCGGCGAGCGGGCGGCTCACGGGTAGATGAGGTAGGGCTGGCGCGAGGCGCGGAAGTTTTCCACGCCGCTGCGCCAGCCTGCGATGATGGCTGCGGGCGATGTGCCGCGCTCGATCTGCGACTTGATGCTGGTGCTGCCGAAGGCTTTCCAGAACAGGCCGTCTTCATCGCGATAGCGGGAGAAAATGTCGCTCTTCTGCGCGTGCATCGCGGCGAGAAGGTGGACGTTCACGCCGGTGAGATTCACGCTGCTTTTGCCGGAGAGATCGAGCTTCGCGCCGGTCGAGTTTTTCTTTGAATAAGACCTCGCTGGGATGCCTGCGCTTCGCAGTGCAGAGGTGAACTCCGCGCTGTCGAGGCGGCCAGCGCCTGCGATTTCAAAAGGCTCATCGGTGCCCGTGCCGACATCGAAGCCGGAGCCGGAGAGCGAGCCGAAGATGCTCGTCGCGGTGTAGTAGGCGACGGATGAGGCGTGCGGGATGTTTGGCGAAGTTTTTACCCAGCGAAGGCCGGTGTCGCTCCACATCATTCCGCGCGTCCAGCCGCTCATGGGGACGACGGTGAGCTTGCAGCGTTTCGCCATCCAGCCTTTTGCATTGCTCATGCTGGCAAGCTCTCCGGCGGTCATTCCGTGAACGTACGGTGTGGGAAACTGGCCGATGAAGCTGCGCCATTTTTCCTCAATGCCCGGTCCCTCGATGCGCTCGCCGCCAAGCGGATTCGGGCGGTCGAGGACGATGAACTCAATGCCCGCTTCGCCCGCAGCCTCCATCGCTCTGCCCATCGTGGAGATGTAAGTGTAGCTGCGAACGCCGATGTCCTGCATATCGAATACGAGCGCGTCCAGCCCGCGCAGCATGTCTGGCGTTGGCTTCCGCGTCGGGCCGTAGAGCGAATAGACCGTGAGGCCGGTGACTGGGTCCTTGCGGTTGGCGACGTATTTCCCGGCGAGGATGGTGCCGTCAATTCCGTGCTCCGGCGCGAAGAGTGAGACGAGCTGCACGCCGGGTGCTTTTTTCAAAACCGTGCGCGTCTTCACGCCGGAGCCGTTCACGCCGGTTTGATTCGTGATGAGGCCGATGCGCTTTCCACGCACTGCATCGAAGCCGCGCTCAGCGAGGACATCGATTCCGAGTTGAACCGCAGCGTGTGCGGAAAGTGCGAAGGCGAAAAGGCAGACGAGTATGCGGTGAATCATGCGCTGCTCAATACGATGCCGGTGCGGTTTTGAAAAGCGCAGTCGTAGCTGCGTCGCCCCGTCGCAGATGGGCGATGAACTGCGACGAGGGCGTCGCAGCAACGACTACGACTCGCGGCGGATGCGCACTTGGAGCTGGCGCGACAGAAACCAGCGCACTGCAAACATATCGCACGTCGCTTTGATCGCGCGGCTGCCAAATCCGTATTTGCTCACGCCAGCGACGCGCGGACGGTGATTCGTGGGCATCTCGGTGATTTTGTATCCGAGTCCTTTCACGAGTGCGGGGATGAAGCGGTGCATCCCGCGAAACAAAAAGAGCGATTCGCGGCACTTGGTGCGCATCACTTTGAGCGAGCAGCCCGTGTCGTGAATGCCGTCGCGTGTGAAGCGGCTGCGCACGAAGTTCGCGATACGACTGCTGATTTTTTTCGACCAGTTATCCTGCCGTTTCACGCGCCAGCCGCACACGAGATCGTAGCCTTCTTCGAGCTTCGCGAGCATTTGCGGGATGTCGTTGGGGTCGTTCTGCCGGTCGCCGTCGAGAAGCACGATGATGTCGCCTTTCGCCGCATTGCAGCCCACGTACATCGCCGCGCTCTGGCCGGTATTTTTTTCAAACTCGATGACGCGCACGCTTGGCCCGCGCACGATTCGCTCTAGCGTTTTGTCGGTCGAGCAATCATCCACGAGCACAAGCTCGTAATCGCGCCCGGCGAGTGCGGCGGCGAGTTCCTCCTGCAACGGAGCGATATTGTCTTCCTCATTAAAGAGCGGGATGACTACGGAAATCATTCCGCGTTTCTAAAGGAACCGCTTTGCAAATGGCGAGAGCTTATCCTGTGCGACTTCGCTGCCTTGACGCATGGGCGGCGGGACGGCACACCGTTGCCCGCCGATGGATAAATCCGAATTGCGAATGGACCCGCTCACGCGGGAGTGGACGATTTTTAATGAAAACCGCGCCGTCCCGCCGCTGCCCACAGCGAGCGCGGAAAGCCTAGCGCCTTCGCCTTTCCGCGCAGGGCTGGAGCGGTTCGCGGTGCATTCGTTGTTTCAAAGCAACGGGCCGGACGGCTGGCAGGTGCGCGTGGTGCCAAACCGCACGCCCGTGCTGGGAATCGAGGCGGACCCAGGACTGAAACAGACGGGCATTTTCCGGCACCTCGGCGGGTTTGGAGCGCACGAGATTGTCGTCGAAGACCCCGGCGAGCGCGGCTTTGTGGAGCTTGGCGCGGCGGGTATTGCGCGAGTCGTGGAAGCGTGGCGCGCACGCATCGAAGACCTCACTCGCGACGGGCGGATGCTTTCGTTTTTTGTGATCAAAAACGAGGGCGCTGCCGCGGGACAAGTGGTCGCGCACAGCATCAGCCAGATCATCGCGATGGGCTTGGTCGCTCCCGCGCTGCGGCGGAAGCTGAATGTGGCGAAGGAGCATTTTGCCGCGCATGGGACTTCGCTGTTTGCGGATGAACTTGCGGCGGAGGTGAAAGGAAAAACGCGGATCGTTTTTGAAAACGCGGGCTTCGTGGCATTCTGCCCGTATGCGGCGAGGGCACCGTTTGAAATCGCGATCCGCCCGAAGCGTTGTGCGCCGGATTTTCACCACATCACGAGCGAGGAAGTGGCGCAGCTCGGCGAGGTGTTAAACTCCGCTGTCACGCGGCTCCATCGCGGCCTCGGTGCGCCAGCGTGGAATCTCACGCTCACCACCGCGCCTTCCGCTGAGGCTCGCGTGGAGGATTGGCCCGATGCGGAGCGTGAGTTCTCGTGGCACATTGATGTCACGCCACGGCTTTATCCCGCAGGCGGTTTGGAGCTTGTCTCTGGCTGCCACATCAACGGCGTGTGGCCGGAGATTGCAGCGGAGTTTTTGCGCAGGCAGGAGGTCGGCGCGTGACGGGGCGGCATGTGTTTTACGAAGGCCGCGTGCAGGGTGTGGGCTTTCGCTGGAGCGCAAAAAATCTCGCCCGTGGCTACGATGTCACCGGCTGGGTAAAAAACCTGCCCGATGGCCGCGTGGAAATGCAGGTGTGCGGCGATGCGGGCGAAGTGGAAGCGTTTCTCGAAGCCGTCGAGGAGAGCGAGTTGAAGTCGCACATCAAGGCCGTGGACGCTGTTGTGATTGCGCCCTTTATCGCGATGGGCTTTGAGATTGTGAAATGACGAAGTGAACCCCGGCTGGCTTGCCATGCGTACAGGAAGGTTCGCCTTTCATCTCCATCGCAGCTTTCGGATAGCACGCAGAAATATCTCCCGTTGCGGAGAGGAATGAACTTTGTAGCCTGTGGGTGTGAAGCATCCTTCTCTCCTTACTCTCTCGGCTGTCTTCGGGATCATTGCTTCGTCTGCGATGGCCGAGCAGGTCGTTATTTCCGAAATGATGTACAATCCTCCGGTGGGGAAGCCGGAGTTTGTCGAGTTGTCGAATATCACGGCGACGCCGCTCGACATGGCACTGTGGCGTTTTAGCGATGGGGTGGATTTTACTTTCCCGAACTTCAGCACCGGCTCGCCTTCCGCGCATCTGCTGCTGCCTTTTGAAAAAATCCTCATCTCCTCCGCAACCAGCGCTGCCACTCGCACGGCGTATCCGGCGATTCCTGCGGGCGTGCGGATTTTTGGTCCGTGGAATGTCGCGAGCGTTTTGGATAATGGCGGCGAAAAAGTAACGCTGAAGGATAAAAACGATGTCGTGGTTTGCACGGTGACTTACAGCGACGGCGGAAAGTGGGCGGTGTCGCCGGATGGCGCGGGGCATTCGCTGGTGCTGATGGATGAGGACTTGGCGATTGATGATTGGCGCATCTGGCGGGCGAGCACGAATCGGTTTGGATCGCCCGGCGTGGTGGACCCGACTCCGACGGCGGGGCTGGCTATCAATGAGGTGCATTTTAGCACGGTCACGGGGCGCGTAGATTGGGTGGAGCTGCGGAATAACTCTCCGACGACGACCATCTCGGCGGCGACGATGATTCTTTCGGCGGCGACGGATTTATCGAGTCCCGTGGCGCTCTCCGGCAGCGTCACGCCCGGCGCGGTGGTTTCGTTCAATGTGGATTTTGCGACGGATAATGATGGCGATGTGAGAATCCATCTCGCGGATTCTTCGAGCAATGTGCGTGATGCGGTGAAGCTCACTCGCGTGACTGGACGCCCATCGCAGCAGGTTTTCCCCGCTGCGGGTCGGCAGTGGTACACGGATACAGCGGACACTCGGAACGCGCAGAATAATCCGTCGCGGAATACCGACATCGTCATCAACGAAATCATGGCGCATCCGCCGAGCGGGCAGCGCGACGGGGAGTTTATCGAACTGCGAAATAAAGGCGCGAGCGCGGTGAACGTCGGCGGCTGGCGGCTGGATGACGATGTGGATTTTACCATCCCCGCAAACACTACGATTGCAGCCGGCGGCTACCTCGTGCTCGCGGCAAATGCTGCGGTTTTGAATGCGAATTACGGCGGCCTCACTGCTCTCGGAAATTGGGATGGCTCGCTCTCAAACAGCGGTAGCCGCGTGCAGCTCAAGGATGCGTTTGGCAATCTTGTGGATGAGGTGGATTACCGCTTCGGCGGCGAATGGCCGGAGCTGGCAGACGGCGAAGGAAGCTCGCTGGAACTCGTGAGCCCGGACGCGGATAATTCCATCGGCTCATCATGGCGCGATAGCGATGAGAGCGCGAAGAGCACGTTTTCGGCGTTCACGATCAACGGCGGCACTTATTTGCGGAGAGGCTACAGTTCGCAGAATGATGATGAAATTCTGATGTGGCTCGTGGGCACCGGGCACGTTGTTATTCGCAACGCTCAGTTGATCCCGACTGGCGGAAGCGGGAATCTTTTCTCGAACGCCAACATGACGACGCTGGAGCCTGAAAATATCTCTGGCTGGCGTTCGCGCGGGAATCACTGGGCGACTTATCACGATGCCGAGGGCGTCCACATTATCGCGGATGGCGGCGGCGACTGTAAGGTGAACCACACGGAAAAAGATGCGACCGGAATGAGTGCGAGTGTTCCCTACACGCTCACATTCGAGGCCCGCTGGGTGTATGGAAAACCCCGGATTGTCACACAGACCTGGGATTTATCCTGGGGCGGCACCGCGCTCGTGCCGATTCCCCAAAACCTCGGCACGCCGGGCGCACAAAATTCGCGCTTTCTCTCCACTCCGCCACCGCAAGTAACCATGCTGAATCACAGTCCCGCGACGCCGCCGACAAGTTCGACCGTCACCGTGACGGCGAAAGTTTCCTCAACTTCACCGATTTCGACTGTGCAGCTTTTTCACCGGCTTGATAGTGCGGATTACACAGGCGTATTCACCGCGACTACGATGACTGACAACGGCACGGGCGGCGATGTGTGGGCGGGCGATGGGATTTTCACGGGGCAGGTGCCGCTCACATCGTTTTCCGGGTATAATAACACAGGAGCGATAGTGGAGTTTTACGTCCGCGCCACTGCCGCAAACGGGCGCACGACCGATCTTCCGCGAGGCGCAATCACGGGGGAGCCTTTTCCCACAGCACATCCCAAAAGAGGGCAGTGGGTGTTGGATAATCAAGCCCCGACTACCGAGCTACGAAGGCTGCGCGTTGTGATTCCGAGCTACTGGCTCGCCGCGCTGAATACGCCCGATACCACTGCGACTCCCTCTGGCAGCGGTATTCCATCCGTAGGCGGCGGTTCTGCGACCTACAATTACAAGTTCCCGAAGCTCAACAGCTACTATTTCCCCTGCACGGTGGTGATCAATGAAAGCAAGGTGCTGTATGGCTCCTCTGTTCACAAAACGGGAAGCCCGTTCACGCGCAGCCCCGGCAACTCACTCGACCGCGGTAAAGTGAGGCTTCCGGGGGATTTTCCTTATCGAGGACACAAAAGGATTTATTGGGATAATGAGGCAGCGGGCGGCGCGATTTACAATAATCGCGTGAACCGTTACCTGCTTTACCTGTGCGGAGTTCCGGCCAACGAGAACGAGGTTTTAAGAGTGGCGAACAACAATTCCACTTACACGATTCGTGAATCCAGCGAGGCGTTCGACAAAGATTTTCTGGGCAGGATTTGGGAGAATGGGAGCGCCGGTTTTTTCTACGAACTTGATGATGCTTTCGTGATTGGTGACGACGGAAATGCGCGCCTGACTAACATTGAAAACGGATGGGACTACAACCCTCCATTCCGGCCCGGTGCGGAGAATCCAGTGAGCTACCATAACAACTTCGTGCCCGGTTCCCGCGAGGCGGAATACGACTTCGCGGCGTTGATAGAATGGTGTAAGCAGCTTGAGGCAAATCCCTCCCCGACTGATGCGCAAATCGAACGCATGTCCGACACTCGCGCTATGGCTGCCTATGCTGCTGTGCGTGGCTACACGGCAGACCAAGACAACTTTACCATGAGTCGCGCAAAGAACGGGTATTTTTACAACCGTGCGAGTGATCACAAATGGATGCTTGTTCACTGGGACAGCGACACTTCATTTACGAGTGGTCGTATCAACGATCCGTTTATTGGCTCAAAAACCAATGTGCCCGCTTACTACAACCGCCCTCTCGTGCGCAGGGAGCTGCACTTTTACATGTCGAAGCTCATGGGCGAGTTTGCGATGGATGGCCCTAGGCTCGCTGCATGGCTGGCTGCGGAGGAAGCAGTATCGCCCTCATTTTCGATTCCTGCTTTTTATGCAGCCTGGCCAACGACACTCTCCAGCACTTCGCAAACGCGCGTCAATGTGATGCAGAACTATATCGGCGCACCACTCAGCGCAACCTTCGCGCTCATCTCGCCACTCACCACAACCACGGGCACAACGATCACGATAAATGGAAGCGCACCAGTGGGCGCATTCCGCGTCGAATGCGTGGGGCAAACGGCGAGCACGTTTGCTTGGACGGCGACGAGCACGACGGACACGGACCGCTGGAGCATCTCGAATATCAGGCTGAAAAACGGCGCAAACACACTGACTTTCCGCGCCTTTGATGAAGTCGGCACCCAAATCGGCACTGACATCATCCATGGCGTGACGAAGACAAATAATGCGCCGCCCGCCATGAATGCGACCGTTAGCCCCGGCTCGCAGAATGCAGCTTTGGGCGAGACGGTGGTGGTGGACGCATCAAGCAGTTTTGATCCGGATGGAACTGCGCTGACTTTTACGTGGACGATTACGCCGTCGGTCGGGTTCAGCGTGATTGCATCCACGACTTCCAGCCGGACGATTCAATTCACCACTCCGGGAAACTACGTTTTCACGATCCAAGGATCGGATGGCTCTACCACGCAGAACGTCACACGCGAAATTGTCGCTTACAGCACGTCGGACTTTGCGTCGTTTGGTAGCGACTATTTGGACGCCGCGTTCACAGCGAACAACGTCGAACTGCTGGATAACTATTCGCCCGACTCGTGGTATTCGCTCAATGAAACGACGGGCAGCATCGCCTTAAATCTGACCGACA
This sequence comes from Verrucomicrobiaceae bacterium, assembly GCA_031372675.1. GTDB lineage: Bacteria > Verrucomicrobiota > Verrucomicrobiia > Chthoniobacterales > Chthoniobacteraceae > SXWH01. The sequence goes on from JANMLS010000039.1 coordinate 50,900, forward strand.
CTACCACTCGCCCGCTCACAAATAGCTCCCCCATTTTTCCGAGAATCACCCGCGCACTACCTGCTTCGTCGAACTGGATTTTGCAGACGAGCATCCAGCCGGAAAATCGCGCGTTTGGCGCTTTTTTCAGCGGGCTATATCTCGAAACCACGGAGAGCGTTGTAACGACGCGATACGCGCTTTGCTACGATGGCGGGCTAAACTGGATAGTTTACCGGGCGTCCGGCACTGGCGCTTATTCACAGATTGGCTCGTCTGTGACGTATCTACCGCCCGATGCCACGCTGCGGATACGCCGGAGCACCAATACGCTCTTCTTTGAATACCGGCTCAACGGCGTGCAGTGGGCCACCATCACCAGCTACGCGATGCCAGCCGGAAGCACGGCAATCCGTGGCGGTATCTTCAGCGCGACGGGAGCGGTGAACGCGACACCGAGTGTTCCCGGAGTCGGCTTCCGGGCGGCGTTTGACTATCTACTCCTCAGCAATCCGGGGAATATCGCGGACCTCTACAACAACCTTCGCATCACAGAGATTATGTATAATCCCGCAGGAACGGGCGGCGTGGAGTTTATGGAACTACGAAATATCGGTGCATCCGCAATCAATCTCAACGGCGCGTATTTCGACCAAGGCGACCCATTTTCAAATGCCGCAGGCGATGGCCCATTTATCTTCGGAGCGACGGTCCTCCAGCCGGGGCAGTATTGCGTGGTGACAAACAACATCGCTGGATTCACGACACTTTATGGAAATGGCGCGACCATCGCGGGGCAATACAGCGGCTCGCTCAACAACGACGGCGAGCTAATCGCACTCCGCGATCCAAACGGAAATCTGGTGCATGAATTCAGCTACAGCAACCTCGCGCCGTGGCCTGTCACCGCCGATGGCGGCGGGCCGAGCATCGAGGTGCTTTCCACCTCGCAAGCGCTCTACGGCGTCGGCACAAACTGGCGTGCAAGTCAGGAAACAGGCGGCTCGCCGGGCTATCTCGGCTTTGCCAGCGATACGGACAGCGACGGCGTGCCGGACAGCGTGGAGCTTGCCTTCGGCAGCAATCCCGCAGTCGCCACCAGCAAGCCCGCAGCGCCAGTGCCCACGCGCAACGCAGGCACCGGAGCAGTCACGATCACCTGGAATTCTCTGAACGGAAAAAGCTACACAATCGAGCATCGTACAAGCCTTTCATCGGGAACTTGGGAAACGATGGGAACCGTCGTCGCAGCAGGCTCCACCGCGAGCTACACAGACAGCACCGCAAGCGCGACCACGCAGCGATTTTACCGAATCAAGGCGTTCTTCCCGTAGCTGCAAGCACAGTTGCATGACACCGAAAAAGCCGGTATCTCACGAACATGAACACGGAATTTGCACCGCTCTTCAAACTCGGACGCGCTGAACGTCTTCAGCTTGTCGAAGACCTCTGGGACAGTATCGCGAAGGAAGACGTAGTTTCGCCAATCGCGGACTGGAAGCGCGACGAGCTTCGCCGCCGCAAGGAGCGGTATTTGCAGCATCCGGCTTCCGGGCGCACATGGGAACAAGTCAAGCAGCGGGCGCGGGTGCAACATGATTGAGCGCGTTATCTTCACCGGGGAGGCCGACGATGATGTTGCAGAGTCTTACGACTGGTACGAGAGCTGTGAGCCGGGACTTGGTGAGGATTTCCTTCGCTGCGTAGAAGCGTGCGTGCTTACCATCCAGCGGCATCCGCATCTTTATCCCGTCGTAGTGGATGAGTTCCGCCGTGCGCTTGTGCGTCGTTTTCCATACGAGATTTTCTACGAGCCGACTACCGATTCCATCGTAATTTACTCGGTCTTTCACTGCTCCCAAGACCCGCAGAAGTGGCGAACGCGCATTGGCTACGGCACGTAAGGAAATACCTCCTGCGCTTACTTCTGCGTCCCGAGTTGCAGGCCGACGTTTTCGCTGGCGTTGAAAAGCTCCTCGGCGGTCGAGGGCACTGCGCCTTTTCCATCGGGGCTTTCTCGCGGTGTGATTTTCAGCGTCTTCCGCTTGCTGGCGCGGGAGACGATTACATTGATAGGCTCGTCGGGCTGGACGTAAAAAGATGCGTTCAGCACGTCCTCGGGCTTGGTGATTTTCCACTCACCGACCTGCACGAGCACATCGCCGTGGCGGAGGCCGCCCGCGAAGCCGGGGCCGTTCAGCCGGAGGCTTCGCACGCGGGCGGCGCTGCCTTGTTCAGGCGCATCGGTGAGGCGCACATCCACGCCGAGCCAGCCTTGGCGGACGCGACCGTGCCGCAGAAAATCGAGATACACTTTTTCCACCGCCTCGCCGGGAAGCGCGAAGAGACCATTCCCGTCTTCGAGCGTGCTGATGATGACGCCCGCGACTTCGCCTTTCGAGTTTAGCAGCGGCGCACCGCCCTTTCCGCGCTGCACCGGCCCTGGGGCGCGGTTGTGGCGAGCTGAAAAAAAGCGACCGCCCTGCCCGATGTCGAAGCCCGACACTACGCCAATGCTCGGCGAGATGGGGAATTCGAGCGGGTAGCCGATTGCGATGACGATGGTGCCGATTTCGAGGCGGTTCGCTTTTCCTAGGCGGAGAAAGGCAGTCGGCGAATCCAGCTCGGCCTTCAGGATCGCGATGCCACTGCGTTCGTCGGCAATCAGGCGTTTTAGCGGGATGCGCTCATCGCCTTTCAAAATAACCATCTCCTCCGTTTCGCCACCCACGCCGTAGCTCGTGATGAGGATGCCATTCGGCTCGATAAAAAATCCCGTGCCCGCGACGGCGCGGCCATTGTTATCCGCCTCGATGCGACAGATCGCATCGCGCGAACGTGCAAAAATTGCCTGCACCTCCGCCGAGACTGCATCAATTGCAGATGGCTTCTCCGATGGCTTCTCCTGCGGCTCCGCTGCACCTCCTTGCAGCGCAAACGCCGCCAGCAAGAGCGCGACGCTAGAAACGAATCTGCGTAGCCTCATAACTCGTTGGAAGCCCGCCGCCCGCGAATTGCAGCGATGCCTGTGTGCCAGACCGCGAGCGCAGGGAGACGCGCTGGAGCGGCGGCAGCAGCTTTTGGTTTTTCACATCCAAAGTGAGCATCGGCGCTGAAGGTGCAGCCTGCAAAGACACCGGCTCCGCGATGATATTGGGCTTCGACGATGCGAACAAACCGGGCTGCTGTTTTGGGAGGGCGATTTGGATCATCCCGATACCCGTGAGTAGGATTCCGGCCATCGCTCCCGCGTAGCGCCAATCCACGCGGAATGATTGGAAAAATGTCTTCACCCGCTCCGCAGCGATGCGCCACGCCGGGCGGCGTAGAAGCTCCTCGCGCTGGCGCTCGTGGATGCTGGAGAGCAGGTCGCCGAAATACCCCGGCGGCGGCTGTTCGTAGCGTTTGAGCCGGAGTAGTGCCTGAAGCTGTTTTTCGTTGAGTTGCTTGTTTTCCATAATTTTTCAGGTGTTTGAGTTTGGCGCAAATTCGCCCAGCCAGACTTGGAGGTTCTGGTGGGCATAAAAGAGACGCGAACGCACGGTGCCTTCGCTGATTTTCAAAACTTCCGCGATCTCCGAGTGCGGCATCCCCTGGATGTCAAACATCGTCACCACGGCGCGATGTTCGGGACTGAGCTTCATCATCGCCTCATTGATTTTCCGCTGCATCTCGGAAAGGTCCGCATCGCGCAACGGCGTGTTTGGGCTGATGAGGGCGGCCAAGTCCTTGTCATTGGCGATACCATTATCCACATCGTCGAGGCTCATCGTCCAGCGACGCCCGCGTTTGTTGATGAAGTTAATCGCCGTGTTCGAGGCGATGCTGTGCAGCCAGCTCGCAAATGCCGATTTCCCACGGAAGCCGCTGATGTTTCTGTAAGCCTTCATCCACACATCCTGGAGCATGTCATTCGCGTCTTCATGGTTCGACGTCATGTGGTACATCTGCGCGTAGAGCTTTGGGCTGTGCTTCACCACCAGCGAATCAAAAGCCGTCGAGTCTCCCTCCTGCGCCCGCGCCACCAGCGCCTCATCCTCCCGCTTGCTCGCCAGCTTTTCCGCAGCGACAGCGTCCACCTCGCCGAGAACCATACCGGCGACAAAAGACGGGGCTGAGGATGGGAAAATATCGTTCAAGCTGGGGAAGAAAGTAGTCGGACTTGGGAAAACAGCAGCCATTTTTACCGCAAAGATGCGTTCCAAGTGGTTTGAGTTACTGGTTTCCGCTGCCGAGTCATGGTTCCTCTAAGACACACTCGCAGGCCGTATGTTCAAAAAGACTACGCTTTTTTCACAAAACACGCCTTCAGACCCACCGCGATGCCGTCCACTTTGCAGGAGATTTCGTGGTCGCCGTCCACGAGGCGGATGGATTTCGACATGCTCCCGCCTTTTAGCACCTGAGTGCCACCGAGTTTCAGGTCTTTGATCAGCACCACGCAGTCGCCATCGGCCAGCGTATTTCCATTCGCGTCCTTCACCACGCGGGCCGTGGGAGCCGCATCAGGCTCCGACTCGCGGGACCATTCGTGGCCGCAAGTGGAGCACTCCCAACGCTCGGGAAACTCCAATACATCCGTCATCTCACACATCGGGCAGGCTGGTTTGTTCATCGTGCAAACGGTGTAGCGAAGCAGCGCAGATGGAGCCACCTTTTCATTCGCCGCCGCTCACTTGCTACAAAATGCCGTTGTCCTTATTTCTTGATGATGCTCCGCCGCAGCCAAAGCCCGTTCTTGTCCTTGTCCACAGTCTGAAAAAGCAGCACGCCCGGACTTTCCGCAGTCACGTTCCAGTAGCTGCCTTGGATGTTTTCCTCCGTGGCTTCCGCGTCCTCGGTCTTCGCTAGAAAATCCATCGCATCCGCTGCGGTCGCGGCTTTCTCGGCGGGCTTTGCTTTGAGTTCGGCCACGGCCTCGATAGCGGCGGATTCGGCCAGCTTCGGCCACGAGCGGTTCAGCAAGTCATGGCTGGCAAAAATCTCCGCGCTGTTGATGTGTCCGTTGATGACGATCACGAAGCCGACCGCCTTTTCGTTTTTGCTCACGATGGGCTTGAGCACTTCGAGATAGGCTCCCACTTGCTTCTTCAAGTCCTTATCCTCCAGCGAAAGTTGCAAGCTCGTCGGCGACGCTGCGGAATTGACGCTCTTGCCGATGTTGCTCGAAATCTTGGCCTGATCCCCGGCCACCTTCTCCCACACCTCGCCCTGGCTCTTTGCCTTTCGCACAGCGATCTTCTGCTCCTTGCTCGCGACAGAATTTCCCGATGAAGAAAAGGCCGCCACATTCTCCGAGCCACGCGCCTGCCACCGCCCCTGCTCCACGCAAAATGAAGCAATCGGCACCGTGCCCGCCTCTTTGCGGAGCGGGAGATCGTAGGCCAGCGTGCGGTCCTGCTTTCCGCCTTTCACGATGTCGCCAGCCATGATGAAGACCGTGTGCTCCGCGTCTTTGTTGAGGACGGAGAGTTCATCCACCGTGCCCGTTTCGTTCACCACGATAGTGCCCTTTTTCTTCAGCGCCTCATCCAAAGTGAGCACCTTCGAGGTATCCAGCCGGTTTTCCCCTTCGATCAAAAATATCGCGAGATTTGCGTGCGCCACCGGCTCGGCGACTTTGAGTTTCTCCGCGATGCGGTCGAGCTTGGTGGGCTGCGGCTTTGCGCGATTGGCCGCGCGTTGTGGAACTGCGTTCAGTTGGTTTATGGTCTGGAGCCGATCTTGAACAGAAAGCTCCTGAAGCGGTGTAGCCTGGCCAAAGCCGGGCGTGGAACCGAGTGTAAAAAGGAAGGCAAAAGCCGCCCCGATGAACTTGTGTGAGTATTTTTTCATAAGGCCAAATTGGACCCTAAATCCCGTCGCCTGTTCAGCCCGCAATTGTAAAAAGATTGTATGCCCTCAACACGCCGATGCTGACCACCGCCTGCTACGCTTGCGAAAGTAGTCAGCGGCTTTAGCCGTGGTATCGCGGTAAAGTGAATACGGGGACGCTTCGCAATGCGACACGGCTTACGAAGCCCGTTGCGGGCTGTGCTTGCTTCATCACTACGGCTGAAGCCGCGGACTACTTTCGCAAGCGGGTTGCGCGGAGCGCCGTGGACTGCGGGAACTTGTTCCCGCCGTCACTCAAGCGACTTGTCGCGCAGAGCCTCGCTCGCATGGCCGTGAGCCGTTGCCACGGCTCTTTGCGTGACAAGTCCCGCAAGCCACGGCGGGAACAAGTTCCCGCAGTCCACGGCTTCGCCCACGCTTGCGGAAAAGACCGCGAGCCAGTCACGGCGTGACTGGACTACGCTGGCGTCTTCGGCTTTATACATCCACTCATCGTGCCAGAAGATTCTCACAACACTGATTCTCCCGAACCCGAACCCGCGCCCGATGACGGGCAGGATGCAGTTGCGCAAGTGGCGCATCTTTTTCCCGCGTATGAAATGATTCGCGTGCTCGGGCGCGGTGGGATGGGCGTGGTTTTTCAGGCGCGGCAGATCGGGCTGAACCGGCTCGTGGCCATCAAGCTTCTCGCGCAGGAAATCAGCGCGAACCCGGCGTTTGCCGAGCGCTTCCGGCAGGAGGCGCAGGCGATGGCGCGGCTGAATCATCCGAACATTATTTCGGTGTATGATTTCGGGCAGACGGGGGAGGGGCATCTGTTTTTTGTGATGGAGTTTGTGGACGGGATGAATCTCTGCGATGTCATCCAGCAAGTGGGCCTGAATACGGATCAGGCGCTGTCGGTGACGGAGCAGATTTGCGCGGCGCTGGGCTATGCGCACGGCAAGGGAGTCGTCCACCGCGATGTGAAGCCGGCGAATGTGATGATTGACCGCGAGAGCAATGTGAAGGTGGCGGATTTCGGCCTCGCGCGGCTGACGGAAAATAGCGGGGCGGCGGCGGAGGGATTGCCGGACGATGTGGTCTATGGCACGCCGGACTACATGGCGCCCGAGCAGCGGCGCGACATGAGCGTGGATAACCGCGCGCCGATATTTTCAGCCTCGGCGTGATGCTGTATGAGATGTTCTGCGGCGAAATCCCGCGCGGTGTCTTCCAGCCGCCCTCCCAGCGCGTGAACTGCGATTCGCGCGTGGACCGGATTATTTACAAAGCGATGCAGCAGACGCCGGAAAAGCGCTACCAGTCCGCAGCGGAAATGGAGGCCGACGTGAGCGCCGCACGCACCCCGCTTTCTGCCCGCAAGACCGGCGTGGTAAATGTGCCGCGCCAGGTAAAACCGCAAGCTCCGGCGGTGAGGCCGGTCCCCGTGCGGCCCGTGGCGCATTCGCATAGGCCCGTGGTCGTCTCGCAGAGCAGCTCTTCGGGCGGGATTTGGATTATCATGGTGATATGCGTCGTCGTCGCATTGCTGTTATTCGCGCCGTGGAAAAAGGGTGCCAAAGCGCCCGCGCAAATCGCGGAAGCAACGCCCGCGCCTACGCCAATCCCAGCCACGCCCACACCCCCGCCGGCAACTCCCACGCCCGCTCCAGTCGCCGTCGTCGAAGCCCCGCCACCGCCCGAAGACACGACCGCGAAAGCCACTCCGAAGCCGCAGAGTGAAGTGGAGAAGTGGCTTGCCGATATTGATGCGCAGCAGAATGAGGCTTTCGACAAGCAAGTGACCAAGCCCCACGAGACCGGGATGCAGAGCCTCCGCGCCCGCTACATTGCGACGATGGATTCGGGAATCGCGAAGGCCAGCACGTCCGGTCGTCTCGATCAGGCTGTCGCGTGGCGCAACGAGAAGCAGAGCTACACCGAAACGCAGATCATCCTCGCAAATGACGCCGCCGTTTTACCCGACATCCGCGCATGGCGGGTGGAATACCGGAATCACTTCGCCAAGCTCGAAGAACAGCGCATGGCGCGCGCCAAGGTGCTGTTTGCGAGCTGCGACAGCATTTTGACGGGGAACATCAAGCTGCTCACTCAGCGGCAGAGGCTCGACGACGCATTGCTGCTCGAAAACAAGCGCCGGGAGATCGCGGCCAACTGGCTGAAGGCAAACATCGTTTTCGAGGCACCGAAGCCGACGCCGATGGTGGCACCGCCGACGCCGCCCCCCGTCGCGAATGGTCTGCCCACCAACGCCGACGAGCTGCGCAAATACCTGCTCGCATGGGATTGGGTGAAAGTGAAGGACGGCAAGAAACTGGAGTTTGCCTCGGACGGCGAGAGCGCCTCCGTTGAAAGCCACAGCGCGACCTATCGCGTGAGCGGGCGGAGAAATCTGACGATGCAGTGGTCCACCAAATCCGTGGATTGCGAAATGAACGACGACTTTACTGAACTGCGCGAATCGAGCGCATCGAGAAATGTCTTCGTGCGCACCGCTAAGGCACCGGGCAGCACGGGAGCACAGACGCCAGCGCCCAAGCGCAACGGCAGCAGCGTGAGCCTGCTCGACCTAAAACTCGAATCTTCAGAAGTCGCCGAGGGCGAGTTGATGCTCGGCGGGTTCGCCTATCTTGGAGGCCGCGTTTTGGTCAACGGCGAAGAATGCAAGACATGGATCGGAGCCTGTGCGCCGAGCAAAATCCTCTACAACCTCCCGCCCGGAGTGAAGGCATTCAGCGCCATCGCGACTTGCACCGACGGCCAAGGCGGAAAAAGCGAAACCACTTGGGTTTATGTCGTCAAAGTGGATGGCAAGAAGCTTTACACTTCCCCCAAGTTGGACCCGGCAAGCGGGCGGGATGTGCCCATTGACGTAGCCATCCCCGAAGGCGCAAAAACGCTCGAACTCATCGTTGAGAAGGACGGCGAAAGACGGAAACCCGGGACGGTCTGGGCGAATCCGATGTTGTGGAAATAACAACAGCGCCTTCCGCGTGAGGGTTAATTTCCGCCACCCGCAGCAACCATGTTGCCACCGCCAGCGGCGACCATATTTCCTCCACCCGCAGCGACCATGTTGCCGCCGCCCGCTGCGACCATATTTGATGGTTTGAATGTCGCCACGATTCCGGCGCCGCCTGCAACCGGGGTGAAGCGTGGGCTGCCTTGGAACATGGAGATGGTCGAGAATGTCGAGCCATCGAGTCCGATGAGCGAGGCGTTGTTCAAGCCGCGCATGGTGCTGCCGTCGTTGCCGATCAAAGTGCTGCCATCGTTGCCGATGAGCGATGCGCCGTCGTTGCCTACGAGCGTACTGCCATCGTTGCCAATCAACGTCGAGCCATCCAGCCCGATGAGATTTCCGCCACCAGCGGCGACGAGATTTCCACCACCCGCAGCGACCATGCTTGGGATCGCTGGCATGAGCTGCGACAACGTAGCTGTTCCGCTAAAGCCGGGCGCATTCCTTATACCGATTGCGTTGCCACCGCCCGCTGCGACCATATTGAGGCCGCCTGCTGCGACCATGTTGCCACCACCTGCGGCGACGAGTCGGCTCGGGCCGACGATGAGGCCGCGATTAAATCCAATCGGCGCAAAGTTAGCGCCGTTTTTCAGCGTCACGAGGTCCAGCCCGCGCACGGAGTAAAACTGCGAGTCGCGCGTCAATGATTTGAACTCCTCCTGCACCGTCGCTTTGTGCTGCCCCGCAACCCAGCTACCGAAGCTCCAGATCGAGGCGTTCACACTTTCGAAGATCGAGAAGTACCAATCCGCCGAGCGCACTTGTGTGGAAAAAGCGTGCGCGACTTGTCCCTTCGCGTTGCTCGCAGTGATCCGGCACGAGGTGTCTTCCACCGCTGCTGCGCCAAACTTCTCGGAGACTTTCAGCCTCATCGTAAATGCACCGCTGGAATGCGCAGGCAGCGTCGGCAAGTCCACAATGATGCGCTCGATGCGCGAGCCTTTTTTCTCGGTCCGTGTGGTGAGCGTGTATCGGAAATCGGCGAGATTTGTTTGATTGCTCGGATCCGATGGGCGCGTCATCTGCACGTCGGTCGCGCTGAGGAATGTGGTTTCAAACGGAATCTGCATCGCCACGTTGCCACCAGTCGCCGCGGTGTCGCCCGCGTTGCCGAAGAAAATCGTCACATCCATCGTGCCGTTCTTCGTCGCCGTGATTGGTACGGCACGACCGATGAAGAGCTTTGGCGCACTGGGGATCGCCACAGGAATTGCACCGTCGAGTTTTAAAGCACCCGCAAGCTTTGGTAGCGGGACGCGCAACCGCTGATTCGTGCGCGGCGTGCGAAGTGCGGTTTGCGAAGTCTGGAAGGCGTCTATGAATGGCGAGATACGCACTTCTCCCGCATCCACAATCGCTTGGTTCAGCGGTGCGTTGACGGAGAGATAGATGGCTACCTCACCCGTTTCGCCGGGGTCGAGAGTGCCAAGCTCAAACCGCTGCGTCGTCGTCGCACCGGAAATTCCCACAGGCAAAATTTCGTCGCTACTCAGCGCGCGTGGCATCGCAGTATCGGTCGTGACGAAGAACGCAGAATGGCCTGTCGTGCCGACTGGAATGGGGAGATTGATGAAGGCGTTGTAAGCAGGGAGTTGCCCGGCATTCGTGTATTTGAGTGCGAAGCGGAGCACATTACCCGCACGCGCAAAGCCCGGCTGCCGCTTGTATTCGAGCCGGAACTCGTAGGGTTTTGCGACTTGCACCGCGAGCACCTCAGGCTGCCCGCCTATGCCGCCCACAAGACTTTCTGTGAACATGGACCCAGGCCCCGCGCCGATGACTTGGCCCGGCGCAGTCGGCGTGAGTTTTTTCGAGGCATACTTCGCCGCGACCACGCGATAGGTCAGTTCACCGCCTTCCCCAGCACCGAGATCGCCGACGCGGATTTTGAAAAAGTCCGCAAGGCGCAGGTCGCGGTTTGCGAGGCTCTCGTTTGGTCCGATGGGCTTGGTTCCGTTGAAGAGCCTGAAATTACCGCCGATAGATACTGTCTGGCCGTTGAGCCGGATGGAATCGGGCACCAGCGTGAAGTAACGGGAATCAATGTCGTCCCAAATTTCGCACTCCTTCGCCGTGCCTTCGCCGACGTTGCGGTAGTTTAAGGTAAATGTCGCCTCGCCATTGGGTGCCACGATTGCGCCGCGCACGATGCGCTCCACGGCTTTCGCGTTTTCTTTATACGGGATGCCAAACGTCTGCCGTCCTTGCAGCGTCGCGCCGGTGACTTCCTTGCCCAAGTCGAGCTGCGGTGGGCGCACGATGGCGTTGGTGAGATTTACCGAAAATCCGTCGCCGAGTGCCGTCAGCGTTTTCTTTGCCACCGCATTGAAAGCAGTGAACGTGTAGCCGGGATCGTCCTTGGCCGGATTGCCGGTGAAGATGACGTTGCGCGAGGTGTCGAACGGCGTCCGCAGATTGAGGAAGACGACGCGGCTGGTATTTGCAGGCATCGCTCCGAAATTAAACTTCAGCTCGATGGTCTTTCCGCTCTTGTCGTCGAGCACGCGCTCTGCAGAGGTTTCGTTGTCTTCGAGAAAAGAATCCACAAACGCGCCCGCCGGGATTTTTACCGAGGCAATCGCATTGGTCAGCGCGGCTGGGCTTTTGTTTTCCGCCGTGAAAAGCAGCGGAATCGTCGCGCCTTTTGGAAACTCAAATTCCGAACCTGCGATATGCAGCCCGACTCGCAGTGGGTCTGCAACCGCGAGGAAGGGAAGATCGAGTTTTTGATCGGGGAAATCCGGACTCTCGACCAGCGCAGTGCCGACGAGATTGACCACGCCGCGCCCCAGTTTCTTCGCATCGTCGCGCACGCGGGCAACAACCCTGCGCCGCTGAAAATTCTGCGACGGCGAGAGCGTGCCGATATCGAGTCGCACACCGATAATCGTGGAATTTGGATCGCCGGGGTTTTTGCGAATGGGCGAAGTCGTTCCCGTGGCGCTGCGCAACTCAAGCTGAGGCGGAATCATCACGGTGATCGACACGCCAGTCGCCACGGCCTCGCCGTGGTTTCGGTAGGAAATCTCGTAGGCGATCTCTTCGCCGATATGGACGAGGCTATTCTCAATCGGGGTTCCGTTTGAGTTCACCCACAGTTTTGCCTGCACATCTGTGGTCAATTTAGCGGGATTCTTCACCACGATTGGTCCAGTTGTACCGGCTTTTGCACCAGCAATAGCCTCCGCACCAAAGGGCGCACTAAAGCTCGACCGCCCGCCGAGCAGCGAGGTGGTGGACTCGATGCGAAAGAAGACGTTACCGCCGGGAATACTCAACCTTGAGACATCAAGGGTCCAAGTCGTAGGCGCCTTGCCATTCGCGTCGGGGCGCACGAGTGCGGCATCGCCGGGCAGGTAGCTCCACGAAGCGGGGTCATTCGGCGTGAGAGAATATTGCACGAGCAGCAGCACGGCATCGCGTGGGTAATCGACTTGGAAGCTCCATTTTTTGCCCGCTACGGGCGGCTTGGCCGTGGTGATTTTGAGGTTAGTCACAACGGTCGGCGGTTGCGCTTCGGCGATGACGATTGGCCCGGCTTCTCCGGTGCCGCCGATGAGTGCCTCGTTGCCAAAGACTGCGCTGGTCGCTGTTGCATATCCTGTCTCTGTTTGGACGATGCGGAAGTAGTAAGAGCCGGGTGTGAAACTGAGCGTCGCGTCCGCCAGCCAAACGTTCGAGCCTGCTGGTTTATTGATCAGCAAAGACGAGCTGAGAACGGTCTGCACCGCAGTCCAACTGCCCTCGATTTCTGGTGTCGCGCTAAACTGCAATGCCAGCGTGGAAGTCACGCCTACTGGGTCTGGAGCACGAGTGGCCGTGAAATGCCACAGCGCGAGATTTGTGGCTGGGAATTTTGTCTGAATCCCAAGATTCGTAATCTCCGGCAAACGCGGTGCAGCCTCCAGCAAAGCGACGCTCGGCGTGATTCCGACAGCGTCGAAGCCGAAGTCATCGCGCGAGCCGACGGCGAAATCCACCGTTTCACCAGCCTGCACGAAGCTCGTTCCGAAGATGGTATATTTCCGCAGCGTGTCCGTGATGGTCTGTGTGCCAAAGGATCTTCCGCTTGTGAAAAGATGAATGCTTGCCGTGCCGACTTGCGTATTCAGCCGCGAGTATTCGGAGAAAAACGCATACCTCCCCGCAGCAGGCGCAGTCCATCGCACCGCACTGTAAATGCGCTCCGGCCCCGGTCCGGGATGGACGGAAAGCTGGCCCGGCGCCCAATGGAGATACGGCACATCGCCGCGATTTTTGATCACGTTTGGATCAGGCGATGATCCATTTCGCCAAAAGCGCAGCGCGTTCTCCGATCCGACTGTCTCGTAGCGCGCGAAAGTCGCTCCATCCGGCGCAAGGCCGGTGCCCATTTGCCCATATTGCCAGAGCTGCCCGGCAGCGTTGGTCTGCGTGAAAAAATCACGCGCTGCGTCGTCGCGGTTTTTTCCGATCCAGTCCGTATTTGCGATGTTCAGAATCTCGGCGGCGGAGAGTGCGCGATTGTAAGTGGTGATTTCATCAATCGCTCCTTTGAAGAACCGTTGCCCGACTGGATAGCCCGCGTCTTCGTTGTGCCGTCCAATGCGGAAGAACAGGTCCGCATCCATCGCGCCCTGGCTGAAATCGAAGTCATCCACGAGGCTGCCATTCACGTAAGTTTTCGCATTCCCCGATGTGAGGACGAGCGCGACATGCGCCCATTCGCCCGCACGGAAATGATCGCCCGGAACCCGGCGGAACGCCTGCGCGGGACTGGTGTGCTGCACTTCGATCCACAAGTGCGAGCCGTCTGCAAATACGTTGGCCCCGATGCCGTGACCACCGAAATTCGCGCGGTCGCCGGAGAGGATATTCGTAGGCCAAAAGTCCGCTGCATTTCCGGGGCGAAGCTCGGGTTTGATCCACGCCTCGATGGTGAGCGGCAGCGCGTTCAGCGCGGCACTACTGGAGACGGTCAGCGCGTCGTCCACGCCATCAAACACAAAGCCCGTCCCGCTTTTGCCCGCGCCGTATGGCCCGCTTGCTGAAAAACCGCTCGTGACTCCCAAAGCACCGCCGACAACATCGTGCGGGTGCAATTCTCCCGGAAACCAAGTCGTGGCTCCGAGCGGCAATGCAAACTCTTGCGCGACTATGAGCGTGTAAATTTTCGACACCGAAGCACCCACCGCATCCGTGACCGTCACGGTGAAAGTTGTGCGACCGGGCGTCGCTGCGAGCGTTCCAGAAATGTCGCCATTTTCCGCCAGCACCAGCGCGGCGGGCAATGCACCGGTGGTCACAGCGAATGTGTAAGGTGCCGTGCCGCCCGTTGCCGTGAGTTGCCACGGATCGAGGGGGTTTGCGGGCTGTTCGGGGAAGTCTGCTGCAAGCTCCAGTGGGGTGCTGAGAAAAACTACGGATGCAGCGAGAGCAGCCGAGTCGTAATTCCAGGTCCCGCGAGTGCCGAGAATGAAATCCACCGTATCACCTGCAGCGGCTGTGATGGTGCTCGTATGAGAAACGCCACTGCCGCGATAAGGGGTCACGAAGCTATCGAAAATCGCCGTGGAGCCGTGGCGGATAAAGACATCCGTCGAAGAGGGCGTCGTGTCGGTATTGATGAAATTTGCGCTCACCGCAAAGCGCCCGGCAATCGGCGCAGTCCAGCGCACGACTGGCATCTGCGAGCCGGAACCCGGACCCCACGAAAGTTCGCCAACATTGTAATCGTATTGCGAGCCGCCGCTGGGAATGACGATGAAATCCTGGGAATTATTGCGCCCCACAGCGGCACTTGTGTTCCAAAAATCAACGCGTCCGGAATGAGTGACTCCGCTCGTCGTCATGAGCACCGCGCTCGCTGGATTGTAACTCGCGAGCGATGCCGAGGATGGCAGCTCTAGGTAGCTCCATACTCCTGCGGGATTTTGCGTCGGCGAAAATTCACGCGCTGCGTCTGCCCGCTTTTTGCCGCCTGCGCCCGCTGCGTAGATGGTGCTGATTTCACCCGCGGTGAGTGCGCGATTGTAGAGCGAAAGTTCGTCAATCACGCCGGTAAATTTATTGAAGGTATTCGTCTGGTTGCGCGTTGCACCGATGGCCAGCGGGCCATCCGTCACTGCGCGGGCGGCAGGGAAATTGAATGCTTCATAGACGCTCGTGCCATTGACGTAAATCCGCACGGTCGTACCCGACACTGTCGTCGCGAGGTGATTCCGACCCGCAGGCAGGACGAATCCCGAGTTTGCGGAAGCCAGTGCGCCCGCCGATGACTGCACCGAGAGCCAGAGCACGTTATCGCGGATTTGGAAAATGTAGGAAGCAGTGGAGCCGTCGGTGCTCCGTTTATCGGCGATGGTGCGGAAACCGGTTGCTGCGGTTGATTCCACCCACGCCTCAATCGTCATGTCGCCTGCGAGGCTGAGTGAACTGTGATTGGCGACTTCGATGAAGTCATCCACACCATCAAATGCAAAGCCACGCCCGACCGTGCCCGCGCGATACGCCGAGCCGTTTTGAAGCGCAGGAGTGTCAAACGCGACATTGTTGAAAGTGCCGTGTCGTCCGCCGATGATTTCATTTACTCCATGATCTCCCGGCCACCACGCGACGATGCCCGGAGGCACATCCACAGAATCCGCGACGACGATGGTAAATGGCATATCCGCCGTAGCGTTGGCGCTATCCGTCACGCGGACGGTAAAGGCATAACTGCCATTCACGCGGGGCTGGCCGCTCGACGTTATATTTCCCAAATTCGTAAGCGACAAATGCGGAGGCAGACTGCCGCCAATGACTCCAAAACTGTACGGCCCCGTGCCGCCGTTTGCGGTGAGTTGCCCGCCTGCTGCGGGGAAGTTTGTGGAGGCAAAAAATGGCGTCGCGCTGGCCGCGATGGATGCCCGCAGGCTCATTGAGCCGCTGTTGTCGCCGTAGCCGAGCGGCGTGCCGTGATAGAGAGTGCCGTTATTGCCATCCGGGTATCCGAGGAAAAGCCGCGTCGCTCCCGGAGGGATGATGAATTGCTGCTGCACGCCCTCAGCCGTGTGGCCGTCGCCGATGAAAAATACCTGCCCCAGCGCAGGCGCGAGCGTCGCGAAATCCTCGCCAAGCGCATTCGCAGAGAAATCCAAACGCGCAGGCTGCGTCGCTGGCTGCGATGCACCAAGAAAAACGCCGACGAGCGCAGGCGTGTTGTTGCCGTTGCGATAGCCAGAGATGCCGCCCACACCGGTCAAATCGCACGAGCGCCCTACGGTGTGTGCGCCGTCCGGGCCATGCACGTCCGCCGCTGTATTGATTACGCCGACGATTTTCGGGAAAGTCACCAGTTGCCCCGCTAGACCAGTCACTGCGAGCGATGGTGGCAGCACGCCGCCTTGCGTGGGCGAGGCGAGGCCAGCGTCGAAGATGTTCGATTTAGCCGAGAGGCTTGGAATGTGGAAGGTCCGTGTGTCCGGGCCATCGATCCACACCTCGAACTCAGTGAGGCAAAAGTTTCCACTGGCTGATTCTCGACCAGGGCCGTCGTTCGCTAATCGCGCGTCTTCCAAGGCTTCCAAGCGGATGCCGGTGATGCCAGTCAGAGATGTCGGGGCAGTGATCGTATAGATGTCGGCGTCGGGGTTTGTCCCACTCACGAACACTGAACCATCGCCTTCCACCGTGAGCGTCGCGCCATTGGCGGAGACCGCAGCGCTGGGATTCAGCACCACCCAATTAGCCGAAACCGCCCCGCCGGAGTCGAGACCGTCTGCAAAAAGGCTGCGTGCGTCCGTCGTGACCGAGATGCGAAAGCGGCCAAGGGTGTGCCTCAAGTATGCCGACACTTGCCGGATGGTAAAAGTGAACGTGGAGCCTCCGTTGTGACCGACATCGTTGACGGTCTCGAAGACAGCGGTTTCCGCCGTCGTGGAGGGGCCGGGTCGTGCGATTGCCCAGCCGATGTCTCCGGTCTGCACGCCATCAATGGTACTAGCCACGGACAAACCCGATTGCGAGAAAGTCGCGGTTGCCTGCTGTAGCGCGACCCGTCCCGCCAGTGCGATCACGCTGGTATCTGCCACACGCAGCGCCGTCGCCGAGATTTCCGAGACGGCGATGGCGTTGCCCTGATAAATCCCCGCGCCCACCACGGCAAAGCCGTAGCCCGTGGATTCTGCTTCGGAGAGCGTGGAGAGATCGAAAGCATACGATGGTTGTCCCGCAGCGTTGAGCGTCCGCACCGGCACGATGGGCAGACGCGCGTAACGGTCGTCAGCGGCTGGGTTGTTGGTGTTTGGATCGGAATTATGCCGCAGCAAATAGAGGCGTGGCGTATCGGAAAAATCTCCGCCCGTCGTCAAATCAATGCGCACGGAATCAAAGCGCGTCGCTTTTCCGCTGCCTGCATTTTCGAGGTAAAGCAGACCTGCGAACGCATAGGGAAACGCCGCTCCGCCTGGCGAAGTGTCGAAGCTGCCTGCGTCTGTCGAAGAAACGATGCCGTCTGTGATTGTGGAGAAACAAGTCAGCCGCACATTCCGCTCGCCCGCGCCAGCGTAGGCATAGGGAGAGCTGAATGCGTTTGCGACGACATTGGTGGGTACCGCCGTGTCGCCGGTGACGATCCATGCGTTGAAGCCCGTCGCGTCCGATGAGCCGCCGTCGCCATTGGCCGTCACGCCGAAATCAATTTTCGAGGCGGGAGCCACATCGGCGGTGAGGTCGAAAGGCACCGGCCCGCTCACCGCAGTGAGCGGAAATTTCACCACTCCATCCACCGTGATAAAGCCGCTCGTCTGCCCGCTATTGAGATCCCAGTAGCTGCCGACGATCCGCACCGGCCCGGTGTAGGAAGGCTCACCGCTTGCGCCCACGACGTAGCGGCGCACGCCGGAGTTTAGCGAACTCAGCGACGGATGAATCCCGAGGTAAGGATTGTGCGCGGGCGTGCCCGACTCCGCGCCGGACCATTCGGTTGCACCGTTGAAGCTGCCAATCCCCATGCCCGTCGTGCTGAAGCTCACGCCGCCGCCCTCCGTCGTCGCATTTGCGCCCGTGTAGTAGCCGTAGGTGAAGCCGCGAACCGGCGTCTGCGCCGTCGCTGCGCCCGTGAAGCCCGCCGTGGAAAAATCCGTGTGCGTCGCCGCGAGAATCCCCGACGTCCCGACGCCATCAAATTCGATCACCCGCACGCCCGCATTTGGAGTCGCGGGAGTAAAACGGACCACGAAATACTGCCCCGTCACCGGCGCAAAATTGTCGCTGACTAAAATGTGCCGGATGCTGTTTGCGCCAAGAGCCGAGGGATACGGCGACGCGAGATTTACCGAGGAGAGCACCGTGTTTGCCGAGAAGCTCGCATCCGTCATTGCCACCTCAACGAGCGAAGCCCCGCGCCCCGCCGTATTGTCATCGCCCAAATAAAGCTGGTAGCCCGAAAGCGTCACTGGCGTCGCCGTGTGAAAATAGACGCTCTGCACCGCGCTGCCCTGATTTTCCGCCAACACCGTGCGCCCCGGTTCCGCCGTGGAGAATTGCCCGCCAAAAATATCCCGCAAATCAAACCCCGAATGCGCCGCAGTGCCCGGCGCAGCATCAATCACCGCGCCTTGAAATAAGTCCCCCGGTGTAGTGCCTGGGTCCGCAGTAATCGGCAGCACCTCCGCCGCTTTTGCAACGGATAGAAAAAGGCAGGCTGCGAGGAATGAACGGAGCGTGAAAAGAGATGGAATGATAGTTTTCATAGCGTTCGTGCGGGACTCTATATCGAGACAAAATTGGCGAAAGCGGAAACTTGCACAAAGTAGTCCAGTCACGCCGTGACTGGATGCGCGGAAAAAACCGCAAGCCAGTCACGGCGTGACTGGGCTACTTTGCGTGACTGGCCTACTTGTTCGGAATGTCGGTGCGGAAGGGCGAGGCGGGGAGGCCGGCGGCGTTGCAGAGGTTTGGCTCGGCATCCTGCACCCAGCCGAAGCGGACGGCGGCAGGTTCTTTCACTTCGTCGGAGCTTACGATGACGGTGTCACCTTTGATCTCCGCCTTCGCGGGGAAGAAGGTGAGGCTGCTGTTTGCGATTTGGAAATGGGTGAGCGGCTGGCCGTCGCGCGATTTCAAGCCCTTGGCGTGGTCGAAGGTGAGGGTGGCTTTTCCGCCGGCAAACTTCGCTTCTTTGAAAAGCGGGCCGCTGTATTCGAGGGCGGTCTTGCCGTAGGTCTTGGCCAGCGCGATGAGCGAGAGGCGGCGGCCCACTTCCTGTTTGTTGAGCGGGTGGATGTTCGTGGTGTTGCCGATGTCGGTAATCACGGCCATTCCGGTGTGCGGGATTTTCAAAGCGGCAGTCTGCGCTTCCCAAATGCGCGGCAGGTCTGTCGGGTCTGCGCCTTTGTAGATAAAGGGCGCGAGCTGCACGTAGTAGAATGGCATCTCCGGCATCTGCCACACTTCGCGCCAGCCGGTGATGAGCGCTTTCATCTTATCGAAATAGGCCATCGCGTCGCCCCGGTTCGACTCGCCCTGATACCAAAGCGCACCGCGAATGGCGAAGGGGACGAGCGGCGCGATGCGGGCGTTGTAAAGCGCGAGCGGGGTCTGGATGTTCACGCTCACGACCATTTTCGTCGGGTCGGCTTTGTCGGGCTTCTCCGTCTTTGTGGGAAATTCGTCGAGCTTGCCCGCGATGCCGGCGAGCGCGGGGACGGCCTTGAATCCCTGCGGCGGAGTCCACGGCTCGATGCGCGTGCCTCCCCAGTTTGCGCCGAGCAGACCGATGGGCACATTCACTTCCTTGCGAAGCTCGCGGGCGAAGTAGTAGCCCACTGCGGAGAACTTCGCGACCGTCTGCGGCGATGCCTGCTGCCAGCCGTCGGAGATGACTTTTGCCTCCGGTTTTTCCGCGCCGGGATTGCTCACTTTTAAGTGCCGGATGAGCGGGTGATTGCCCGCCGCGATTTCCTCCTTCGCATTGCCGGAAGCGGCGACGCTCCACTCCATGTTCGATTGCCCGGAGCACAGCCACACATCGCCCACGACGACATCATCGAGCGTGAGTGTGTTCTTTCCGCGAATGGTCATCTTCTTGCCGGTGGCGCTCGCTTTCATCGCGTCGAGCTTCACCATCCACTTGCCGTCGGCGTCGGGTTTTGCGGTCTTTTTTTGCCCGGCAAATTCGACGGTCACCTGCTCGCCCGCATCCGCCCAGCCCCAGACCGGGCAGGCGGAATCGCGCTGGAGGACCATGTTGCTGCCGATGATGGGCGAGAGCGAGACGTCTGCGCTGGCGGTGATGAGGGTGGCGAGGAAGAGGGCTGTGGATGCGGTTTTCATGTGCGCGGGAAAACCTGCGGCTGCGCGGAAAATTAGTCCTTTCATTCGCGATGCAAATAATCCGCAGCCTTGACGGAACCTCATTCCTGGCTAAATGCGCACTCGTCCAATGAATTACGGTTTCAGAATCTCAGCTATTTTTTCGCTCGCTTTATCCACCTTCGCCGGGTGCTCGATGGACTCGCGCCTTTCCACCGATACGGTGTATCTCGGCGGCAAGCGCGTCCCAGCGCGTCCCTACGAAGACAAGCGGATGAACTTCGATAATGTCTCGTATTGGGACGGCGACGCCGCCACCGGCGCACCGAAAATCCGCATCAATCGCAGCGAGCAAAAAGCGTATTTTTACAAAGGCGGTGAGCTGGTCGGCGTATCCGCGATTTCCACCGGACGCGAGGAGTTTGGGACACCGGCGGGAAATTTCAAAATCGTCCAAAAAAATAGAGACCACGTCTCCAGCAAATACGGCAACTACGTGGATTCCGAGGGCAACATCCTGATCAAAGACGTGGACCGCACGAAAGACAAAATGCCGCCCGGCGCACGATATGATGGCGCGAAAATGCCGTTCTTTATGCGCATCCACGGCGGCTACGGGATGCACGAAGGCTTCCTGCCCGGATACCCCGCCTCGCATGGCTGCATAAGGATGCCCGGCTTTATGGCGGAGGCGTTTTTTAACAGCGTGCAAATGGGCACGCCCGTCACCGTCGAATGAGCAACGTGCAAGTCGAACTGCTCCGCAGTATCCGCTTTCTCAGCGAGCTTTCCGACGAAGACCTCGCCGCTTTTTCCGCGCTGCTGAAAACGCGCCAGCACAAATCCGGCGACCGCATTCTCGAAGAAGGCACTGCGCCCGATTCCTTCTCCATCGTCTGCAACGGAGTCGTCCATGTCCGCCGTCGCGCCAACTCCCGCGAGATGCTCATGGGCCGCATCGGAGCGGGCGGATTTTTCGGCGAGATCAATCTCTTTGATCCCGGCGTCGCCACCGCGACTATCGTAGCGATGAAAACCGTGCAGCTCGCCGTCATCAGCTACGCCGACTTCCGGCAGTTCATGGAAGAACGCCCCCGCGCCGGATACCAAATCTCCAGCGGCCTCATGCGCGAGCTATCCCAGCGGATGCGCTCGACCAACAACCGCCTCGTGAACTCCGTCTTCTGGTCCTCCGCAAAATCCGGCGAGAGCGCGTAGGCCGTGGACTGCGTGCGACTTGTCGCCGCCGTAACTCAAGCGACTTGTCGCGCCGAGCCACACTCGCAAGGTTGCAAGCCATTGCCACGGCTTCTTGCGTGACAAGTCCCGCAAGCCACGGCGGGAACAAGTTCCCGCACTCCACGGCTTCGCCCGAGTTTCCGAGAGTGCCCTAAAGCCGCTGACTACTTTGCGCAAGCGACGCTGCGATTTCATCGCTTCAAGTTGCCGTGTTGCTTCCGATATTCCGTTCGCTATTTCCCTCCGCATCTTTAGCTTTCCCATGCGCACGCTGCGCACGGTCACTTCACATTTTCCGCCATGAAAAATAACATCCACTCGATCTTCTTTGTTGTTCTCGCCCTGTTCGCTCCTGCGCTGCACGCGGCGGATTTTACCAATTCGGACGGCATCACCATTCGCGAATCAGGAGATGCTGATCCTTATCCCTCAAGGGTCACGGTGAGCGGGGTCGAGGGTGCGGTGGTGTCAGTGCAGGTGCGGATCACGGGGCTTACGCACACTTTCCCGGATGATGTGGATGTCTTCCTCGTGTCGCCGAGCGGGGCGGTGGCGGCGGTGTTCTCCGATGCGGGTGTGAATGGCAGCGTCTCGAATGTGAATCTGCTCTTTGACGACACCGTGCCGACGGTGATTCCGGATGCGTCCCCGTTCACAACCGGCACCTACCGTCCTGCCAATCACCCAACTTCCCCCGATGTGCTTCCGCCCGAAGCCACGGGCGGCACCGTCGGCACCAGTCTCACGGCACTCGCGGCGGGCGTGGTGAATGGCGAGTGGAAGCTCTACGTGCGCGACGACGCGACCGCCGACCAAGGCTCCATCACTTCGTGGACGCTCTCGATTTTCACTGCCTCCGATTTCACGGTCACGAATGCGAACGACTCCGGTGCTGGCTCGCTGCGGGCGGCGCTGGCGCTGGCGGCGGCGAAGCCGGGGGCGGATACCATCACCTTCGACCCGGGGATGAATGGGAAAACCATCGCGCCGACCGGGCCAGTCAACGGCAGCGCCTTCACGCTCGCCAACGGGGAGGTGGTGACGGTGGATGCCTCGGCGCTCTCCGCCGGGGTGAAGCTGGACGGCGGCTCGCAAAACTTCCGCTTCTTCCGAGTCAATGCCGGGGCCAGCCTCACGCTCCACGGCCTCACCCTCACGCGCGGCGGCGGGGCGGACTTGACCGCCCTGGCCCTCGTTGAAGGCGGCGCGATTCTCAACGGCGGCACGCTGACGCTGACGCGTTGCACGCTCTCCGGCAATTCCGCCAGCACCGACAGCGGCGGCGGAGCTACCCAGGGCGGCGCGATTAGCAACAGCAGCACCGCGACGCTGACGCACTGCACACTCTCCGGCAATTCCACCACCCACAACGGCGGCGCGGTTTACAACACCGGCACGCTGGCGCTGGCGCACTGCACGGTCTCCGGCAATTCCGTAAGCATCGGCGGCGGCGGCGGCATCTCCGTGAACAGTGGTTCCATCACGCTGACGAACACCATCGTCGCCGGAAACTCCGCATCGAACGCCGCCAGAGCGGATATCGAAAACTTCAGCACCCTCATCCGCGTCGGCGCGAACATCGTGCCGTTCCTTAGCGGCGCTGGCACCGTCACCGGCATCGGCACCATCAGCACTACCGCCCCGAATCTCGCCTCCCTCGGCAACTACGGCGGCCCCACGCAGACCATGCCGCCCCTCTCCACCAGCCCGGCCATCGATGCCGCCACCGTGCTCGCCCAACCCATCACCAGCGACCAGCGCGGCGCACCCATCGTGGGCGCCCCGGACATCGGCGCGACCGAGGCGCTGAGCGGCCCGGTGAATGCCGTGGTGACGAGCAACCTCGACGCCGGCCCCGGCACCCTGCGCGACATCCTCGCCGCCGTGCCCACCGGCAGCACCATCACCTTCGACCCCGCGGTCTTCACCGGCGCGACGGCAACGACGAATACCATCTTGCTCAATACGTCGGACAACCGCAGCGCCTTCACCCTCGACAAAGCCGTGACCATCGACGCCACAGCCATCCCCGGCGGGGTGAAGCTGGACGGCGGCTCGCGAGACTTCCGCTTCTTCCGCGTCAACAACGGAGCCAGCCTCACGCTCCACGGCCTGACTCTGGCGGGTGGCGGAGGTGCGGACTTCACCGACTTCGGCGGCGCGATTCGCAACGACGGCACGCTGACGCTCACGCGCTGCACGCTCTCCGGCAATCGGGCGGACGGCATCGGCGGCGGCGAAGGCGCAATTTCCAACCGCGGCACCGCGACGCTGACGCACTGCACCCTCTCCGGCAATTCCGCCTTCGGCAGCGGCGGCGCGATTTTGAGCTCCACCACCGGCACGCTGACGCTGACGCACTGCACCCTCTCCGGCAATGTGACCACGAGCGGCTCGGGCGGCGGCATCTGCAATCAGTCCGGCCTCACCAAGCTCACCCACTGCACCCTCAGCGGGAACACCGCCACGCGGGGCGCGGGCAATGGCAGCGGCGTGGCCAGCTTTGATAGACCAAACACCGAGACGGTGGTGCAAAACTGCATCATCTCCGGAAATACCAACAGCAGCGTGGATTTCATCGACGGCACGACGAACACCTTCCGCAGCCTCGGCGGCAACCTCATTGGCACCGGCAACACTACGGCCCTCGCAGCCTTCACCGCGATCGGCGACATCCTCAACGACACCCCGCAGCTCGCCCCCCTCGCCGACAACGGCGGCCCCACGCAGACGATGGCCCTTCTCGCCAACAGCCCCGCCCGCAACGCCGCCGCCGTGCTCGCGCAGCCCATCACCAGCGACCAGCGCG
Organism: Verrucomicrobiaceae bacterium; assembly: GCA_031372675.1. Classification (GTDB taxonomy): domain Bacteria; phylum Verrucomicrobiota; class Verrucomicrobiia; order Chthoniobacterales; family Chthoniobacteraceae; genus SXWH01. The sequence goes on from JANMLS010000039.1 coordinate 75,064, forward strand.
GCCTCCCCATCGCTGGTCTGCCGGACATCGGCGCGTATGAATTCCCCAACAGCCCGCCCTCTGCGCAGAATACTGCCGCCACCGCGACCACGGGCGACCAAAAGACCATCACCGTCTACGCCTCCGATGCGGATGGCATCCCGCCTGTCATCGTGGGCACGCCGAGCAGCGGTGCCGGCCTCGTGGTGAACTCCACTGACGGCCTCAACATCACCTTCACCCCTAGCGCGAATTTCGTCGGTAACGTGGTGCTCAACTATAGCGTGAGCGACGCCAACGGCAGCCTCGCCAGCGGGACTGTCACCGTGAGCGTCGCCGACAACGACGCGCCGGAAATCAGCGGCACCTTTTCCCCGCGCATGGTCTTCGCCGGGACGATGCCGGACTACCGCGCGCAGGCCGTGAAGAGCGACAACGTGGGCACGCCCACCGTCACGCAAACCCCGCTGCAAGGCACCGCGACGACCGTGGGCATTGTGCCCGTGACGCTCACCGCCACGGACAGCGCGGGGAACACCGCGACGACCACTTTCGACGTAGCCGTGCGCCCCCTCGCGCCCGTCCACACCACGCACCTCGCCAAAGGAGACCGCGCACCCCAAGCGGGGAGCAATGGCCTGCCTGCCGATGCGATTCTCGCGAGCTTCGGCCCGCCCGCCATCGCGGATGGGGGCAGTATCGGCTTCGTCGGGAAGTGGACGAGCAACAACGGGAGGGTGAGAGGCACGGGCCTTTTCCTGAATGACCGCTGCTACGCCCTCGTCGGCGGCGGCGCGAGCGTCACCGGGACGAAATATGTGAGCTTCTCCGACCCCGTGGTGGAGGGCAGCCAATTCGCCTGCATCGCCAAGCTCAGCAATGGCGGGAGCGAAATCATCTCCAACTTCAACACCGTGAATCGGCGAACCATCGCGCGCACCGGCGAGGTCGCGGCGGATGCGGGCGATGCGAAATTTAAGAGCTTCAAAGCGGTGGCACTCCACGGCGGCAGCAGCGGGAGCATCGGCTTCCTCGCCCAGCTCACCGGCGGCACGGGCACAAGCAAAGTGACCGCCGCGAATGATTGGGGCGTGTGGGTCCGCGAGCCGTTCGACGTGCTGCGCCTCGTCTATCGCGACGGCTTCGACCTCGGCAATTCGGAGAAGGTCGCCTCCTTCCTGAGCTTCCAGCCGGGCATCGGCTCGCCGGGCCAGGGGCGCGGCTGGCTTTCGCGCAGCGGCAGCGGGGTCGGCATAGGGGTGGTGCTCTCGCTGAATACGCTCACCGACAAATCGAAGGCCATCGTCCTGGGCCGCGACGGCGGCACCACCTACCTCGCGCGCACCGGCGTAGTCGGCACGAATTTCGCCCCGGCGCTCGCGGGGGCGAGCTTCGCCACCTTCCGCTACCCGGCGATGAACGACGCGCTGGCGAACACCTTTTACGCCACGATGAAAGTCGGCGCAGGCGGCGTGACCAAGGCGGACGCAGGCGGCATCTTCACGAGCAGCGCCGATTTCAGCAGCAGCCTCGCGCCCTACGCCCTCCTCGCCCGCATCGGGAAACCCGCCGGGGTGAACGACGCGAACTTCAGCACGCTCAGCGACCCCGTGATTTCCGCCGATGGCGGCATCGCCTTCACCGCCACACTCAAAGGCGGCACGGCCAAAGGACTGCTCACCAAAACGCTTTGGTGGAAACCATCCGGTGAACCGCTCGAACTCCTCGCCCAAGGCGGCACCGCCACCGTCGGCGACATCGCCGCCGCGCAGTGGAAGTCTTTCACATCCCTCGCCATCACCGACCGCGGCCCGCTCTTTTCCGCCACGCTCGTGCCCGGCAAAGGCGGCGTGACCGCAAAGACGGCGAGCGGCATCTGGGCCTGCGATTTCACCGGCACCCCGCGCGCCCTCTTCCGCACCGGCGACCTGATCAACGGCAAGAAGCTCGCCAAGTTCACGCTGCTCAAAGTAACCGTCGGCAGCGCCGGAGTGACGCGCAGCTTCAACAACACCGCGCAAGTCGTGTGGCTCGCCAACTTCACCGACAAGAGTAGCGCAATCATCGTCACGGAAGTGCCGTGAAGTGTAGTCCAGTCGTGCCGCCGCGCAGCCAGTCGGCGGCGCGACTTCGTATCCGACTAAAATAGGATGGCGCGATTTCCGCGAATTCGTTCACACTCGGTGCGTTATGAAAAAACTCACCACGCGCATCGAACCCCTCGAACCACGCATCGCCCCTGCAACCATCAGCATCGTTGGCAAGTCCGCCACTTGGACGGACCACGACGGCGACCTCGTCACTATGAAGTGGACCAGCACCGACGCGCCCACCTTTACCACTATGGATAAAGGCGCGGGCCTGCTCGTCTCGCGCATCTTTCTCGAAGCTGCGAAGCACGAAGGTGCTTCGTTCACGGTCACCGTGAAAGCCGGCGGTGCCTTCGGCGATGGGCGCGTGGAACTCGGGCACCTCGATGGGTCCGGCGTGGCTCTCAAGAGCTGGAGCGGCGCGAAAGCGGCCATCGCGGAGGTCGATCTCGGAAAGGCTTTCAACCAAGTCGGCATCGGCACTTTCATCTCCGGCGGGATCGGGCAGACAAAGAGCAGTGCGTTCACGGGATCGATGGGCAATGGGCAGAGCCGCATCGCTGGCACTACCAGCCTCGTGAAAATCAACGGCGACATCGGCTACGGCGGATTGTTTTTCCAGGGCGACGGCATGGCTCACGGCAGCATCACCATCACCGGCAGCCTGCGCGGCGACCTTGCTGGAGGGGATGGTTTCGATGGGCGCGTCGGCATCTTCGGAGGCGGCAAGTCCGTCACCGTGGGCGGTAGCATTACAAACACCGCGATACAGCAGCAAAGCGGTGGTTCATTCAAGACTGTCACCATCGCAGGCGACATCGTGAGCACGATCGGGAACTTCGCCGACGGCTCGTATGCCTCGGTCCAAAAACTGACCATCGGCGGCTCCATCATCGGTGCTTCGTTTGGTGCCGCTGACGGAGCCTTAAAGTCTGCCTTTGTCGGCGGTAGCCTCGTCGCGCGGGAAGACGTCCAGCTTTCTGGAACGCTCAACGTCGTTTCGTTGCAAGTGCCGGTGAAAAATATCACCGTTAAAGGTGGCGTCTATGGCTCGGAATTTATGGATTGGAAAGGGACCGGCGGTGCCAACTACGCCGCCGGGGCCGTCACTGTGAGCGGAGACGTACGCACCATCACCGTCGGCGGTTCCATCCACGGCGGGCGCATCGCCAATAGCGACCCTGCCGTAAACGGCGGCATTCACGTCACCGGAAACATCGGCACGCTCAACATCGGCGGCGGCGTCTATGGCTACGACAACGATCCCGTTTTCATCCTCGCCGGAGGCCACGCGCCGGCTGCCGGTAATTTCAACGCCATCGGCAAGCTCAGCATCAAAGGCGACGCCATCCACGCCTACATTGCCGCAGGCACCAAGCTCGTTGACAATAGCAATGGATCCCCCCTGACCTTCGTCACCTTTAACGATGACGCCAGCATCGGCTCCATCCTCGTTGGCAAAAACTTCGTGAACAGCAACGTCTTCGCCGGAGTGGACGATGGCGGCTCGCTCGGCGTGAACCCGATCAACATCGCCGACACCCTCGCCGTCGGCGACCCTGCGCTCACCGCAAAACTCGGTCCTGTGGTGATCAAAGGCCACCTCCTCAGCGAGCGTGACTCGACTTACTACGCGGGCTTCACCGCCGACGTCATCGCCAGCATCACCGTGAACGGTCGCAAAGTCTTCACCGCAGGCGACGGGCTGCGGAACTTCGACGACTTCATCACCGCCAAGGAACTCTAAACCGAACTGTAGAGAGGACGAGACGGCCCCCTCCTTGGATTGACGCACCTCGTTTCTCACGCGTAACCACACGACATGCGAATCACCGAAATTGCCTTTGCCTGCTATCCCGTGACCAACATGGTTGACGCTCGTGCATTCAACGAGGGCATCATTGGCCTAACCGACACGATGGACCATCG
>JANMLS010000046.1:0-13141 GCA_031372675.1 Verrucomicrobiaceae bacterium
AAACGCGACGTACGCGGACTCGACGCAGGCGACTTACACGTATCAAAAACTATGGCCCGGCCTGCGTCCGCTGGTGCTCACTGCGGACGATCCGCGTGTTGCGGGGAAGGCGACGAAGATACGGTATGAGTTTTGGAAAAATGGCTACGTGCATGGAAATATGTATGCGGAGCGGGATTTTACTTCGGGAAACGGGGTCAGGCTAGGAAAAAGAAATAATATGCCAAATAAGCACCCGATAGACAGATGCAATTTTACAATTCAACATGGTTTCAATACCCCGACAAAGCTCCAAATCCATTTCCTTTTCCTCGCCTGACCCCATTTCCCCCATTTCCCCATGCACTCAGGCTTACTGTAGCTTTGGTTTTTCCGGGCGTGTGCCGAATTGCCAAGCTGCACTGCCATCAATCGGGATGTGCCAGAAATCTGCGGAATCTCCCGTTACACGGTTTTCGGTGATCCATTTGGGAGCGTTTATTAGGCGCGTGGTTACGGAGTTTTTTTGTGCGTCTGCTGTAACTTCCCATCGGGTAGCAGGGAGAACGACAGAGTTGCGCGATTCCACTGACAGGCCAGCAGCGAGGCGAGCGCGGGCATGGCGGATGATCTCGGTCTGCTCGCGCAAAAGTAAGGTTGCGTGTATCCGCATCATGGCGCGAGGGACTTCGATTTCGTAAGCTGTCGGTCTGCTTTTTGAAATCGCTTCGTGGCTGGAGCTGCCGAGGTCGGGCAGTTGTAGTGTTGCCTCAGAGCTACAAATCGCGGCGTGTTCGGCAAGATTAAGTGCCCTTGTGGCTGCATCTCTTTGCCCAGAAAACCGGTTTGCAATTCTTCGCACCCAAGTTGGCGGCGTATCAAAATCAGGTAGAATTAAGTTATCGGGTTCAAAAAACTGTTCCGGTTTGCGCAGGCCGAGCCACGATTCGATTTGGATGCAATTCAAGAATTGCTTGCGCTTTAAGCTAACGTCTTCAGCAATCACGGCCCAACCTTCCGACTCTGGAAGCCGGGCCGATACTCCTGCGAGCAGTGCGTCAGTAGCGACCCGAATCATCAATGAAACCAGTGCCGGGTGTTCCGTTAATTTTTCAGTGATGCGCTTTGCCGCTGCGATTGCGCGGGCTGCACCTTCGTAGTCTCCGGTCGCGAAACGACGCATCGCATCGGTTGATGCGAGTTGGCAGAATCTGCGAATGCCAAGAAAGTTTGGGGCAGCAATGAACAGCCCGTCCTGAGGATTTGCAGCCCATACCGCAGGTTCTGCGTCGAGGATACGGCGATACGTTTTATCCAGCGTCTGCGTAATCGGTTCAAGAATCGCGACAAGATCGCCGTGTTGGGCGAGTTTGTCTTGCGGTAGTGCAAACTCATCAGAGGCGGTGCCGTTGAACCCTGCCCAGTTAGCAATCGTAGAGAAGTGGATATCTTCGTTTCCTGAATGCGCTATCGCTGTTTCACGCTCTTCATCGGCTGTACCTTCTCGGTAGAAATGCGACTTCGCAAATTCGCGGAACGCTTCGCGCACGACTTGGGAACCTGCGTTCTCACGACTCGCAACGAGGGTTTTTTTCAAAGTCCGGCATGGGCCTACCGATTTCACTCCACCTTGCTTCTGTCTGGACCGCGATAGCCTGCGTCCGAGCGTCATAGCTCCATAAATAGACACCTCCCGCACATACCAGAATGGCCGCACTTAGAGCGACATCGCGCAGGGTGGACCATGCGGGAAGGGCGCGTTGCTTCACTGCGATCCAGCCTGCAGAGAAAATCATCAGCCCAAAGCCAACGATGAGCGTTTCGCGATCTTCATCAAATAACTCGGAGGACTCCCAGCGGCCTTGCGCGAAGATTGCAGTGCAGGACCAGCACACAATCGTCACTGCCCATAAACCGACTCGCCAGATGCTGCTGCAATGCAACGGCGGAACCGCAGAAAAGGTAAGCCATACGCACAATGAGGGCAATACGAGGACCGCGAGAATGATGAGAAGCTGATACCCATCCGGGCGGGTGCCGGAAATAATTACGCCGGATAGTCCGGCGAGTGAGGCCCAGAGCAGGATCGAGCGAAGGAGTAGTTTCATCAGCTTTATTTGAAGTAGATCACACCCTGCGGAAACTAATTTCCCGCACTTGATTCCGCCATGCTCATTCTGCGAGCGTTCGGGGTGATGAAAGTACCGTATTATCAAGTGGACGCATTTACTGACCGTGTGTTTGGGGGGAATCCTGCGGGGGTTTGCATTTTGGAGCGATGGGTGCCGGATGCGCTTCTGCAAAAAGTGGCGGAGGAGAATAATTTGAGCGAGACGGCTTTTGTGGTGCGTGCAGCAGATGAGTTTGAGCTGCGGTGGTTCACGCCGAATCAGGAAGTCGATCTTTGCGGGCACGCGACGCTGGCGACTTCGTTTGTTCTTTTTACGGAGCTGGGTCAAAAGGGAGGCGTTGTGAAGTTTCAAAGCAAGAGCGGTTCGTTGGGCGCGACGTTTGATGGCAAGGTGGTGATGCTGGATTTTCCAAGTCGTCCGGGTGAACCGAGTCCTGCGCCGCCTGCTTTGTATTCGGGGCTGGGGCAGGTGCCGCGTGAGGTGCGTAAAAATCGGGATTATCTCGCGGTGGTGGAAAATGAGGACGAAGTGCGTGTGTTGACGCCGGATTTTCCGCAGCTCGCGACGCTCGATAGTCTGGGCGTGATCGTGACTGCGCCGGGTCGCGAATTTGATTTTGTGTCGCGCTTCTTCGCGCCTTCCGTGGGCATCCCCGAAGACCCGGTGACTGGCTCTGCGCACTGCACGCTGATTCCGTATTGGGCGGAGAAACTTGGTAAAACAAAGATGGTGGCACGACAGCTCTCGAAGTGCGGCGGGACGATTCATTGCGAGCTTCGCGGCGACCGCGTGGGCATGGGTGGAAGCGCGGCGCTTTACAGCCGTGCGGAATTATTGTTGCCGGATTGAGCGGTTTTTTTACCCTAAAAAACGCAGTTGGATTTAACCGCGAAAGAACGCATAGAAACGGTTTGATGCGCAAACACGGCTTGGGTTCAATTCACCACTGCGGTGAGTGTGCCAATCCTTTCAAAGCTCCTCTTTTGTGATCTTTGCGTTCCTTTGCGGTTATCAACCGCAATTTTTAGGTTCACTGCGCGAATAACCGCTCGTAAGCGACGGCGGCACGCGCCCAGGAAAACTGCTCCACGGCAATCGCCCGGCTGCGAGCGCCCATTGTTTGCCGTAGTTCGCGGTTCTGCATCAGCGGCGGAAGCGCGTCTGCAAATGCGGCGGCGTCTCCGGGCGGGACGAGCTTCCCGTTTTCTCCGTGAGCAACGAGCTGGTCGTTTCCGGCGATTCGCGTAGCCACGATGGGCAGCCCGCTGGCGAGGGCTTCGAGCAGGACGTTTGGCATTCCTTCATCGTAGGATGGGAAAACAAAAACGTCCGCCGAACGATACAGCGCGGGCAATTCATCGCGCTGTGCCCAGCCGAGAAACTCTACTTGTTCCGCGATGCCGAGTTGCTTCGATAAAGCGGCGAGCCGGTCGCGCTCCGGTCCATCGCCCGCGATGCGGAGCCGCCAATTTCCGCCGACTTTGGTGAGCGCATTCAGCAACACATCCACGCCTTTTTGCGGCGCGAGCCGGCCTGTGAAAAGCAACTCGCACCGCTCGCGCTCGGCGGGCGCGGCTGGGGAAAATCGAGTGGTGTCCACGCCGTTGGGAATCTCCGGAACGTCGAGGCCCGGCATGAATTTTCGCGCCAGCTCGCAAAGCCCCGCGCTGTTTCCCACGACCGCGCGGGCATTTCTCCAAAGCAGCGCAGTGAGTGGATTCGTGATCGCGTGGAGCCGCGAAAGGTTCCGCGCATCGAAGCCCGGCACATCGCCGCCGCGAAGGGAAATGATGTAGGGCACACCGCGCAGTGTTTTCAGCATCCACGCCGCCGGGCCGCTGGGGATGCTGAAGAATGCGATGACAAAATCCGGCTTCGGCCCGCACATCACGGCTGCGCACGACACCGCCATGAATGCGCACATTTCCGCGACGGAGCATTGTCCTTGCAGCTTGCGCGGCGTGGGCAGGCGGCGGACGGAAAAGCCATTCTGCTCCTCACGCGCCGGCAAACCGCGAAAGCCGCCGGTGAGCACTTCCACGGTGTGCCCGCGCTTTGCCCATTCGCGGGCGAGACACGCCGTGGCATTTCCCGCGCCTCCACCGAGCGGTGGAAATTCGTAATTGATGATGAGCAGTCGCATCGGCCCGACAAACATCACGAAATGCGGGCGTTTTTGGAAGCGGATAGAAGCCGTGGAGTGAACAAAGCGTGCGATTGGAGTCTGCGAAGCACGGGGGACGTAAAGGAGTCCCGATGTATCGGGATGCCTCTGGCCGCCGACCACCACAACGCGAAGCTGAAATTTCTCCAGCGTGCCACGTCGAAGAATTGTGCGCTTCGCGGTGGCGAAGGTCGGCGGCCAGAGGCACGCCGCTCCTTTACGCTTTTCGCCTTCAACGGCGCCGTTCGGGTTTTAAGCAAGCTGGCGGGCGAGCCAGCGGGCCACGAAGTCAATCTCCTCATCCGCGATGCAGAAGGGCGGGGTGAAGCTGAGGACGTGGGAATCGGGCGAATCGGCGAGCAGAAGGATGCCGTCGCGGAGGGCGTTTTGCACCACGGAGATTGCGCGTTTTCCGTCCGGCTTGCCATCGGCGCGGTGGAGCGGGAGGCCGAGCATGAGGCCCGCGCCGCGCACTTTTCCAAAAGGCGAAATCGCAGCGGCGAGGTGCGCGCCTTTTTCCTGCACGATTGCGGAGACGGTGGCGGACTCGTGGGCGCGGATGGATGCGAGCGCCATCGCGCAGCCGACGGGGTGACCGAGGAAGGTGCTGGTGTGAAGTGCTTCGCCGTGGGAGGCAGGCCAGGCGTCCATGAGCGCGGCGCGACCGACACATGCGCTGAGGGGGAATCCGCCGGTGAGCGCTTTGCCGAGGCAGATGATGTCGGGCACGACGGTGCTGTGCTCGCAGGCGAAAAGTCTGCCGGTGCGGTTGAAGCCGGTGAGGATTTCATCGGCGATGAAAACGACGCCCTTTTTATCGCAAAATGCGCGGAGCATCGCGAGGAAACCCGCAGCCGGGACGACGCAGCCGCCGCGCCCTTGGATTGGCTCCACGAGGACTGCGCCGATTTTCCGCTCGCGCACTGTGGCGGCGAGGAGCGGGAGGAGTGCGGCGAGTTCCGCCGAGTTTGTGGGGTAGGGCAGGATGCTCGCGAAGTCCTTGAGTTGTGCGCGAAAGGGGTCGCGGAAAAACGGTAGCCCGCTGGCTGCAAGCGCACCGAAGCCGAGTCCGTGGTAGCCGCCGGTGAAGGCGATGACGCCGGGCTTGTGCGTGTGGAGGAGCGCAGTTTTCAGCGCGGCTTCCACGGCATCGGAGCCGGAATTGCCGAGGATGGTTTTTGCAGGGCCGGCGCCCCATCGCTCAAACGTGACGGCGGATAAACGCTCGCAAAGTTCCACTTTTACCGCCGTGGGATGCACGTCGCCCATCGCGTGCAGGAGCGTGCCCGCCTGCGCAATCATCGCGGTGGAAGTCGCGCCATGACCGAGCGAGGCGACGCCAAATGCAGAGGTGAGATCGAGGAAGCGATTGCCGTCGGCGTCCCAAACATTCACGCCCTCCGCACGCTTCCAAAACACAGGCCAGTCTGGGGAGGTGAAAGTCACATTGCGCGACTCGCTCGCGCGCAGCCGACGCGCCAGATCAAGCGAGCGCGGGCCGGGAATGGCGGTGTGGATTTTTGGCAGCATGACTCATTTCCCCGCGACATCGCGCACGCAACGGAAGCCGATCCACTCGGCAGTAAAATCCGGCTCCTCACGACCGCGTGCGGAGACTCGGAAATCCGCAGGCCCGCTCAACCACGAGCCGCCGCGCACGACGCGCTTCCAGATGCCCGGCTCGGCAGGGTCGCTGCTCGTATCCGGCCCTTGCGGATTGCGGTGCGCAGCGCGATCCGGGACGGGCCGAAGCTCGGCGTAAAAGCTGGCGGAAAACCAATCGCTGCACCACTCGGCGGCATTGCCCGCAAGGTCGGAGAGGCCGTAGTTGTTCGGCGCAAAACTTCCCACGGGAGCGACGCCAGCAAAGCCGTCGGCAGCGTCATTTTTGAAAGGAAAATCTCCCTGCCAAGTATTCGCGGGAAACATGCCGGAGGGACTCGCCTCGCGGCCCCACGGATACTTCAGCATCAGCTCGCCACCGCGCGCGGCGAACTCCCACTCGGCTTCCGTGGGCAGGCGTTTGCCGCTCCATTTTGCAAACGCGACGGCGTCGTTGTAGCTGACGTGGACGACGGGGTGTTTGTCGCGATTTTTCAAATCGCTGCCCAGTCCTTGCGGCGCACGCCACGAAGCGCCGGGGACCCACACTTTCCACGCAGCGACGCCGTTTTGCGAAGGCGCACGAAAGCACCAGGAGCCGGGCGGTTTTCCGTCTCGCGGAAGCTCGGCAGTGGTGATGTGGCCGGTGGTTTTCACGAATCGCTCGAACTGCTCGTTGGTCACTTCGCTGCGGTCCATCCAGAACTCGCTCACTTTAATATCGTGCAGCGGTTGCTCCTCGGCAGGTCCGTCGTTTGAACCCATCGTGATGCCGCCCGCAGCAATCCGCACCATGTCCGCGCCAAGCCGCGCCTCCGCGAGACGCTGGTTTTTTTCGCGGCTGATGCGCCGCGCTTCCGGCACGACCCAGACAATCGCAAGGCCGAAAAAGCCTGCGAAAAAAATCGTGAGAATGAGGCCGGTGCGCTTGGCCGCATTCCGCGTGGTGGTGTCGGACATCGGCTACTTTACGGTTCGGAGATAATGCCAGATGGCATCGAATTGCGCGGGCGCACTGCCTTCGAGGATGTCGCCGATTTGCGTGCGCACGCCGTCGTCGCTAAACTTCGGCATTTTGGAATCTGGATCAATGCGCAGCGGCGCAAGCATCCAGCGGTGATAGTAGCCGGAGCGCAGCCGCTCGGTGGTGTAGGCGAGATTGATCCCCGGTGCCTCGAAGACCGCTGTGGCGGCGGTGTCTTTCACCGCGTGGCACTGCACGCAGTTGAAGCCGCCGTCCGCGCCCAGCAATGTCTTCCCAAAGTCCACAGTCTCTTTTTCCGGCGCAGCCTGCGGAGGATCGGAAAGCGGGAGGCCGTGCTGAAACGCCAGCCCATTTGCGATCCCGATGCCCGGCGCACCAAACCCCGGCATCCGCGAGCCAAGCCACGGACGCGGTTTATACGGCGCAGCACCCGCGATAAAGATGCCGGACCAGCCCGTGTTGAGCTTCTCGCCGAGCCAAGTGAGATGCGGGATGGCGGTCACGGGGACGGTGTTTTCCTCGGGATGCTGCACGCCTTGCACCAGCGCGGAAAGTTCGCCCTCAACGATGTGGAAAGTGCTCTGCTGCCCATCGCGCGGATGGCAGGCGACGCAGTTCATGTAGTGGATTTGCCGCTCGGCGAAGTCGGCAAAAGTATCCTGCTTCAGCGAGAGTAAATCGGTTTTTAGAAAAGCGGAAACCGACGCGCGCTGTGCAGCGGTGAAGCCGAAATCCGGCGCGTTTCCCGGCTTCTCCGCGAGACATCCTTTTTCACCCGCAGCAATCACCGCAGCCAGTGCAGAAGCCTTCGGAGCAACAGCAGGCTCGCCCGTCTGGTGGCACGCGACGCAATTCGCAGCGAAGAGTTTTTTGCCGGAAACCGCATCGCCTTTTACTTCGGGAAACTCCGCCTTCGCCTTCGCCAGAACATACGCGGAAAGCTCAGTCGCCTCGGCATCAGTGAGGCGGAAATTCGGCATCCGCGTCCACGGATTGTGCATCCCCGGCATCTTCAAAAACTCTGCAAGCGTGCCGCTTTGAAACTTCGCTGCGACATGCGCGAGCGAGATGCGGCGGTTCTCGGTATCCGTCTCCGCGATATCCGGCGCGGTGTGGCAGGCGACGCAACCGAGATTCCCAAAATGCGCCGCGCCTTTGCTAATCAGCGCGTCGTCCGCAGGCTTTCCTTCCGACTTCGCCGCAGCTCCCAGCGTCGCCACGTAAGCCGCGATGTCCGCAGCCTGTGCCTTGGTCAGGGGGAGATGAGGCATCGTCGCGCTTGGGCGAATCGAGCGCGGATTTTCGATCCACGCAGCAAGCCACGGCTGTTTGAAACGAGCGCCCGCGTTGATCAAATCCGGCGCAGTCGCGAGCAGCTCCGGCATCCCCGTCCCGTCCTTCACAATCGCCGCGCCGCCATCGTGGCAGGCCGAGCAATGACGTGTCGCAAACAGCATCCGCCCTTCGCGCACCTTCGCAGCTTGCTCATCCGCAACATGCGACAAAACCATCGGCGAAACCGGCTCGCGCGGAAACTCCTCAGTCGCCCAGTCTAGCCGCAGCACCGCGTCGTCTTCGCCATTTGAGGAAAACTCCACCAGCACTGCATTCGCGCCCTTTTTCAGCTCCAGAGTTTTCTCCGCAGATTCGGAAGTCGCTGCGAAAACTTCCTCGCCATTGATGCTCACTTTCACCAGCCCGCGAACATCCACCATGAACTTGTAATCCCCGCGCAAAGGCACCGCGAGATCGCCCGTGAACTTCGCCGTGAACGGACCCTTCGGCAGAAACGGAGTCGCCGGCGTCCCCTTCGGCACAAACAGCGCAGCGAGGCGCGAAGTCGTGGTATCCGTCTTCCCGCCCGCAGTGAACGAAACAGAAAGCCCTTGCTGTTTTTCAGCAGCAGCAAATGCAAGCGACGGAATGACGAGTGCGATAAATAGAGCAGTGCGCATCATTCATTTTCTCTAAAGTCAAAGCACACAATGCGCACGCGGAAAGTTTTCACTTTTCGCTCATCAAAAGCGCCCGCCATTCGCCCGGCGCAAGGCCGTCGAGGGCGATGTCTCCAAACTGGCTCCGGTGCAATCGCATCACGTTGCAGCCTTGGCTGGCAAACATGCGCTTTACTTGGTGATAGCGGCCTTCCGTCAGTTCCAGCCGCGCCTCTCGCGGGCCGAGCACTTCCAGTTTTGCGGGCAGGCAGGGCTTTTCCTCGCCTTCGAGCAGCAGCGTGCCCGACGCGAAAAGCTCTGCCAAACCGGGCGGCAACTCGGCATCCACCGTCACTTCGTAGAGCTTGGCGACTTTGTGTTTGGGCGAAGTCCAGCGGTGAACGAGGTCGCCGTCATCGGTGATCAAAAGAACGCCCGTCGCGTCTTTATCGAGACGGCCAATCGTGGTGATCACCGGGTTTCTCTCGCGCCAGCGCGGTGGCAGAAGATCGTAAATTGACGGCCCTTCGCCGGGATCGTGCGAGCAGACAAAATCCGCCGGTTTATGCAGCACAACGAGCAACCCATCCGGGAACTCCACCGGCTCGCCATCCACCAGCACAGCACCCGGCAAAGCTTTGTCGGAATGCGAAGTCAGCGGCTTTCCGTTCAGCGTTACGCGGCCCGCTTTCAGCCACGCGCGGGCTTCGCTTCGGCTGCAATACCCGTAGCGGGAGAGCAGCGCATCCAGTCGCACCGGCTTCACACCCGTTCTTTGAAAGGCTCGAAGCCGATTTCAAAAATGTTCGCCGAGTTCTCCATTACGCTCGGCAGTGTGCCGAGGAAACTGTCCCATTCCTGATCGTTAGAAAACTGCGTATCCCACGCGATGAATACCGAATTTGGCACCGGCTGCGACAGCTCGATGAGCACGCGAATATCCTTCTCCCATTCCATAATCCGCACATGGCCTAGCGCGGCGGGCCTGTGAATGAGCGGGCTGTGCGAAAACTGCCCCAGCCACTCATCGCGCGTGCCCGCATCGTCGAACCTCGCGTGGACGTGTGAAGACAAAATAGTGAGCGTATTTTCGTCCGGATCGAGCGTCCTATAAAACTTCACCAGCGTCTGGTGCATGATGTTCCAGTCGCCCGCCGTGCGTGCATTGCGAATCCCGAATTTCACGCGATCCGCAGTGCGCACGAGCGTGCCGTTATCGCCGAAGAAATTCGCCTTCAGCTCGTAGTCAAAAAGATCATCCGTCCGGCGAAGGCGGAACTGGTCGGGGCGCAGGCCGATGCCCGTTTGCTGGTTGCAAAGCCCGGCGGAGAATTCATCGAGCTGCGCTTTTCCAAAAGGCAGCGGGGTGGCGAAAGGCACATCTACGTGGATGCCAAAAAGTTCAATCGGTACGATTTCCATGGCCGGACTGTTAGCGCGGCTTCGCAGGATAGAGAAGCCCCGATTCCATCGGACGGAGGAAAATGAGCCGACAGCACGCGATTGAATTGAGCGAAGCGCGGGAGAGCTGGCATAAAGAGCGTTGTTCGCAAAACGACACTTTCCCGATTTTCAGGCACAACAAAAACTAGGTGGAAATAGGATTAGTTACACACGGAGAAAATTTTCCTCCTAAAGAGTGTGCGTGGTAGGGCTATGCAGTCTTGCCGTTTCTAAAACGCAAAATCATGACTTTCACGAAATTATCCATGACTCTCGTCGGTTGCTTGGCGGTGGCGTCTTCGCCATCAAGAGCCGCCGGAGCCGAAATGGACCCGACCGTGTTGCGCGACAAGGCGATGCGGGTGATGGAGGCCCATTGCTTTTCCTGCCACGGCGCGAAAAAAAAGAAGGGCGACATCCGCTTTGATGCGCTGGAGGCAGTTGATCCGGTTGATTTACAGAAGCTGTTTGCGGGTGCGAAGGAGTCGCTGCAACTCGGCGAGATGCCGCCCGAGGAGGCCAAAAGCCAGCCCAGCAAGGAAGAGCGCGCGCTGCTGATGAGATGGCTGGAAACCCAGGTCAGCGGCGATGCGGCGAAGGCTCTGGCGGAAAAACTCCGGCGCTTCGAGTATGGCAATGTCGTGGATCACGCGGAGCTTTTTTCCGGCAAGCACGCCGGGCTGCCCGGCTACACGCCCGACCGCCGCTGGCTGGCCAGCGAGTTCATTTTCAGCGAAAAGGTGAATCGCCTGCTGGATTACGACCCGACCCGGACGATCTACGGCAAGCAAGTCGCCGTTCGCGGGGACAGCGGCATCCATTGGAGTCCGAAGACCGAGGGCGGCAATAAATTCCGCCGCACGATCACCAACCCTTTTCTACTGCCAAAAAAAGTCGGCGTCCGTTACTCCGCGAGCGAAGCACTCACCGCCGGGCACCTGCTGACGATGATCGGGAATGCCAAGCGCATCGCCGGATACATGTCCGCCGATGCGACCATGAAGAAGCAGTATCCGGCGATGCTTGCGCTGATGGAGACCGAATTTCAGCACCGCGAAATCCTCGCCTCGCGCGAGCGTTTCCTCACCACCCATTCCTACATGGAACGGCTGCTCAAGGATATTTACGCCGACAAAAGCGAGGCACTGCTGCCGAAAGTGAAGCCGCTCACCGTGCCCTACCCGCAGCCAGTTTTGAAGAACGGCAAAGTTTTGATCGAAACGAATTTCGGCCTCCTCGACAGACTCGACGACATTGACCTCACCGCCGTTTTCCAAGGACTAAATGCCTACTACAAGGAAGGCGTGGAATACGACCGCGTGATTGGGCAGAGCGAGCGGGATTGGGTTATGGAAGGGGTCGTCGCATCGAGGATTCTCAACCGCGTCGGGATGATGAAGGCGTTCAAAGTGAATTGGGACCTGAACGGCATTATCAAAAAATCCGCAGACAAACGCTACGCCCGCCCCAATTACAGCCCCTCGAAGGATGCGGAAATGCAGGCAGTCGTCGCGGCGATCAAAAAACACCGCAAGCAAGGCGACAGCTACCAAGCGATCATTGATAAGTGCATGGCTGATTGGGAGGCATCCTTGAAGGCGGAGCGGGACGCCATGCCCGCGCCCAGCAACGCGCTCTTGGGCGCGTTGGTGAAGCAGCTTTACGAGAAAATTTTCGAGCGGCAGCCCACGCAGGAAGAGCTTGGGAAAAACATCGCCGTCCTCACTTCTTTCATGGCCAAGCTCGACCGGCAGGCCGCCATCGCCAAGCTCATCGAGTCGCTCATCCTCAACACCGAGTTCGCCTACCGCAGTGAATTCGGCCACGGCAATGCCGACGAGCATGGCCGCCGCATGATGTCGCCACGCGATGCCAGCTACGCCCTCGCCTACGCGCTCTCGGACGCCAGCCCGGACGCGGAACTCGCCAAGGCCGCAGCGGAAGGTCGCCTGAATACCCGCGCGGATTACGAGCGCGAAGTCCGCCGGATGCTGGCGCGGCGCGACCTCTGGACCATCATTGACGAGAGCATCCAAGCGGCAAACCTCAACGCCAGCGTCACCAACCAACCCATCCGCAAGCTGCGCTTCTTCCGCGATTTCTTCGGCTACCCCAAGGCGATGGAAGTTTTCAAAGACGACGTGCGCTTTGGTGCTGGCGTGCATGAGCAAGCGGCCAGCAGACTCGTTGATGAGGCGGACCTGCTCGTGGAATACATCCTGCAAAAAGACCGCAGCGTTTTCGAGACACTGCTCACCACCGAGGAGTTTTTCGTCTATCACAATGGCGACAACGCAGCGATGCAGGCCGCAGCGGACACCTACAAAGACACCTACAACTATTTCAAGAAGCTGGACTGGAAAAATTTCAAACCCGAAGACATCGCGGCCCACTCCTCTTTCATGCAAAGCAAGGGCGTCAAAGAGCTGAAAAAATATCGGCCCGGCCAAGAGAAGAAAACCTTGGATACGCTCGTCCGTTTTATGAAATCGGCGGAGCACCAATTCGGTGCGGGGCAGAAAAACGCCGTGCCTTTCATGTTCTCCAGCTATGGCTTTTGGCATGGCGGCCCCGTCCTCGGTCGCACTGGCCAGCAGATGCGCGGCGAGCAAGTGACCTCCTATTGGAACATTGATTGGCGCACTTGGGACTATCCCACCCAGCAGCCCGCGAAAATCGCCAACCGCAAAGGCATGTTGACGCACCCCGCATGGTTGCTCGCCCATGCCCAGAACCTTGAAAGCGACCCCATCCACCGTGGCAAATGGGTGCGCGAAAAACTCCTCGCCGGCACCATCCCCGACGTGCCCATCACCGTGGATGCCGTCATTCCCCCCGACCACACGCGCACCATGCGCCAGCGCATGGAAGACCGCACCGGTGCCGAGACTTGCTGGCGCTG
>JANMLS010000064.1:0-5792 GCA_031372675.1 Verrucomicrobiaceae bacterium
CGCGCTGCTCATCGAGAGCTTCTTTGCAATTCCCGGCATGGGAGCGGTGCTCGTGCAGAGCATCCAGCAAGGCGACCAACCCGTCGTGATGGCCAGCGTCTTCCTCGGCTCCCTGCTCTATCTTTTCGCGCTCATGCTTACCGATGTGCTCTACGCCTTCGCAGACCCGCGCATCCGCCTTAGCTGATACACGATGAACACTATCGCTTCCATCGCTGCATCATATTGGATCATTACCAACGTACTCGTCATTCTCGGTTTCTCCCTGCTTGGCTGGGTGCTCTGGTCTGGCTCCCATCACGAACGCTGGCAACGCGCCTGGGTGCGTTTTCGGCGCGACCGACTGGGCATCGGCGCACTCTGCGTAGTCGGACTGTATCTTTTCGTCGGTGCTCTTGAGACGATTCAATTCCCCTCAAAAGATGGTGGCTCAAAGAGCCTGCTCGATGTCTTGCTCACGGGCCACATCCAAGACGAAAAAACCTACTCTGCTCCGCTCGCCAAGACGCTGCTGAACGACTTCAACCCCGAGCCGCTCAAAGGAAAGCATCTACTGGGCACCGACGCACTCGGCCACGACACGCTTTCCCAGACCCTCAAAGCCTGCCGCACCGCGCTCATCATCGGTGGACTCACCAGCGCAATCTACATTCCAGTCGGCACGATTCTCGGCCTCTGTGCAGGCTACTTCCGCCGTCGTGTGGATGATGTGATTCAATTTGTCTATAGCACGCTGGCAAGCATCCCGGAGATTCTGCTGCTCGTCTCCATCATGCTCGTTTTTGACAAAGGACTTATCCAAATGTCCGTCGCGCTCGGCATCACAAGTTGGGTCGGTCTTTGTCGTCTCATCCGCGGTGAAACACTGCGGCAAAGCGAGCGCACCTATATCACTGCGGCGCGTGCGCTCGGTCAGAGCCACTGGCAAATCATCACGCGCCATCTGCTGCCAAACGTGATGCACCTCGTTATCATCAACTTTATCCTCGGCTTTAGCGGCGTCATTTTGGCTGAAGCCATACTCAGCTACCTCGGCGTCGGCAGCCCCGTGGGCACTGCGAGCTGGGGCACGATGATTGATGGTGCCCGCGCCGAACTCAGCCGCGATCCGATGGTCTGGTGGAACATCACCGCAGCTACCGGCGCACTCTTCGGTCTTGTCCTCGCGCTGAACCTCCTTGGCGATTCGCTGCGCCGGGCCTTTGATCCGAAACGCGGCTAATTAAAAATCACGACTATGCCACTCCTCGAAATCCGAAATCTTGCAATTCACTTTCACACCGAAGGCGGCGTCGTTGAAGCCGTGAAGGGCGTTTCCCTTTCGCTCGAAAAAGGCGAGACGCTCGCAATCGTGGGCGAAAGCGGCAGTGGCAAAAGCGTCACCGGCCTTGCGCTCACGCGGCTTCTGCCGGAGCCGCCTACGAAATACGTCAGCGGGGAAATCATCTTCGACGGCAAGAGCGTCCTCGCCATGAAGACCGATGAATTGCGCAAGCTGCGTGGCGGGCGCATCGCGTATGTTTTCCAGGAACCCAGCACTTCGCTGAATCCCGTCTTCACCATCCGCAATCAAATCGCCGAAGCCATCCAGCTTCATCGCCCGGAGGTGAAGGACGTGGACGCGGAAATCATCAAGCACCTCGACCTCGTCGGCATCACCAACCCAGCGCAGCGGCTCCACAGCTACCCGCATCAACTCAGCGGCGGAATGCAGCAGCGCGTGATGATTGCGATGGCGCTCAGTTGCCGTCCCGATTTGCTCGTCGCAGATGAGCCGACCACCGCGCTCGATGTCACCATTCAGGCGCAAATCATGGATCAATTCCGCGAGCTGCGCAGCAAGATGGACATGGCCGTGATCCTCATCACCCACAACTTCGGAATCATCGGAAACTTCGCGGACAAAGTGGCCGTGATGTTTCGCGGCAAAATTGTGGAATATGGGACGACCAAGGAGATTCTCGGCAACCCGCAGCATCCCTACACGCAAGCACTCATCCAGTGCATCCCGCGACTCGGCGCGAAGAAAAAGCGGCTCATCACTATTGACCACGCCGCCCTCGAAGCTGCGGGCGCGTAGCAGAAAAAAATCATCCCTCCTGCACGACCACAATATCCACCGGGTGCAGGCAGCAAAACAGCCTGTCGCCTTTGTGAAAGCACTCCTGCGAACGGCTTTCGTTCGCAACCACTACGGTGAACTCCATGCCGCTTGCAGTGCGAATGGTGAGTTGATCCGTTTGTCCGCGAAACACCTCGTCCACCACTTCGGCGGGGAACACATTTTCTCCCGGCGTTGCATTGCGCACGAGGTGGATTTTTTCGGGGCGAAAGCTCACCATCACCATCAGCGTTGTCGGCGGTAGATTCGCGCCATCTACGCGCAGCGTGATTTCATCGGCTAGGCGCACGATTGCGTCATCATCTTCCCGTGCGATCACCTGCGCAGGCAGGAGGTTTGCCTGACCGATAAACTCGGCGACGAATCGTGTGCGCGGGCGGTGGTAGATTTCATCCACTGAGCCGAGTTGCTCGATGCGGCCCTTGTTCACAATTGCGATTCGGTCGCTCATCGTGAGGGCTTCTTCTTGGTCGTGAGTTACGAAAACAAACGTGATGCCGAGCCGCTTTTGGAGCTGTTTCAGCTCGCTCTGCATTTGATGGCGCAGCTTTGCATCCAGCGCGGAGAGCGGTTCATCAAGCAGCAGGACTTTCGGCTCGCAGACGATTGCCCTTGCTAGCGCGACACGCTGCCGCTGACCGCCCGAAAGCGCAGAGGGCTTGTTGTTTTCCTTGCCCTGAAGGTCCACCAAATCAATCCCCTCCCGAACTTTCTGCGCGATGTGCTCCTTTGATGCGCCCTTCATTTTCAGCCCAAATGCGATGTTCTCCGCGACTGTGAGATGGGGAAAAAGAGCGTAGCTTTGGAAAACTTGGTTCACATTCCGGCGATACGGCGGCTCCGTCGTCACATCGCGACCTTCCAGCAGAACCGTGCCTTCAGTCGGGAACTCAAAGCCCGAAATCATCCGCAACAGCGTGGTCTTTCCGCAGCCCGATGGTCCCAGCAGCGTGAGAAATTCCCCGCGCTCAATGCACAGCGAGACATCCTCCACGGCGACGAAGTCCCCGAAGCGCTTCGTCACGCCGCGCAGCTCCACCATGCTTGTGCCACCGGGGGCTTCGGCCATTTTAGTGCTTCAAAAACTCCGCCAGCGCGTCGGCGGAAATACGCCACTGCGAGCCGATTTTTTTGCCCTTCAAATCGCCGCTCTCCAGCGTCGCGAGCACATCAACTTCCGAGACTCCAAGCTGCTCCGCGACCTGCGCGGGATTCATCATCTGTGGCAGTGCGCTGGGCGCTGGAGCCGCGCCGGGAGTCCCCGGTGCAGCGGGCGCGGTGCCTTGTGCAAACAGACCGCCGCCGGGCTGATTCATCATCTGCTGCGCCATCCCAAATCCCATTGCGATTTCCGCCGCTGCACCGCCTGCGCCGCCGCCGCCTTTTGCCATGCCCTCGGCCATCTGGAATTTCACGTAATCATTTAGATTCCCCACCGCAGCCATCGAGCTGCGCTTGTCAATCGCCTGCTCCACTTCCGGCGGAACGCTCACGTTTTCCACGATGAAACTCGCGAACTCGATCCCGTATTTCTCCACGCACGCGGCGTTGATGATTGGCAAAATCGCATCGCCCACTTCGCTGTAACGCGCCGCCAAATCCAGCACCGGCACACGCGCTTTTCCCAGCGCCTCGCTGAAAAGGCTGATCACCCGCGAGCGCATCGTGTCCGCAAATTCATCCAGCCGGAAATGATGATCACTTCCAGCCACTTCTTTCAGAAAAACCTTCGGGTCCACGATACGGAAATCAAACGTTCCAAACGCACGCACGCGCACGATCCCGAAGTCCGCATCGCGCAACATCACCGGATTGCTCGTGCCCCATTTATTGCCGGTGAAAAGGCGCGTATTGAGAAAATAAACATCGCACTTAAACGGCGAATTAAACCCGTACTTCCACCCCGCAATCGTCGAGAGCACCGGGATGTTTTGCGTCGTGAGCTGATGCTTCCCAGCCGTGTAAGTATCCGCAAATTGCCCGAGATAGACAAACTGCGCACACTGCGATTCCCGCACAATCAACTGCGCACCGTTTTTGATTTCCTTATCCTCATCCGGCCAGCGGTAGGAAAGTGTGTCGCGCGAATCATCCGTCCAATCAATGATTTCGATGAGTTCGCCTTTGATGAAGTCCATGAGTCCCATAGTAGTGTGTCCTTTCGAGTGGTTGAGTTTGAGTTCTGAGTTCCACTATCAATTAGCGTCCCTGCGCCCGGTGTCAGGAACAAAAACGGAAACTATTTCGGCTCCGCCAGCACTACTCCAGCCGGTAGCCGAGGCTGTGGACGGTCACGATGTGCTTTGGCTCGGCTGGCTCGTCTTCCACTTTCTGCCGCAGCTTTACCAAAAGTTGATCGAGCGTCCTCGTCGTGCCGTAGTATTCGATGCCCCAAACTTCGTTCAGCATCTGGTCGCGAGAGACCGCCTTGCCGCGCTCGCGATAAAGCACCGCGAGCACTTTCAGTTCGCGGGGCGTCAGCTCAAATTTTGTTTTGCCGCGAGTGCCCCGCAGTGCGCACGTGTCGATCTTCACATTCCCAAAACTGATCTCGTCCGGCACCGATATGC
Source organism: Verrucomicrobiaceae bacterium (assembly GCA_031372675.1). Taxonomy (GTDB): domain Bacteria; phylum Verrucomicrobiota; class Verrucomicrobiia; order Chthoniobacterales; family Chthoniobacteraceae; genus SXWH01. Next base: position 4,693 of record JANMLS010000064.1, read on the forward strand.
TTTCGTCCGCTGCTTGCGAGCTGCGCCGCAGAAGCGCCTGCACGCGGGCGATCAGTTCGCGAAGGGAGAACGGTTTTGTGACGTAATCATCTGCGCCCAACTCCAGCCCCACGACCTTGTCGATCTCCTGCCCCTTTGCACTGAGCATGAGAATGGGGACGCGGTTTTTTGATGCACGGATTTCGCGGCATAAATCGTAGCCGCTTTTTCCCGGCAGCATGATGTCGAGGATGAGAAGGTCGGGCTTGCGCTGCTTCACGAGCGACATGGCCTCGCTTCCCGCCGAGCAATCCGTGACCTCAAATCCCTCCGCGCGGAGAGACTCTGTAAGGCCGAGGCGGATGTGCGCGTCGTCTTCGACAATGAGGATATGTTTTTTCATCGCTGAGTACCTGACTTTTGCATCGCGGGAATGCTGAGTGTGAACCGGCTGCCGCCGCCTTCGCGAGCTTCGTGAATGACTGTGCCGCCGTGCGCACCAGCGATTTGGCGGGCGAGCGTAAGGCCAAGGCCGCTGCCCTGAATCCCGCTGCTGAGTGAATCGTGCGCACGATAAAACGCCTCGAAAATCTTCGCCTCATCGCCAGCAGGAACGCCCGTCCCACGGTCGAGCACGCTTGCTTGGATGCAGCCATCATCCAGCCAAGTATGAAGCTCCACTTCCTTGCGCTCGCCGCCGTATTTCTCAGCGTTGGAAAACAAATTCACGAGCACTTGCGAAAGCGCGTCCTCATCGCCCACCACCGAGTACGGTCCCGGCGCAGCTTTCCACGATGACGTGAAACCGGCCTCGCGAAGATGGACTTCGTGGTTCTCCCAAACGCGGGCGATGACCTCGTGAAAATCAAACGGCTTCATTTCAAAGTGCCGCTGCTTTCGCTCCAGCTTCGCAAAATCGAGGACGTTGTTAATCAGCCGCGTGAGCCGCTCCGATTCCACGCTGATGATGCGGAGGAACTGATTTTGTTTCTCCGGCGGCTGCGGGCGATTTTGCATCAGCTCCGCAAAGATGCGGATGCTCGTCAGCGGCGTCTTCAATTCGTGGCTGACTGCGGACAGGAAATCGCGACGCGCACTTTCGGCGCGCATGAGTTCGGTGC
>JANMLS010000065.1:0-14954 GCA_031372675.1 Verrucomicrobiaceae bacterium
CAACGCGAAGCGGACGCTGATTGAACGTGGAGCGCAGAGAGATTGGGCGCTTCGCGCTATGGTGTGGACGGCGGCAGGAATGCCGCCGCTCCTTGGCTCGCATTGCCGCACTCCCAACCGGAAATTGCTTTTGGCAATGCTCTATCCCACGGGCGCAATCGCGGTGAGCACGAGCGTCGGCTTACCGTCCTCGCGGGCTTGGGCGAGTGCGATGGTAAATTGGCACTGCCAGTCGTTGTGCTCTGCGGGGTCAACGAGCATCTGGCTCACGCGCCACGTTGCGCCGCTTTCATCCGGCTCGATGTACGTGTGGCGACCGTTGCGGCCTTCGGCGTCGAGGCGGATGCGCTCGTGGTCTTCGTAGTAATTATCCAGCGCGGCAGCCAGCGTGTCTGCGGTCCATTCACCGGGCGCGATGTCGGCGAGCGCGGCGGTGAAGTTTCCCTCCGCGAGTGGGCGGAGAAAGCGGAAGATTTGCGTGCGAATGAGCGCGGCGAATTCGCGTTTGTTGCGCGTGATATCGGGCGGCTCTTGCGTGGTGTTTGCTGGCTCGTCGGGCTTCCAGTCTGGGTTGCGGAGGCGCTCCCATTCTTCGAGCAGCGAGGAATCCGTACCGCGCAGCACTCCGGCGAGCCATGCTTCCATTTCCTGCACGGGCGGCGTTTTGAATTTCTCCGGCACGGTTTGCGCGAGGACTTTGTGGACGCTGGATAAATGGCGCAGCAGCACGCCTTCGACGCGGTGCAGCTCGTAGTCGTGGATGTAATCGGCGAAGGTGCGGAAGTTCTCGTACATCTCGCGCACGATGCTTTTGGGGCGGATAGCTTCCTGCCCGACCCACGGGTGCGCGTCGCTAAATTCGTTGAACGTGCGGTAGATGAAATCGCGGCACGGCTTCGGGTATTCGAGTTCTTCGAGCTTCGCCACGCGCTCTTCAAACGGAATACCCTCGGCCTTCATCGCGTTCATCGCCTCGGTCTTCACGCGGTCGAGCTGGCGGCGCAGGATGATGTCGGGATTTTCGAGGATGGATTCGCACAGCGTCATCACATCCGCCGCGTAGTCTGCCGACGCAGGATCGATGAGTGCGAGCGTGTCTATGAGGTAAAGTGAGAGCGCGTGATTGAGCGAGAAGTCGTCTTGCAGCTCCACATTCAGCGCCAGCTTCGTGCCATCGTGCGGACGCTCGGCGGTGCGGAGAATGCGCACGATCTTCCGTTCCACGAGTGCGCGGAAAAGCTCCCACGCTCTGCGCTCGTGCTGCTTCTTCGCGGAGGCTGTCTCGTGCGAATCCGCGATGAGCCGCCGCATCGCTGCGCACGCATCCCCGCTTCGCGAAAGGACGTTGAGCAGCATCCCGTGCGACACTTGGAACTTGGAGACAAGCGGCTCGGGTGCTGACTGGATGAGCTTCTTAAACGTCTCCTCGTTCCAACTCACGAAGCCCTCCGGCGGCTTTTTCTTCACGAGCTTTTTCATCTTCTTCGCGTCGCCCGCTGCTTTCATCGTCATCTTCGCGTTCTCGATGACGTGCTCCGGCGCTTGCGCGACGACGAAGCCGATGTCGTCGAATCCGCGCCGTCCGGCGCGGCCTGTGATTTGGTGAAAGTCGCGGACGGTGAGCGTGGCCACCTTCTCCCCGCTGTATTTGCTGAGGCGCGTGAGGAGCACGGTGCGGATGGGGATGTTCACGCCGACGCCGAGTGTGTCGGTGCCGCAGATGACTTTGAGCAGGCCGCTCTGCGCGATTTTTTCCACGAGCACGCGATACTTCGGTAGCAGCCCCGCGTGGTGGATGCCGATGCCGTGCGCGAGGAATTTCCTCAGCTCCTTGCCATATGGACTCGTGAACTTCGCGCCGCTCATCAGCTCTTTGATCGCCAGCTTTTCCGCCGTCGTGCAGAAGTTCAGGCTCATCAAATCCTGCGCTGTCTGTGCGGCTTCGTTTTGTGTGAAGTGGACGAGATAAACCGGCGCCTTCCCCTCATCGAGAAGCGTCTGGAGCGTGGCATCCACGGACGTCTCCACGTAGCTGTATTCCAGCGGGACAGGGCGCTGCGAATTCGCAACGACCACAGTCTCCGCGCCCGTGAGCCGCGTGAGCGTCTCCTTGAAAAACTCCGTCCCGCCCATCGTCGCCGACATCAGCAAAAAGCGCGCGTTGCTCATCGTGAGCAGCGGCACCTGCCACGCCACGCCCCGGTCGCGGTCTGCGTAGTAGTGAAACTCGTCCATGATCACATCGCGAAACGCGCACTCCGCACCATCGCGCAGCGCGTAGTTGGCGAGAATCTCCGCCGTGCAGCAGAGGATGGGCGCGTGGCGATTCACCGTCGCATCGCCCGTCGCCATGCCCACATTCTCCGGCCCGAAATCGCGGCAGAGCGCGAGGAATTTTTCATTCACCAGCGCCTTGATCGGACAGGTATAAATCGAACGTCTCCCCAGCGCGAGCGAGCGAAAGTGCATCGCTGCGGCGACCAGCGATTTCCCGGATCCCGTCGGCGTGTTGAGGATCACATTGCGGCCATCGAACAACTCCAGCAGCGCCTCCTCCTGCGCGGGATAAAGCTCCAGTTTTTTCTCCACCGTGTAATCGAGAAACCCCGCCAGCAACGCATCGCCCGTGCATCCCTCACGGGGCGGCAGACGGCGGAGCAAAGGATGGTCGGACATAGAGCGCGGACTATCCGCTGTTGCTGCAATCGGAGCAATCAGCGAAAGACACCGTGGCTGCGACACCCCCATGCACCGTGCACGGACCCCGTGTAAGTGCTGCAAGCCCTCATGCACCGTGCACGGACCCCATGTAAGTGCTGCAAGCCCCTCGTGCACCGTGCACAGACCCCATGTAAGTGCTGCAAGCCCCTCATGCACCGTGCATGGACCCCATGTAAGTGCTGCAAGCCCATCATGCACCGTGCATGGACCCCATGTAAGTGCTGCAAACCCATCATGCACCGTGCATGGACCCTCTGTAACACTTGCACGCCCCTCGTTTACAGAGCACGGACCCATAAAAGCGCCGTTTCTGCCTCCCAAAAGCCGCCACGACCACCCCGCGCACCATGCAAAGGAGAATTCGTATGATTCAAAGTGGAATAGTGCGTGCAAGAAGGCGGGGCCGCAGGCCCGGCAATGGAAAAGCCCTGCGATGCGTTGGGCGCTTGTTTTGTCCCTGAGGGACAGTGCGATGGTAGCCGGTGGTCAGCGAGGAACGAGCGCAGCCACCGGATCAACGTCCCCAATACAAATCCGCCCCGGCAGGGGCGAAAGAGCTGGGCGGAGTGGGACCATTCTCGCGCACCCTCCGGGGCGCATCCCCTTTGACGCGCAAACCCGGTGGCTGCGTCCCGATGACTCGGGACTGACCACCGGCTAATATCTGCCTGCCCCTCCGGGGCACACCCCGACGGGAAAACCCCAATGGGATTTCCCCTCGACAGAGAAGCTGTGCTTCGCTCCCCCCGGCATCCGCAAACCCAAAAGATAAATATATGCCAACCCAACATGCCAGCATTAGCCCTTCGTTTGCGGGTGAATAGGATGTTTGGCCGGTAGCAGCACTCCATGACTAAAGTTCCGACCTTCGACCATTTGATGAACCCGCTCATAGCGGCGTTGCGCGACTTGGGCGGCTCCGGCTCAATTGACGAGATTTACGAGCGCGTCATACAGAACCTTAAATTGTCAGAGGAAATTCTTTCTGTTCTACACGACCCCGAAGCTAGCAACCAAACCGAGGTATATTATCGCCTCGCTTGGGCGCGCACATACCTTAAGAAATTTGGCGTGCTCACTAACTCAACCAGAGGCATCTGGGCACTTACCAAGTCAGACTTGAACACCGTTGTTCCGAAGACTGTCGTCAGGACTGTCCGCGATAATGACAAGAAAGAAAAACAAGCTAAGTCCACCACGGGCACCCCTCCCAACATAGACGAGACCGACGCCCCTGAAGAAGCACAGACGTGGCGCACCAAACTATACCACATCCTAACCAAGGTCGTTGACCCCGCTTCTTTCGAGCGCCTCATCCAGCGTCTTTTGCGCGAGTCAGGCTTCGTACAGGTCGAGGTAACCGGACGCACGGGTGATGGTGGCATCGACGGCAAAGGCATAGCACGCATTCACGGCTTTATGAGCTTTCACGTCGTCTTCCAGTGCAAGCGCTATTCGGGCGTCGTCTCGCCCGGCCACATTCGCGATTTTCGCGGAGCGATGGTTGGTCGCGCGGACAAAGGTCTTTTCATTACGACCGGTACTTTCTCGCGCGACGCCGTGAAGGAAGCGACCCGAGACGGCGCACCGCCAATCGACCTCGTTGACGGCGACCAACTCGCCGACAAGCTCAAAGAATTTAGCCTCGGCACGAAAACCGAAATGATTGAGAACGTCATTGTCGATGAAGCTTGGTTCAAGAAACTCTAAACGAACTCTGCCTGACCAGATAGGCTGAGAAGGCAGAAGGCTCGACGGGCGTTGCTGGAAATAGCCCAGCGATTCATCGCTGGGTTTCGCGCGGGGCGCCGGCATGGAGTCCCGCGAGGGACGATAGAACCATCCTGCCGTCCCTACCGGGACTTCACCCGTGGGGAGCACGGTTTTCCCAGCGATGAATCGCTGGGCTATTTTCATAGCAACGACTGCCACCTCTCATCTCTCAACTCAATACCACCCACCGCACTCCGCCGACTGCGCGAGAGAACAAGTGGTCTGTAAATATATGCGCGGTGTGGCGGGGACGGGGCTTCAGCGAGGTGGTCGCAGCAGTTATATTAAGCGAGGATGTCTTTCACGATCTTCACGGGTAGGACGCCGGTGAGCTTTGCGTCGAGGCCCTGCCATTTGAAGCTGAGGCGGTGGTGATCGAAGCCGAGGAGTTGGAGCAGCGTGGCGTGGAGGTCGCTCACATGAACGGGGTTTTCGACGATGTTGTAGCTGAAGTCGTCGGTCGCGCCGTAAACCACGCCGCCTTTGATTCCGCCGCCAGCGGCCCACATGGTGAAGCAGCGGGGGTGATGGTCGCGTCCGTAATTGCTCTTCGAGAGGCCGCCCTGACTGTAGATGGTGCGCCCGAATTCGCCGCCCCAAAGGACGAGCGTATCGTCGAGAAGGCCGCGCGATTTCAGGTCGGTGAGAAGCCCGTAGCAGGCTTGGTCAATGTCGCGGCACTGGTCCGGCATACGGCCCGAGACGTTGGAGTGATGGTCCCAGTTGTTGTGGTAAATCTGGACGAAGCGCACTCCGCGTTCGGCGAGGCGACGGGCGAGTAGCGCGGAGTTTGCAAAAGTGCCGGGCTTTTTTGCGTCGTCACCGTAGAGCGCAAAAGTCGATGCCGGCTCTTTGCTGAAGTCCGCGAGGTCGGGCACACTCGCCTGCATTCGGAAGGCCATTTCGTATTGGGCGATGCGCGTGTGAATCTCGGGATCTCCGACGAGAGCGGCGTTTTGTTCGTTGAGCGCCTTGATTCCATCGAGCGTGTTGCGCCGCACGTTTGATGGAACGCCGGGCGGGTTGTTGATGTAGAGAATCGGGTCGCCTTTGCTTCGGAACGCGACGCCCGCGTGCTGGCCGGGCAGGAAGCCGCTGGTCCACAGCTTGCCGGAGATGGCTTGAATTTGCTCGCGATTGGTCGGCTCCGCGACGAGGACGACAAAGGTCGGCAAATCCTGATTCGCCGAGCCGAGGCCATAGCTCGTCCACGAGCCAAGGCAGGGACGGCCCGCAAGCTGATTGCCGGTTTGCATCATCGTGATCGCCGGTTCGTGGTTGATGGCTTCCGTGTGCATGGAGCGGATGAAGGCGACATCGTCCACGCATTTGGAAAACCACGGCAGCAGCTCCGAGTTCATCCACATTCCGTTTTTGCCGTACTGCGCGAATTTGTATTTCGACGGCGCGATGGGAAAGCGCGTCTGTTTTGAGGTCATCGTGGTGAGACGCTGGCCCTTGCGGATGGTGTCCGGCAGGTCTTTGTCGTACCACTTTTCCATCTCCGGTTTGTAATCAAAGAGGTCCATCTGCGACGGACCGCCGACCATGTGGAGGTAGATGACCCGCTTTGCCTTCGGCGCAAAACGCATCGCTGCTTTCGCGATGTTTTCTGGAGCGGCGGAGGATTCATTGCCGAGAAGAGTCGCGAGCGCGGCCATGCCGAGGGCATTGCGGCCACGGGCGAAAAACTGGCGGCGCGTTTCGTATTTCGAGTAGTCGAGAAATGGGTTCATGGGACTTATTTGTTGAGGGTTTCGTCGAGATTGAGCAGTTGCGTGGCGACCATCGTCCACGCTGCGAGGATGGGCGGCGGCAGCGCTGGGTCCGCCTTGCTTTCGCCAAAGCTGATGAGCGCCGTGGCGTCTGCCGGAGTCTGCGAATAATGCGCGTTGAGCGCGGCGAGGCTTGATTCCAGCACCGGCAATTCCGCAGGGCGGAGCGGACGGCAAAGAACACGGCGGGCCATGTAGTCGAGCGTAGCCTTTGGCTCGTTCTTCGCGGCTTTCAGTGCGTTTTGCGCAAGGTTGCGCGCGGCCTCCACGTATTGCGGATCGTTGAGCGTGACCAATGCCTGAAGCGGCGTATTCGTGCGCTCGCGCCGGATGGTGCATGACTCGCGACTCGGAGCATTGAACACCTCCAGCGAAGCCGGCGGCGCGCTTCTTTTCCAAAATGTGTAGAGGCTCCGCCGGTAAAGCGCCTCGCCGGTGTCGCGATTGTATTTCCCGGTGTTGGAACCCGGCATCGCCACGGCTTCCCAAACACCATCGGGCTGGTATGGGCGCACGCTTGGGCCGCCGATTTTCGGCGAGAGAATTCCCGATGCGGACAGCGCGTAGTCGCGCACCATTTCTGCGTCCATTCGGAAGCGTGGTCCACGTGCGAGCAAGCGGTTATCGGGGTCGCGCTCGATTAGTTCCTTCGAGACGTTCGACGCCTGTTTGTAAGTCTCGCTGGTCACGAGTTGGCGAATGAGCCGTTTCACGTCCCAGCCATTTTCCTGAAAATCAACGACCAGCCAGTCGAGCAAAGCCGGGTGCGAAGGAGGCTCGCTCATGATTCCGAAATCCTCCGAGGATTTCACAATCCCCGTGCCGAAAATTTCCTGCCAAAAGCGATTCACCGTGACCCGCGCTGTGAGCGGGTTTTCTTTCGCCACGAGCCACTGCGCAAGGCCGAGGCGATTGAGCGGCGCATCCTTTGGCATCGGGTGGAGCGCGGAGTAAACACCGGCTTTCAGCTCGTCCTTGGGCTGGTCATACTGGCCGCGATTCAGCAACCGGGCCATCGGGACGGAATTCATTTTCTCCTGCTGGATCAGCGAGACAGGGCTGCGCTTTTGAATTTCAGATTTCTCTGACTCCAAAGCCGCAATTTTTGCCGTGAGATCATTGCTCAGAGGATCGCCCGTGGAGAAGAATACGAGCAGACGCTTTTTTTCCTCGGGGTTTCGTTTTTCGACCGGCTTTGTGAGTATGTCGCGAAGGTCCGGCAGCTCTGCAATGGCGAGCACTTGTTTTGAACTCAGCACCCCCGAGTAAAGCCGCACATCCTGCACCGCGCCGGTGAAGACATCGCCGCCCCCGCCGCGGCGGCCAACCATCAGCGGTAGCTTGGTCTTGATGCTTCCCTTGAGCTTGTCGCTTTCCACCTTCGTTTTGCGGAGTTTGCCATTCACATAAATGTTCACGCCCTTTGCCTTGCCCGAACCATCGTAAGTCACCGCGATGTGCCGCCACTGGTCCGGTTTCCCCGCCTGATCCGTCGTGGATACCTTTAAGCCGTCGTCCGGCCATTTGTTCACGAGATGAACTGCGATTTCATTTTCAGCGTAGAAAATATCCCAGCCGCGATAAGCGTCCGCCATGTCCATCTTCGCAATGACTCCGCCGGGTGAATTGCTCGCGCCATCGCGGAAAAACCACGTGGTTACGGTGAAAGCATCGCTTTTTTCAAAGTCGCCCAACGCGCCGAGTTCGATGGACGAGCCATCCGCCACTTGTGCGGCTGGGCCGCTCTTTCCATCGGGCTTCCAGACTAAATTCTGCGGCAGCGTGAATGCCTGTGGCTTTCCTCCAACTACACCTTTTGCCGTAGAGCCCGTGCCTTCGCTCAGCGGAATTTGCGCGAGCAAATTCTTCGTGTAGGTGGCGTTCTCGACGGCATCTGCTTTTGCTGTGAGCTGCCATTTTTCAAAATCCGCTCCGATGGTCTTCTGCCGCTCCGAGAGCTTTGCATTCGTCGCTGCAATTTCTGCGGGTATCGCGTCGAAACGCTTTGCTTCCTCGCCCTGCGGCAAAACAAGAACTGGTGCCGAGTCGCGCACGTTGCGGTCGGTGTGGTCCTGCGTCGTGTTTCGGAAAAATGCGGACATCGCGTAGAAGTCCTTTTGCGTCACCGGGTCGAACTTGTGGTCGTGGCACACCGCGCAATTCGATGTAAGTCCCAGCCACACCCACGAAGTCGTCTCCACGCGGTCTTTCGCATAGTTCGCGAGATTTTCCTCGGGAATGGTTCCGCCCTCAGCGGTCGTGACGTTGCAGCGGTGAAAGCCTGTCGCGATGATCTGCTCTTTTGTCGGCTTTGGCAAAAGGTCGCCGCCGACTTGCTCGATGGTAAATTCGTCAAATCGCTGGTTGCGATTGAAGGCATTGATCACCCATTCGCGGTAGGGCCAGATTTCGCGATAGTTGTCGATGTGGAGTCCGTGCGTGTCGCCGTAACGCGCCGCATCCAGCCAGTAGCGAGCGCGATGTTCGCCGTAGGAAGGCAGCGCCATCAGCTTGTCCACGAGTTTTTCATACGCACCGGGGCTGGCGTCATTCACAAACTCCTCAAGTAATTCCTGGCTGGGTGGAAGACCCGTAAGGTCGAGCGCGACACGCCGGGCGAGCGTTCGCCTGTCAGCTTGGGGCGATGGTTTCAGCCCGCTCTGCGCCAGCTTTTCCAAAACGAACGCATCCACCGGATGCGCTGCACCCGCCGGAACCTGCGATTTTTGCGCAGCGATGAACGCCCAGTGCGGCTGCCACTCCGCGCCTTGCTCGATCCACTTTTTCAGAATCGCGATTTCCGCAGGCTTCAGCTTTTTGTGCTCCTTCGGCGGAGGCATCACTTCGTCTTCGTCCGTGGAAATGATCCGCGTGTAGAGGATGCTCTTTTCGGGCTGCCCTTTCACCACAGTCGGCCCCGCACCATCGCGGTCGCCGAAGAATCCATCCTCACGATCAAAGCGGATGCCTTCTTTTCGAGAGCCGGGATCCGGGCCGTGGCAATGGAAACAGTACTCGCCAAGAATGGGCCGGACATCCCGGTTAAAAATCACCTTATCATCGGCTGCCGAGGCAAGCGACGGAAGCAAAGCTACTGCGAATAGAAAAACGAATCGGTTCATTGGTGTATCGCACAACCCTGCGAGGCTGTGAATTACTTGGCATTTATTGGCTTTGTGCGGATTTTTTTGCTGTGCGGCTCCAGCGTTTGCGTGAATCGAAAAGTAGCCCGCGAGTCCCATCGCGGCATTGCCCTTTCGCGAAGCGACACTTCATTTGATTGGTCGCTTCGCGAGAAGCGTAAGACCGCGATGGGACTCGCGGGCTACTTTTTTTGAAGCTTCTAGGAAACCCGATTGGATGCTAGGTTGCTCTGCATGAAACCGGACGCTGCGCTTCTTCACACGATTCCAAAAGTGCTGCTGCACGAGCATCTCGATGGCGGGTTGCGGCCTGCGACGGTGATCGCGCTTGCGCGGGAGTGCGGCTACGGGCTGCTGCCTACTGGCGATGCGGCGGCGCTGGGCGCGTGGTTTCATCGCGGAGCGAATAAGGGATCGCTGCCGGAGTATCTGGAGGGTTTTGCGCATACGTGCGCGGTGATGCAGACGCGGGCGGCGCTGGAGCGGGTGGCGTTTGAGTTTATCGAGGATATGCACGAGGACGGGGTAGTGTATGCGGAGTGCCGGTTTGCGCCGTGTTTTCATTTGGAAAAGGGGCTGACGCCGGAGGCTGTCGTGCAGGCGGTGCTGGATGGATTCCATCGGGGCGAGGCGAAGTATGGGGTGAAGTGGGGGCTGATTATTTGCGGGATGCGGCACCGCACGGATTCGCTGGAATGGGCGGAGCTGGCGATTGCGTTTCGCGACCGGGGCGTGGTGGGTTTTGATCTGGCGGGGGAGGAAGCGGGGTTCCCGCCGAAGAAGCACGCGGAGGCGTTTCAGGAAATCCAGCGGGCGAATTTTTATTCGACGCTGCACGCGGGCGAGGCGTTTGGGGTGGCGAGCATCTGGCAGGCGTTGCAGGTGTGCGGGGCGCATCGGCTGGGGCACGCGACGCGGCTGATGGATGATATGCACATCGTGGATGGCCGCATCGCGCATCTCGGTTCGCTGGCGCAATACGTCTTGGCCCGGCGGATTCCGCTGGAGATGTGTCTTTCGTCCAACGTCCACACGGGGGCGGTGCGCTCGATGAAGGAGCATCCGTTTAAGCTGTACTATGACCGTGGCTTCCGGGTGACGATCAATACGGACGACCGGCTGATGAGCGATACGACGATGACGAAGGAGTTCGGAATCGCGGTGGAGGAGTTTGGGCTGGGGCTGGGGGATTTGGAGAAGGTGACGATCAATGCGATGAAGAGCGCGTTCATCCATTTCGATGAGCGGCTGCGGCTGATCTACGATGTGATCAAGCCGGGCTATGATGCGGCGCGGCGGCTTTAGGGCAGGGGCTTGAGGGATACGTTGTCCAACGAGCCAGCGGAAAGCGTCCCCGGTTTGTTGGTGCTCACCACCAGTCCGGTATAAACTAGCTTTTCGAGACTATTGAATTGTTCCTCGCGGATTTTGGTCCAGCTCACTCCATCCTGAGAATCAAAAATGGCGATGGTTGTGCCGACTCGCGTCAGCTTGAACCAAATGGGGAGCTTTCTGATGTTCGGGATGTCCCCGCTGGTCTTCTCTAATGATTTTTGTCGCAGGATATACTGCGTCTGACCACTAGGTAAGGTCACGATGGCCATCTGGCTGGCATCTGATCTTAAGGCGGAGCGGGCCATGATACCAATCCTGCTCCACGAACGGCTGTCTGCAACCCGTGCGGAGAACTCGAAATTCCCTTCTACGGGCTGGTTGACGAAGTGAAATGATTCAGCTTTCGCCATTAAATCGTCGGCACTTCCGTTGATCGTATATTTCCCCGTAGCTGGCTCAAATGACACGGCGGGCCTTTTATTCACAGTCCCGATTGGCTGGAAAGCCATCGGGGAATCGGGGGAGAACCGGACGCTGGTAATCTGCCAGGGCAAATAGGCGGGTTTCCCCATGAGACTGGCCTCGGTGAACTCTGCTTCGTAGAGGGAAACAGGCTGATTGATTTCGTTTGCGAAAGAGACTCTGACGTATCGCGCCGAGAACGGCTTCACGAGTCGGTCGGTGGTGTTGGCCTGATTGCCGATCACGGAGTCGGACAAAGTCCAAGTCGTGCCATCATTGCTGCATTCCAGTTTGAAGTTTCTGTTGTTGTTCTCCGATGGATGTTGCTGAGGGGCGATGTGCTTTAACACCCATCGCCCGATTTTCTTTTCCGCTCCGAAGTCGAATTGAATCCACTTGGGACCATCCGCCCCGGCAACCCAGCCAGTCGCGGGATCGCCGTCCATCGCGAGGTTGTATCTGAAGGAGAAGTTCTTGCCGTGAGCGGAAGCGGTGATTTTTACTGACGAGAGAGGAGCTGCTTGCTGGTTGGCGACGGGCTGCGGCGCAGGAGGCGCGGGTGGCTTCACTTGCGGGGCTGGCGTGGGCGGCTTGGCTGGAGGCGCGGGGGGTTGAGTCGTTTTTTCAGCGGCTGCGATGGCTGCTTGGATGACGGGATTCAGCGGGCTGCCCTGCTTGAGCTTGGTCTGGAACTGCTTCATCCCATTAATAGCCGCCGTGCGTTGCCCTGGGTTGGCTGCATTTTTCAGCGCATCCGTGGCCATGTTGAAGTTGGTGATCTCGTCCTCAAACGGGCGGGCCACTTTTTTGAACTCCGAGAGGAACGCAAACTCCCGCGTGTAATTCCCCGTGGTGAATCTCCGCAGCAAAGGTGCTGCGGCGGTGACGTTGCCGGAATTGTATGCCTTCAATCCCAAAAACAGGGCCGCAACGGATTCGTGGTTGGTCTGGCCATACTGATTTGCGGACTCCGCAGTGAGCGGCGTGCTGGAGGTAAGCGTATTTGCAAAACTTGCGTAAAACCTTCCGAGCGCATTGTCTTTATCCAGCAACCCAAGTGCGCCAGAGGCTGCCTGCGAATTCCCCGCGAGTTGGTGCGAGAGTGCCTGAAAAACAGTCGCCCACGCCTTTTTCTCGCCTTTCGAGTTTTCCGCAAGAGCGCGGAATGCCTCGATGCTTCGGGCGTGATCGCCGCCGGCGAGCAAGTCGCGCGCAGCCTTCCATTCGTTCCCAAGAGAATCCAAGCCGACTGCCTCAATGCCCAGCGCTTTGCCCTTGTCGCCCGAACGATTCATGAACCAGACGCCCAAACCGACGCCGACCACGAGCACGACCAAGGTCGCAATCGTCACCAAGCTATTTATTTTCCGGGCACCAGAGTCTTCGATGACGAGGCGGCTCTGCGCCTTTTTCCCGCCCTCCCTCGCTTGCTTCAAAGCCTCATCCCTCGCGAAATGAAGCTGCTCGATAAACTCCTCGTAGCTCGAATAACGGTCGTCGGGGTTTTTGGAAAGCGTGCGATTGATTACGAAAGCGGTCGCATTCGTCACATCCGGCGCCCATGCCTGAATGCTCACTGCGGTTGCGTTCAGATGCTTCATCGCCACGCCCGTCGCCGTCTCTGCCTCAAATGGCGGACGCCCCGCGATTGCGTGAAAAAGCGTCGCACCGAGCGAATAAATATCACTCCGCGCATCCTCCTGAACCCGGTTGAGGCGCTCCGGGGAAAGGTAATACGGCGTGCCCCAAATCTCGCCGGATACCTCCGCCTCCTGCGCCAAAATCAGCGCAAGCCCGAAGTCCACAATCTTCGCCGAGCCATCTTCCGCAAATAGGATGTTGCCCGGTTTCACATCACGGTGAATCAGCCCGCGCTCCTGCCCTGCTTTCAGCCCGTTTGCTATCTGGATGCCGATCTCCAGCGCCCGCGCTTCTGGAATCCTCCCCAGCTTTTCCATCAGGTCATCCATCGTGCCCTTCCCCACAAGCTCCATCGCGAGATAGACGTGCCCTTCACCCGCACCGAAGGAATAGACACGCACTACGTTCGGGTTTTTGATCGAAGCAGTCACCTGCGCTTCGCTCTCAAACTGGCGGATAAACTCCGGGTCTTTCGCAAACTCCGTGCGCAAGAGCTTCAGCGCGACAAGGCGGTTCAGCGTGTTATCCACCGCCTTGAAAACAAGGCCCTGTCCTCCGTGGCCGAGCATTTCCAAAAGCTCGTAGTGGCCAAACTTTCTCCGAACATTGATCTGCGTGCTGCACACCGGGCACGTCCGCTCCGCAAAAATCTGAGCACCAGTGATGTCGAGGCTCGCGCCGCACGCTGGGCAGTTGTCTGTTTGGGTTTCTGACATTGTTTAGACTGAAGGTGGTGCCATGTTGGCCGAAGTTGCCTTCATTTAGCAGGCTCCGTGCTCAACCGCTCCGTTGGTGAAAAAGAATTGTCTTCCGTAACAGACAAAAAGCCCGCCGACCGATTGGTTGACGAGCTTTTTGCTAGAGTATTTGTTTTTGGATGGGCTTTTTAGAACGCCCGGATGGAGTTGCGGATTCCGTGGACGTTCCAGAGTGTGTCGTTCACGTCGCGGACGGTATCCACTGCGTTTTCGCGCTTCATGCGCTCGACGCTCACGTTGCTGGCTTCGACGCTCTTTTGCTTTTGATACTGGCGATATTCGCCATCGGAGACGACGCCATCGCGATTATAGTCGGCGACGGCTGCGGTTTGGAATGTCGCGCATCCGGAGAACCCGGTTGCTGCGATTGCACTGAGGATGATCAGGTTTTTGTTCATAGTGTTGTATTTGAGAGTTTTTGAGAAATATCGCGCGGCTTAGTAGTAGCCGGGTCCGCTGTAGCTGCGGCGGTCATTGTAGCCGTTGTAGCGATAGCCGCGATCTCGGGGATAGCCGGGATAACCACGATCATAGCGGTCATACCGTCCGTTGCGACTTGGATCGAGATTCGGATGATTCACATCCGTCGGCTGGCCGCCATCCATCTTCTCGATCTTGCGCCCGATATAAGGATCGCGAGGCATTTGCTGCATCGTAGTGGTGTCGCAAGCCGTAAGGAAAACGACGGGAGTTAGGAGAATAAACATCTTCTTCATGCGGCGCGACTTTCATTCGGAGGCGGCGCGAGCGCAAGCCAGAATTACAGCACTTTTCCCGTGAGAATCGCCGTCGCCGCCACGAAGTAAATCACCAGCCCCGTCACATCTACGAGTGTCGCTACGAAAGGCGCGGATGATGTCGCCGGGTCCAGCCCCAGCCGTTTCAAAAGCAGCGGCAACATCGAGCCAGCCAGCGTCCCCCACAGCACCACGCCGAGCACCGCAATGCCAAACGTCGCCCCGATTGCCACGTAGTGAATCCCGTATGGATCGCCGCCCATCGCCGCCTGCAAATTCTGCCAGCCCACCACGCGCCCAAAGCCGAGCAACGCCAAAATCCCGCCCAGCAGCACACCCGAAATCAGCTCCTTTCGCAAAATGCGCAACCAGTCGCGCGGCGTGATTTCCCCCAGCGACATCGCACGGATAATCAGCGTGCTCGCCTGCGAGCCTGCATTGCCGCCCGCCGAAATAATCAGCGGCATGAAAATCGAAAGCACCACCGCTTTTTCCAAGCTCCCCTGAAAACTCCCAATCACCGTCGCCGTCAGCATCCCGCCGATGAACAGCACGATCAGCCACAGCACCCGCTTCTTCACCAACTCCCACACCGGCGCATCCATATAC